>NZ_JAUJWZ010000031.1:0-54214 GCF_031931925.1 Pseudomonas sp. rhizo66
TTCCGCTGGGTCGAGCGTGTTCAGGGCAGGGAAGTAGAGGGACTTCAGGGCATCCGGTGTTGGGTTGGGCATGGTGGCGAGCTCCGTTCGGTGAGGTAACGGAGTGATTGAAAGCGCATTGGTAAGATTGCGCACCTGTCAGATCTGACAGGTAAGGACTGAAATCCGACGTGTGGTAGGTGTTTGCACAGGGATCGTTCATTGAACGAACCGGATTTCTGAAGATAAAAAAAGCTCTGCATCTTTCGATACAGAGCTTTTCAAGGGATCAGACAAAGCGCTCTTCGTTTGCGTTCACCTCGGTAGATCCACCGCGGCTTTACTTCTGCGCAACATCCGCCGGCGCTGCGTCGGGTTTCTTCGGCTTCATCAAACTGAAATCGATCAACGCGCGCTGTTGAGTCTGGTACGGGTCGCCGATCAGCAGTGGGCGCGCCTTGAAGCTGTCGCTGACCAGGCTCTTGCTGTGGTCGAGTTCATCGAAACTCAAACCGGCCAGGTCGGCCCAGGTGTGGATCAGATGCGAGCTGCTGTAGGGGCGATCGAGGTCGCCGGCGAAGTTCCACTCGTGGTTGGCCTTCCACTTCGGTGACGCCCAGGCCATGAACGGGATGGTGTACATCGGCGCGGTCGGTTTGTTTTCGTTGCGCCCCAGAGTCTTGTGGCCCACCGAGTCGAACACGTCTTCACCGTGGTCCGAGAGGTACAGCAGGAAGCCGTTCGGATCGGTCTTGGCGTAATCCTTGATCAGGCTCGACACCACGAAGTCGTTGTACAGCACGGCATTGTCGTAGCTGTTGTAGGTCGGGACCTGGTCGTCACGCACGCCGGCTGGCACGCCGGTGCGGTCCTGGAACTTGTCGAACGTCGGCGGGTAGCGGTACTGATAGCTCATGTGCGTGCCGAGCAAATGCACAACGATCAGCTTGCGCGGTGCCGCGTCTGCCAGGGCCTTGTTGAACGGCTCGATCACATCGCCATCGTATTGCGCGGCGTTCTGGTTACGGTTGTTGTTGAGGTACACCTGCTCGTCGGCCTGTTCGGAGAACGTGGTGAGCATGGTGTTGCGCTTGGTCATGGTCTGCTGGTTGGTGATCCAGAAGGTCTTGTAGCCAGCCTGTTTCATCATGCTGACCAGCGACGGTGTCGACAGGTACAGGTCTGGATGCTCTTCGTCAGCGAAGGTCAGCACTTGCTGCAACGCCTCGATGGTGTACGGGCGCGGGGTGACGACGTTGTCGAAGACCGCGAGTTGATCCTTGAGCTTGTCCAGTTCCGGCGTGGTGTTGCGCTGATAGCCGTAAAGACTCATGCGCTGACGGTTGGTCGACTCGCCGATGACCAGCACCAGGGTCTTCGGCTGATCGGCCGAGGCGTCCTTGAGGTTTTTCAGCGGCGGGATCTTGCTCACGTTGTGCAGCATGCCCTGCATATCGGCGAGGGTATCCAGATAACGGTGATAGGCCACGGCCATCTGCCATGGCACGGCCGGCTCGATACGGGTTTCGAACTTCTCGAAGCCTTGGGCGAAAGTACCCATGCGCAGGGTCTGTTTGACCAGCGGATAACCGACCACCGCGATGACGATCGCCGTAGCCGCGACCAGCGCACGACCACGGGGCATGTACACCGGGCGCAGGCGAGTCCACAGGAAATAAGCGAACGCGGTATGCGCGAGGAACGCCGGCACCATCCACCAGGCAAAGTACTGGGTCATGTACTCGCCGGCTTCGGAAACGTTCGACTCGAACATGATGAAGATGACGCTCTGCGAAAACTCCTGCTGATAGATGAAGAAATAGCCGAGACTGGCCATCGAGCAGGCCCACAGCACTACGCCGATCACGGCAGCGAGCAGTTTGGTGCGTTTGGGGAAGAGCAACATCGGCGCCAGCCACAGCGCGCTCATGAAGAACGCCTGACGGAATCCGCTGAAGCCGGAGGTGCCGGTCAGCTGAATCAGCAGTTGGGTGATGCCCGAGAAGTACCAGAAGAATACAAACAGCCAGATAAAACCGGCCCAATCGAAACCTGTCGCAGTCGTTTTGCTGCGTTTGAACAATGCCATTCGGCGCTCCAGCTCACTCGTTACAACCACCGCCGGAACATCCATGAAGCCGACGAACGAAGGCCGTACACACAGGTACGGCCAGAATGGGGCGGAGTATTACGAAGGGAATGTGAAAAGTTTGTGAGTTGCCGCTAGATCTGAAGAGACGCGAGCAGCGGTGCAGCATGTCGGGAACAGCGGCTGCCGTTCCCGAAACAGGGGGGATCAGGCGTGCGGGTGACGCTGAACGACCGGCAAAGGTTGCGGCTGCACACCTTGGGTCAATAGGCGCAGCTGCGCCAGCTCCTGCTTCAACTGGTCGCGTTCGTCTTTCAACTGGCGCAATTCATCGCGACGGATTGTCACGTACAGGGTTTGTGGCGGCATTGCTGTGTGTACTGTGCCCATTGCTCACCTCGCAAATGGCGTGCATCAACTGTAGGTCGTCCCCGCTTTGGGTACTGACTTACTATCGGCGCCGATTTTGATTTCTTTTGCCTGTGAATGGAACTTTTTTATTTTTCATGGTCGGTGTGTCTTCGGCAGGATTCGGGGCGTTATCAGTCTGGATCGGGCACAATGCCCGGAAACTTCATCGCAACGCTCTGGACTAACCTCCATCAGTCGCGTTGGGCTATAACCAATGACACACATTTATTTGTAGTAAGGAGCATCAGCACATGCAACTCGGGATTATTGGACTGGGCCGCATGGGCGGCAATATTGCGCGACGTCTGATGCTCAACGGGCACACCACCGTTGTTTACGACCGCAATACCGCTTTCATCGAGAACCTGGTCGCCGAGGGCTCCACCGGCGTCGCCGACTTGCCGGCACTGGTTGCCGGCCTGACCAAACCGCGTGCGGTCTGGGTCATGCTGCCGGCCGGCGCACCCACTGAAGACACCATCAACACCCTGAGCACGCTGCTCGAAGCCGGCGATACCATCATCGACGGCGGCAACACCAACTATAAGGATGACATTCGCCGGGCCAGGACTCTGGCCGAGAAGGGCCTGCACTACATCGACGTCGGCACCTCCGGCGGCGTCTGGGGCCTGGAGCGCGGCTATTGCATGATGATCGGCGGTGATGCTGAAACCGTGCAGCGCCTCGACCCGCTGTTCGCCGCTCTGGCACCAGGCATGGGCGACATCCCGCGCACCAAGGATCGCAAGTCCGATGACCACCGTGCCGAACATGGCTACATCCACGCCGGTCCAGCCGGTGCCGGGCACTTCGTGAAGATGATTCACAACGGTATCGAGTACGGCATGATGGCCGCGTTCGCCGAGGGTTTCGACATCCTCAAGACCAAGTCCAGCGAGCGTCTGCCGGAAGATCAGCGTTTCGACCTGAACGTGGCAGACATCGCTGAAGTGTGGCGCCGTGGCAGCGTGGTGTCCTCGTGGTTGCTCGACCTTACCGCTGATGCGCTGGCCAGCGATCCGAAGCTCGACGGTTTCTCCGGCTCCGTTGCCGACAGCGGCGAAGGGCAATGGACCATCGAAGCGGCCATGGAACAAGCGGTGCCGGTACCGGTGCTGTCGAACTCGCTGTTCTCGCGCTACCGTTCGCGCGGTCAGGGCACCTTTGGCGACAAGATTCTTTCGGCCCAGCGCTTCGGCTTCGGCGGCCACGTGGAGACACCGAAGAAATGACCCATACGATCCGCAGAAAATCCAAGGCAGAACCCGCACCACCGACCACGCTGTTTTTGTTCGGTGCCCACGGCGACCTGGTCAAGCGCTTGCTGATGCCGGCGCTGTACAACCTCAGTCGCGACGGTTTGCTTGACGACAATCTGCGGATCGTCGGCGTTGACCACAACGCCATTACCGATGAAGCCTTCGCGCAAAAGCTCGAAGACTTCATCCGCACCGAAGTGGCGGCGAAGGTCGGCAAGGGCGATCAGATGCTTGATCCGGCTTTGTGGGCCAAGCTCGCCAAAGGTATCAGCTACGTCCAGGGCGATTTCCTGGACGACAGCACTTATTCTGCGCTGGCGGCGAAAATCGCCGACAGCGGCACCGGCAATGCGGTGTTCTACCTGGCCACCGCGCCGCGTTTCTTCAGTGAAGTGGTGCGCCGACTGGGCAGCGCCGGTTTGCTTGAAGAAACCCCCGAAGCGTTCAGAAGGGTGGTGATCGAGAAGCCGTTCGGCTCCGATCTGCAAACCGCCGAAGCGTTGAACGCCTGCTTGCTCAAGGTGATGTCCGAGAAACAGATCTATCGGATCGACCATTACCTGGGCAAGGAAACCGTGCAGAACATTCTGGTCAGCCGGTTCTCCAACAGCCTGTTCGAAGCCTTCTGGAACAATCACTACATCGACCATGTGCAGATCACCGCCGCCGAAACCGTCGGCGTCGAAACCCGTGGCAGTTTTTACGAACACACCGGCGCACTGCGCGACATGGTGCCCAATCACCTGTTCCAGTTGCTCGCCATGGTGGCGATGGAACCGCCAGCCGCGTTCGGCGCCGATGCGGTGCGCGGCGAGAAGGCCAAGGTTGTTGGTGCGATTCGTCCGTGGACCACCGAGGAGGCGCGGGCCAACTCGGTGCGTGGCCAGTACAGCGCCGGTCAAGTCGATGGCAAGCCGCTGAACGGTTATCGCCAGGAGCCCAACGTTTCGCCGGACAGCAGCACCGAAACCTACGTCGCGCTGAAGGTGATGATCGATAACTGGCGCTGGGTCGGCGTGCCGTTCTACCTGCGCACCGGCAAGCGCATGAGCGTGCGCGACACCGAGATCGTCATCTGTTTCAAACCAGCGCCGTACGCGCAATTCCGTGACACCGAAGTCGACGAGTTGCAGCCGACTTATCTGCGTATCCAGATCCAGCCCAACGAAGGCATGTGGTTCGACCTGTTGGCCAAACGGCCGGGGCCGGCGTTGAACATGGCCAATATCGAACTGGGTTTTGCCTACAAGGATTTTTTCGAGATGCAGCCGTCGACCGGTTACGAGACCCTGATCTACGACTGCCTGACCGGCGACCAGACGTTGTTCCAGCGCGCCGACAATATCGAGAACGGCTGGCGCGCGGTGCAGCCGTTCCTCGACGCCTGGCAGCAGGATGCCACTGTGCAGACCTATGCCGCCGGAGAAGACGGCCCGCAAGCTGCCGAAGATCTACTGACTCGCGATGGTCGCGTCTGGCATGGCCTCGGATGAGTGACTTGCCGCAACAACCTATCCGTTTTCTGCTCAGTGACATGGACGGCACGCTGTTGCTGCCCGATCACAGCCTGAGCCAGCGCACCATTGAAGCCGTGCGTTCGCTGCGTGAGGCCGGCGTGTTGTTCAGCCTCGCCACGGGCCGACCACCCAAAGCCATGCTGCAGCAGATCGAAGCCTTGGGCGTCGATCTGCCAACCGCAGCGTTCAATGGCGGCACCATCGTCAATCCGGATGGCAGCCTGCTGGTGGCGCATTACTTGCCGGCCACCACCGCGCTGATTGCGCTGGCAACGTTCGCCGACCAGCCGGATGTGGAAATCTGGGTGTTCAGCGGCGGCGATTGGCTGCTCAAGGATCCGCACGGGCCGATGGTGCCGCGCGAACAGCATGGCCTCGGTTATCCGCCGGTGGTGGTCGAGAGTTTCGAGCCGTACCTTGAGCGCATCGACAAGATCGTCGCGACCAGCAACAACACTGAGCTGTTGATCGAGCTGGAGGCGCAACTGCTGCAGAAGGTCAACGGCATGGCGCAAGTCTCACGCTCGCAACCGGTGTATCTGGACGTCACGGCGCTGGAGGCCAACAAAGGCACCGCACTGGCGACCCTGGCCGAGCATCTCGGGATTGCGCTGGAGCAGACAGCGGCCATCGGCGATGGCGGCAACGACCCGGCGATGTTCCATTGCGCCGGCCTGTCGATTGCCATGGGGCAGGCGGAGGAGGCGGTGAAGCGTCAGGCCAACGTAGTCACCGCGCCGAACACCGAAGACGGCGCGGCGCAAGCGATCGAGAAGTACATCCTCCCTCACTGATTCAGCGCAAATCTTGTAGGAGCTGCCGCAGGCTGCGATCTTTTGACCTTGATTGATAAAAACAGGATCAAAAGATCGCAGCCTCGTTTCACTCGACAGCTCCTACATGGACCGGGGCGGTTTGATCAGAGCCAGTAGCTCACGGCATACCAGCCCAGCAAACCCATCACAAAGGTGTACGGCAACGCCATCCACACCATCCGCCCATACGACAAACGCACCAGCGGTGCAATCGCCGAGGTCAGCAGGAACAGGAACGCGGCCTGGCCATTCGGCGTCGCCACGCTTGGCAGGTTGGTGCCGGTGTTGATCGCGATGGCCAGCGTCTCGAAATGCTCACGGCTCATGTGCCCGGCGAGGAACGCCTGTTTCACTTCGGTGATGTAGATCGTCGCCACAAACACGTTGTCACTGATCGCCGACAACACGCCGTTGGCAATAAACAGCATGCCCGGTTGTTGCTCGACCGGCAGGGCCAGTACCCACTCGATCAACGGCGCGAACAGCTGTTGATCGTGAATCACCGCGACCACCGCAAAAAACACCACCAGCAACGCCGTGAACGGCATGGCGTCCTTGAATGCGCTGCCCAGACGATGCTCGTCGGTGATGCCGGTAAATGCGGTGATCAACACAATCACCATCAAGCCGATCAAACCGACTTCAGCGATATGAAAGGCCAGGCAGCCGATCAGGATCAGTGCCGCCGCGCCTTGCACCAGCAGGGCTGCGCGTTGGCGCGCCGTGCGCTCGGCGTTGTCTTCGGCGGCGTAGTTGGCCAGCACGGCGCGAACATTGTCCGGCAGCAGCGTGCCATAGCCGAACCAGCGCAGCTTCTCCAGCAACACGCAGGTGATCAGACCCGCTGCCAGCACCGGCAGCGACACCGGGGCGACTTTCTGGAAGAACTCGCCGAAGTGCCAGCCCATTTCGTGGCCGATCAACAGGTTCTGCGGTTCGCCCACCAATGTGCAGACACCGCCCAACGCCGTACCGACTGCGCCGTGCATCAGCAAGCTGCGCAAGAACGCACGGAATTGTTCCAGGTCGTCGTGATGCAGTTTCGGCAGGTTCCGGTCGTCAGCAAACTCGCTGTCCTGGCGCGGATCGTTGCCCGACGCGACGCGGTGATAAACGGAATAGAAACCGACCGCCGCACTGATGATCACAGCGGTCACCGTCAGCGCATCGAGAAACGCCGACAGGAACGCCGACAGAAAGCAAAACATCAAGGCCAGTACCGCTTTTGAACGCACGCCCAACAGCAGGCGCGAGAACAGAAACAGCAACAGATCCTTCATGAAGTAGATACCGGCCACCATGAACATCAGCAGCAGGATCACCGGGAAGTTGTGCACCAGTTCATCGTAAAGCGCCTGCGGGGTGGTCATCTTCAGCAACAGCGCTTCGATCAGCAACAAACCGCCGGGCATCAGCGGATAGCACTTGAGCGCCATCGCCAGGGTGAAGATGAATTCGATCACCAGCAACCAGCCGGCCGCAACCGGCCCGACGCTGAACAGCACGACGGCATTGAGGATGAGGAAACCGACGATGGTCGCCTTGTACCAGCGTGGCGAGTGCCCGAGAAAATTTTGCGCGAACGCCTGGGCCATTGAACCGGACATCGGCTGCTCCTTGTCTTTAGAAGCGCGCAAGTTGCCGGATGTGGCGGGCAAGTTCAAGGTGTTACTGGATTTAACCAAGGTCTTTTTTGAAAACCGGGCGTGCGCTTTGACGCTGGAACGACAAAGGCCCACCGGGTCATGACTCGGTGGGCCTTTTGTCTGCAGGAGGGAAGTGTTTATCGCAATTTCGACGAAACCACTCTGATTGCCCAAGGCGTCGAGATTCGAGCCAGATCAGATCTCAGCCTGAAGGTGTGAACGTGGTCTTCTTCCAGGTCCTTGATCGTTGCAAAGTAGACACCCTGGTCATTTGCAGCGAAGGGCACCAGGTCACGTTCATAGTCGACAATCCAGCCTGTTTCCCTTGGGTTTGCTGTGCCAACCAACGTCACCGATGTATCGGTCGTGGTTTTTTGATTGCCGATCAATTGAAAGCTTTCATTGCCCAGGACGAACTGAATACTGATCGGTGCAGGCTGCTTTACCAGGACCCGCCATGGCGATGATTGCTGCCCGTTTGTCTCGCGGGCAATGAAGTTTTGAGTACCTGTCTCAAGGCCTTTGACGTTGGCGCTCCAATTTCCGTTGGAGTCAACATTCAGGAGTTTTACCACCGTACCGTTATTCATCAGTTCCACGACCTTGTCAGGTGTACCTGTGCCGGTAAAGTTCAGTTCGTCATGGAATGTGAATTCACCGTTTTTGATGACTAATCCATCAGGACCGGTGACCCAGGTGATCGATACCGTTTCGCTTACATTCACATCGACAGTCCATGTCGGGGACTCTTGGTTATCGGTGGTTTTCACATGGTAGACGTGACGCCCCCGTTTCTGATCAAGGAGGAGTGCACTGAAATGACCCTCAACGTCAACATTGACGGGAGGGTACGCCGGAGCACCGTTGTCCCATATTTCCGCCTGCTGATTCGGAGAGGCCGAACCGACGAAAGAAAGATGACCGTTTGTGGCAGTACCGCCATCTTGAACAGGGTTGCCGTCACCATCGGTGACTGACAGGATCTTGGGAGCAATGGATTCGGCACTGCCTTGCAAAAGACCTACCGACGTAAAATGAGGTGACAGTTTCACTTGATCGTTCATATAAAAATTCCTTTTTCGCGACGGGCGTGCAGCGGTTCTGCACGCGCTGCAATCTGATGCGCGATCAAGGGTGCCGTCTACTGTCAGAAATTACAGGTTGGACGGTATTTGCGACGAACGGTAAATACTGACGGCCTACTGATTGAGATACCGCGCGACCATGGCCCGATAGTTGCCATCCAGTGAATAACCACCGACAAGGATGGCGTTGTCCGGTTGCACGGCCAGCGAGTTGGCCGTGTCCAGGCTGCGTCCCAGGCGCGTGCGCAACCAGCCTTTGCCATCGCCGAAGCTGTGATCCAGGCCGCCGTCACTGAGGTAGCGGGCAACAATAAAGTCCGCTTCGAATCCGCCAATGGTTGCACCGACCGCGATGATGCGGCCATCCGCCATGGGTTGAGCAGCGCTCCATTGGCAGCCGCTGGGGCCGATCTCCAGCAGTTGTGGCTGGCCGCCATGGTTGTGCAGGTTCGGTCGACCATTGGTGTGCAGGCAGTACGCCATGCAACGGATCGGGTCGCGACTGCTGCCGAAACAATGCAGTGCCTCCGTCGATTCAAGGACCTGACTGACCTGAGCGCTTTGCCCGTGCGCCTTGAACGCCATGAAGCCGTCCACGGCAAAACGCTCGTCGAGGCAGCCGTTGGGCAGATAGCGCGCCAGCAAACCCTCCTGCGGAAAGTCGATGGAGCCGGCCACCACAATTCGCCCATCCTTTTGCAACAGCAGGCTGCTGAGCCAAGTGTTGAGCAGCAAGTGGCGAATCATCACGAAGCCGCGGCCGTTGAACGTCTCATCGAGGCTGCCGTCGGGTTTGAGGCGAATCAGCATGCCGGCATGGTCGGCGAGTTCGAAGTGATGATTGGCGATCAACAGAATGTGCCCGTCGTCCTGCACGACGAAGTCGCAGGCTTCGGCACCGGGTACGCCCGGAGGTAGCCAGGCATCCCGGCTGCCCATGGACAAGTCACCGGGCAGGCGCACTACCTGGCGACCGTTGTCACCGAAAGCCAAATCCGGCTTGCCCTGTGCGTCGAACATGGCCAGAGCCGGCAAGGTGCGATGAGCGTTTTCATAATGCAGCCCGGCGAGCAGGATGCGCCCGTCGGGGAGTGCCTGGACCTTGCCGGCCGTGGCTTCAAACCCAGGAGCGAAGGTGTCGATTACGCTGCCTTGCTCACCGAAGGTCAGATCGGCCGAGCCATCGGCCAGCATCCGCGCCAGGCCGAATCGACTGCCGCTGGCAACGCCGACCTTTGCCGCGACCAGAACGCGCCCCTGTGTATCGATGGCAATGTCCTCGGTCAGGCTGGACATACTGCCAGCGAAATACACTTGAGCGACGCCGGTAGCGGCAAATGTTCTGTCGAGTTGACCGGTTCGACTCAATAAAGTCGTCGATAGCGCCGGCAGCGCAAAAGTGTTCAGAGTGGACATGCACGCATCTCCTTGCGAGTTGACCTTGTACCGGGAACCGGGTGGGTAACTGCATGAGCGGAACATTCAATCCCTGAACCGGGAGAAGTACAACTGTTAGAACTAACAGGTGGAGGGTCGCACTGTGCCAGAACAGTGTCTTTTTGAACCAATAGCAAGCCGGCCAAGCATTAAGCCCGGTTACATTGCTATTAGTTGTACAGAAGTGCGCGGAGTTAAAAAGAAACCAACTAACAGAGGAGGGCGGATGACCTGAGCGTCATCCGCATGGCCCGGCTGTTAGTGTGGCATCGACCAGGATTGCAGGTTGTAACCTTCTTCACTGAGTTCAGCGCGAGCCTGCTGCAGCAGTTGCTCGAGTTGCGCCGGATCGGAGTAGGCGCTGCTTGGGATCTGTTTGCGACCGATGTGCGAATTGGTCCGGTCGATCACGGTCAGGCTCAGTTCGCCATTGCCGTCTTGTGGCGCCCAGGCCACGCACTGGAAAGGTTTGAACGCGTGGTTGGCAATCAAAAGAGCTTCGTTGATACGGAGCGGGGCGGTCATGGGTTTTTCTCTCTGTCGTGCCCAATCAAGTGATGTGCCGTCGGTTGGGCGTACCGTGCGGCTGGTACTTGTACTGATGCACCGAACCGGCTGGCAGGTCACACATGAAACAAAGAAATTTCAACTTTCTTTCCTGGCATTGCTTTTCGCACGGTCTTTGAAAGCTTCCTGAAAGGTTTAAGGCGGCTAGTTAGTCGATAGCTAACTAACAACTTGGCTTCTTATAACGTGTTTGCTTGCACACCTATAAGCAATCGATACAAGGCCCTGTCAAAATCTTGCTAGTGTTACAGTCGGGTCTGCCAAATGACTGTTTTTACAATCATTTCTAATAATTTGGCGCCAAGGAACAGTCATGAGCGAAGCGCCAGCGTTAAGACGTTTATTGGTGGTCGATCCGTGTGACGACTGCCACCGCTTATTGCCCGGATTACGCGCCGTAGGTTGGGATGTTGACAGTTGCACTCTGGAAAATGCCGCCGATCGCAGTTGCGATGTCGGCTTGTTGCGTTTACAGCCGTTTCATCTCGAACGCCCCGAGGCGGTCAAGGAGCTGATCAGTCGTAGCGGCACTGAATGGATCGCCGTGCTCAATCAGGAAGTCCTGCGCTTACAAAACGTCGGTGACTTCGTCTGCGAATGGTTTTTCGATTTCCACACCTTGCCGTTTGATGTGTCGCGGGTGCAGGTCACCCTTGGCCGGGCATTCGGCATGGCGCGTCTGCGCGGGCAGGGCACGATTCACGTGGATCAGCCCGAACATGAGCTGCTCGGCGACAGCAAGCCGATCCGCGAATTGCGCAAACTGCTGAGCAAACTGGCGCCCACCGAATCGCCAGTGCTGATCCGTGGCGAAAGCGGCACCGGCAAAGAACTGGTCGCGCGCACGCTGCATCGGCAATCCCAGCGTCATAGCAAACCGTTTGTGGCGATCAATTGCGGGGCAATACCCGAACATTTGATTCAGTCCGAGCTGTTCGGCCACGAGAAGGGCGCGTTTACCGGCGCGCATCAGCGCAAGGTCGGACGCATTGAAGCGGCCAATGGCGGCACGCTGTTTCTCGATGAAATCGGTGATCTGCCGCTGGAACTGCAGGCCAACCTCCTGCGCTTCCTGCAGGAAAAACACATCGAACGCGTCGGCGGCAGCCAGCCGATCCCGGTGGATGTGCGTGTGCTGGCGGCGACGCACGTCGATCTTGAGGCGGCTATCGAGAAGAAGCTTTTCCGTGAGGATCTGTATTACCGGCTCAATGTGCTGCAAGTGGTCACCGCGCCGTTGCGTGAACGCCATGGTGATCTGTCGATGCTGGCCAACCACTTTTCCCACTTCTACAGCCACGAAACCGGCCGCCGTCCACGCAGTTTCAGTGAAGACGCGCTGATTGCCATGGGCAAACATGACTGGCCGGGCAATGTCCGTGAACTGGCCAACCGTGTGCGCCGTGGGCTGGTGTTGGCTGAAGGCCGGCAGATCGAGGCCCGAGATCTGGGGTTGATCAGCCAGCACTCGATCGCCACCCCGATGGGCACGCTGGAAGACTACAAGACCCGCGCCGAGCGCCAGGCGTTGTGCGATGTGTTGAACCGGCACAGCGATAATCTCAGTGTGGCGGCCAAAGTACTGGGTGTGTCACGGCCGACGTTCTACCGTTTGCTGCACAAGCATCAAATCCGTTAGATCGCTGAAGATCAAAAGATCGCAGCCTGCGGCAGCTCCTACATTGGGTTGTGTAATCCCTGTAGGAGCTGCCGCAGGCTGCGATCTTTTGCTTTTGCCTAGAAGTAGTACGGGAATTTCAGGCTGAAGGAAAAGTCCGGGGCATCGTCCGTCATGCCGATGGACAGGTTGGGCACGATGGTCAGGTTGTCGGTGGCCGCAATGGTCATGCCGACGTTGAAGTAACCGGCGTTGGCGTCACTCGATACCACCGATTCCCAATCCCCGCCATCCTGTTTCAGCTTGCTCTTGCGTTGCACCAGGTCAGACACCGAAAACGACATACTCATCTTCTCGTTCAATGCGAACGCGATACCGGCACCAATCTGGAAACTGTCGCCAATGCGCACTTTGCCCGGGTTTTTCTGGTTGACGGTGGAACTGATATCGTCGAACGACTCCTCCAGGTTGTGGGTGTAGGACAAACTGCCGAACAGCACGGCCGGGTCAAACGTCTTGACCAGCGAGATACCCGGGGTGATCGACCAGACGCCGTTGCCGGTAGGCAGGGTGTCAGGCACGAACAGGTTGGAGTTGGCGTTGGTCTGGCGCAGCTTGATGCCGAACGGATCCTTGCCGGTTGGCGCCTTGACCCGCAGTGTGACCACCGCGTCCGGCGTATTGACCGACTCGTCGAGGAACTTGTAAGCGATGCCGAAGTTGACGTCGCCAATGGTTGGATCCTTGGTAACGGTTTCTTCGGTGGTGACCCCCGCCGCGCCCTCATTGCCGCCGCCCGACTGATAAGTCGATTCGCGATACACCACGGGCACGTTCAGGTCGAACTGCCAGCGATTATCGAAGTTGTAGCGGCCCGTCAGGTCGAGGGTCCAGGTGTCGGCCTTGATCCGGTCGAGATTGATGTTGCCGAGGAATATCGAATCCAGCGCGAGGAAACCGTTGAGAATCAACTGGCGCGTGTCATAGCGCGAATAGGTGATGCCGGTTTCGACGCTGAACTTGCCGCCGCCGAAGAAGCCACTGGCCTCGTCGTACAGATTGGAAACGCTCTGCGCCGGTTGTGAATCGTCAGCCAGCGATTGCCCATACGAAGCGCCACTGCCCCCGGCGGCGCCTCCTGATGCAGCAGCCGCACCGGTGCCGGTGGCGACGCGATTGCCTTTCATGTCCGATGGCGATTTGGCCAGTCGTTTTGGTGGTGGGGCGGCGGGTTGCTCTTCAACCTGGCGGACTCGTTGTTCAAGTACCGCCAGGGCTTTTTGTTGTACTTCGTATCTTTGCTTCAGCTCCAGAAGCTCTTGTTTCAGGGTTTCTACATCGGCGTCCGGTGCCGCTTGCAGCATCGCTGCAGGTAGAAGAGTGCTCAAACAAATAGCGGCACGCAGTGATACTGATCGATACATGAATAAGCCGTCCCTTTAAGCCCAATGATCGAGACTCAGCGTAGTTCAATATCCAATGGTGCGTAGTGCCCTGAGTTGACTCAGGTTGCAATCCAGTGCACCGGCACTCATGCCGTTATTGTTCAGGACGACGTTGAGTTGCGTCATGTTATTGACCACGTTGGCACTGCCGAGCAACCGGGTGTTCTGTAGCAAGCCACCCTGGGCGACTTGTTGCAGGGCTGTGCCCTGATTGCCGGCGGCCTGAATGGCCATCTGTACGCCGCCACCGTTGGCCGAAACGGCCACGCTGCCCGCGGCATTGCTGCCGCCGATGGTTTGCCCGGCCATCAATGCCTGGCCCTGCGCGGGCACCAGTGCGGGCGCCTGACTGGCTTCCGATACGTTGATGGCGACGTTGTTGTAGGCGGTATTGCTGTCACCAGCGGCACGCACGCTTTGCGTTACGCCCTGGCTGCTGTTGAGGCCGGCGCCACCGGTGATCGTGCCGGTACCGGTTGAGAGGGGGTTGCCGTTGCCGTGTTCCTTGATGGTTTGCACGTAGAATTCGGGTTTTATCGTAGCTGCCTGAAGTTGCATCGAGGTGGCAGCCCCGATCAGATCGCCACTGGCGTTGCGCCAGGTGCTGCTCATGACAATGCCGAAGCTGATGATCCGCCCCGGCATGACGTAACGACCACGTAGTTCGGACAACTCTTTGTCCTGTATCTCGATAGGTTTGAATCCTGCATTGGCATAGCCTGACGCACTCGCGGCCAGGCAGGCGGCGGCCAGCCAGTATGAGGTTTTCATTTGCTGCTCCCGGGACATCCAGCCCCATTCTTTATAATCGGCGATTAAAAGAAGTCGCTCTGTATGAACCCGAAGTCCATCAATTCAGCATCTTTGACAGGGTTGAAACTATCCAACTGGTTTTTGGCCGTCAGCGGTACAGGAGGACTGCGCAAGGCGTTGGCCTTGTCATATCCGGGACCGACGATGGCGAAAACGATGCCGTTCCAACCTTTGACAAAATCATCATGTTTGTAGCGTTTATGGCCGAGCACCGGGTCTCCGATGTAAACCCAATCCTTGTCCGAACGCTGTAACACGACGAAATGCTTGTAGCCGCGAATTTCCATCAGTACCACCACCGGGATCGTGACTGCTTCAAGCTTTTCCGGTGGAATCTTGTAACCCCTGGCGCGCATGCCGATGCTTTCTATATAGCGCTTCATGTCCAGCATGGAGAAACCTTGAGTACGTACAAGGTCCTGGTCAGCGTTGACCAGCATGCCTTTGATGATGTGCTCCTCATCGACGTCGAGCCAATAGGCCTGGCGTAACACCGTGGCCAGTGCAGCAGCGCCGCAGCTGAAATCGGTTTTCTGTTCGACGATGTCGGCAAACTTGCGCTCACGAATGCTTTGCACGTTCTTGTAGACGAGCGTGCCACCCGGCAGGGCGGCCACGGGCATCTGACCGGCCTGAGTCAGGCCACAGACACAAAGCAGAGCGAAGAGGGCAGCTTTACGCATGATCGATACGCCTTTGCGGACTGAGGAAAAGCCCCGTTTCCGGGGCTTTCGTTTCGATCGCGATTACATGCAGGCTTTGCAACCTGCAGCGATGGACAGCGAGTTGCTTTGTTGGTTGCCCACACCCGCCGAGACGTTGGCTCCGCCGTTGCCGGAGAAGTTGTTCATCGAGTTGGTCATGTTGGCATTGTTCACAACAGGTGCTTTCCAGCCATCTTTGGTCAGCACTTGCTGAGTGGTGACGCCAGCGAGGCCAAAGGTACCCACGGCTTCGAACTTGGCTTTCTGATCGTCGTTGCCGCCGTGGCCGCCACCACGATTGCCCCAACCGCCGTGATCATTATCGTCTTCGATGGTTGCAGTGCCTTTGGCTTTAAACACGCCAGCGGCCGCGTAGGTGCCGGTGAGGGTGTCGGTTTTGTAGGTCTGCACGCCTTTGTTGTCGACAACCAGGCCAGTCGAGGACTGGTTGGCAGAAGCAGCAGCCTGAGCTACGCGGCCACCGGATACGGCGATCGCCAGGTTGTTTTTCTGCTGGTTGAAGTTGCCGGCGGTGACGTTGATGCCGATGTTGCCGGAACCATTGTTGCCTGCATTGTTGAGCGTAGCGTTGTTGAAGGTGGACGAGTTTTTCACATAGTTGTTGTTGTTGACTTGAGTTGCACTCGAGGCAGCAACAGCGGTGCCGAAGATGAAGCTTTCGTCGGCGGTAGCCAGGGCGGCGGCGTTGTCTTGTTGGTTGCCGTCACCGGCTGCAACGTTGGCGCCCATGTTGCCGTTGGAACCATTGAGCGAGTCGCTGGCGTTGGCGTTGTTGACGGTGCCTTGGTTTTTCACCACGTTGCCGTCGCTGTCTTGCACGTCAAGCACAGCGGCGCCGGCGCCTGCGGTGATTTGCAGCAGTTGTTCCAGGGTCGGGCCTTTAGGCTGGTTATTACCATGCCCGTTGCCGTGTCCATTGCCATGCCCATTACCATGATCGTCATCACGACCGCCTGCCTGTGCTGCGATTGCCATCACTGCTGCAAGTGCGAAAACCAGTGGTTTGAGAGCCATTGTAGGTTTCATGGTGTTTCTCCATCGTGCTTATTAGTTGGTTAAGTGTTGGTACTTTTCTAATTGCACTGCTTTTGTTGTTTGGGTCAGTCAGCGACCCGGATGCTCAGGGTGTTAGCCATTCGGTTCCCCACCCCGGCACTCTGGTTCACCTGGATTACCCCGCGGCTGCCGGTGAAGGCCTGATCACTTGTCGTGACCTGGCGACTGCCGGATGAGGTACCAGTTGCTCCTGAGCTCGGTAAAAGCGCCACGTTCTGTTGCGAAAGGGCACTGTCGTCAACGCTCTGCGGGGCAGCACTGATGCTGACGCGCGTCACGTTGGCCATCTGGTTGTTGGCCCCGGCGCCCTGGTTCACACCCAGGATCCCGTTGCCATTGCTGAAAGAGTTGCCGCCAATGTTGGCGCTGGCATTCATCGAGCGATCGGCTGGTGTGTCGATCCTCTGGATAACGCTGGTGGTGGCATGCGATTCGGTGCCGATGGCGATTGCCTTGGTGTTGGCTTGTTGCATCTGGTCACCGGCGGCCTGGTTGACGTTGAAGTTGCCGCGATACTGAGCCCCGGAATCCTGAAGGTTGGCGTTGTTCACTGACGCGGGGTCGGCAGCCATGGCAGTGGTGCAGCCAAGCAAGGCAAGCAAAAGGAATGAACGATTCATCTCATTGGCCTCCGGCCATACGGGTCAGAGGGGCAAGACCGGTGCTCATGGCCCGGTTGACCGTATTGGAGATCGATGTGCCAGAGCCGCCACCGTGGCCGGCACTCATGCCTGGCATACCGTTGGGATTGGTCAGCGTGTTCATGCCGGGCAGGTTCGAGTTCGGTGTGGTCATGTTGCCGCGAATCGAAGAACCACTGGCGACACTGGCAAAGTCACCGTCACTGAGTTCGGTGTTGCTCAGGGTCTGATTGATGCGAGCCGACGGGTTGGCATTGACGGTGGTCGGGTAGGGGTCTTTGCCACCATTGCGACCGATAGGAATAGGTTGAACGTCACGGTTGAGGACAATCACACCGTTGCCTTCCGCTTGCACGTTGAAGCTGATCAACGTACTGGCTGCTGATCCGATCAGCAGAAGGCAGGTCAAACCTTTTTTGATATTCCCCACGGCTGCAATTCCTTCTTCAGTGGGCTGGCCCTAGTCAGCGTTGTGAAGGAGAGAGCGAATGCTGTGCCGCTTTTTAAATGTTGTTGACTTTCAATGGTTTGCGAAATAAACGCAGAGGGCTGATACACAATCTGTTTCATGCTTGAAACACGCACGGTCGCGCTGACCGGTCTATTGGCTGAACAAAGCTCTGGAACAGGGGGTTACGCCATGGTGTTTCAGTTGCTTTACAACTGCCATGACAAATCGGTGAATCGTGCTGAAACGGGCGCTTTGCACTCGGACGAGTGTTTCAGGAATGGACACTTTGCCCCCAAAACAGGGGGAAACACCGGGGAATCTGCCCCCGGTGAACGGGTCACTCGGCCAGCAGTTGCTCGACGGCAGCAAATGCGCGCAACTGGCGTTCGGCCCAATTGCCCCGGATAACCTGAAAACGCTGACGGTGGTTTTCCAGCCAGTTTTGCGTGGCCTGGTAAAACGCCAGTCGCTCGTGCAGGTCCGGTTGGCAGCGCTGACCGTCGTCGGTCCAGTCGATCTGTTCCGGGGACAAAAGAAGGTGCAGGTCGTAATGCCGCGCCAGCAACTCGGATTCCAGCCAGTGCGGACAATCGCCGAACAGTGTCTGGCTCCACAGGATATTGCTCAGCAAATGGGTGTCGAGAATCAGCAGCGCCGGCTGCTGCTGTCGCGCCTGATCTTCCCATTGCAGTTGGCCCCGGGCTATTTCAGGGATATCGGCCAGACAGGTATCGCGGGAATTGAGCTCGATAAACCGACGTACATATTCATCCACGCGCACCCCGCCAAAGCGTTGTTGCAGGCCCGCCGCCAGCCAGCTCTTGCCGGTGGATTCGGGGCCGGTCAGGACCACCACCTTCATGTGCGCAGCGCCGGGTCAGCGCGCCATTCGCGAAAGCCCTGAATCGCCAGCAGGGTAAACAGACCGTACAGCGCAGCAGTGAGGTACAGCCCCTTATAGATGAACAGCCCAACAAAAATCACATCGAGCACGAACCACAGCGCCCAGCATTGCAGGCGTTTCTGCGCCATCCACAGCTGCGCAACCAGGCTGAAACCGGTGAGAGCCGCATCCAGCCACGGTTGCGCGGCGTCGGTCCAGTGGGCCATGGCCGCGCCCAGCAGCAGACTGCCGACCGCCCCAACGCCGAGGCCGATCAGGATAGAGCGTTGATCGAGGCGCGTGACTTCGCGGCCATCGTGCATCGTCCCGGCGCGGGTCCATTGCCACCAGCCATAGACTTGCAGCGCGGCGTAGATCACTTGCAGCAACATGTCCGAGTACAGCTTCACTTCAAAGAAGATCCAGCTATAGAGCAACACCATGACCAGACCGATCGGCCAGCACCACGGATTCTGTTTGACCGTCAGCCATACGGCGATTACCCCGAGGGCGGCGGCAAACAGTTCGAGCCCGGACATGGAGGTTCCTTGGGGGAGAGAAAGAAGGGGCGGATTGTACTGCATTGGGCCAAACCCCTCACCCTAACCCTCTCCCGGAGGAAGAGGGGACTGACCGAGTTGGATGTTCGAGATACGCCGACCTGATCTTTCTGCGTTGATTCCATAATCGACTCGATTTTTCAGGTCGACGTATAGCTTGAGACACCTCGGTCAGCCCCCTCTCCTCGGGGAGAGGGCTGGGGCGGGTTCACCAGGGTTACACGGGTCAGACGCGGAACTGGCGCAGGAGGGCGTTGAGTTGCTCGCTCAATTGGCCAAGTTTCAGGCTGGCCGCACTCGACTGTTCGGCCGCAATGGCCGTGCTGTGCGAGAGGCCGGCGGCCTGGGTGACGTTCTGATTGATGTCTTCGACCACATGCGCCTGTTGTAGCGTTGCGCTGGCAATCGACGCATTCAGCCCATTGAGATTACGCAGCGCCTGCCCAATCGCATTCAGACTCGCCCCGGCCAACCCCGCCTGTTCGATGGTCAACTGCGACGCCTTGCTGCTGTCGCTGATCACTTTTACGGCAGCTTCGGAATGGTTCTGCAGGCGCTCGATCATCGACTGGATTTCCGCCGTCGACTTCTGCGTACGCTGTGCCAACAGGCGCACTTCATCCGCCACCACGGCAAACCCGCGACCTTGCTCACCGGCCCGCGCCGCTTCGATGGCAGCATTGAGGGCGAGCAGGTTGGTCTGTTCGGCAATCGAGCGAATCACTTCCAATACGCTGCCGATCTGCGTGCTTTCGGCGGCGAGGGTGCGGATCACTTCAACCGCTTGATCAATCGTGCCGGACAGCTTGTCGATCTGCTGCAAGCTGCCGTCGATGTTGATCTGGCCCTGTTGCGCCTGCGCCTCGGCATCGCGCATTTCCGCGGCGGCGTGTTCGGCGTTTTTCGCCACGTCTTGGACGCCATAGGTCACTTCGTTGATCGCGGTGGCCACCAGTTCCATCTGCTGCGATTGCTGCTGGCTGCGTTGCTGCGCTTGCGCGGCGTCGTTGCCCAGTTCGCTGGAGGATTGGCCCAGCGCACTGGCCGACACTTGCAAGTCACCGATCACTCGACGCAGCTTGGCGGTAAAGGCGTTGAAGTGATGCGCCAGTTCAGTGACTTCATCCTTGCCATGGGTATCGAGGCTGCGGGTCAGGTCGCTTTCGCCACTGGCGATGTTGGCCATGGCGTTCACGGTTTCCTGCAGCGGACGGACAATGCTGCGCGCGATGAGGATCACCAGCAACGCCATGATCACGGCGATGGCCAAGCCGATGACCGTAGCCTTGATCACTTGAGCCCGGAATTCTGTCTGCACGTCGTCAACGTACACGCCGGAGCCGAGCACCCAGCCCCACGGCTCGAACAGTTTGACGTAGGAGGTCTTGGCCACCGGCTCACTGGCGCCAGGTTTCGGCCAGCGGTAGTCGACCATGCCGGCGCCCTTGGACTTGGCGATGGCGACCATCTCGTTGAACACCGCAAAACCGTCCGGATCGCGGATCGCCGAGAGGTTCTGACCTTCCAGTTTCGGGTTGGTCGGGTGCATGACCATCACGGGCGTGAGGTCGTTGATCCAGAAATAATCGCTCTGGTCGTAGCGCAGGCCACGAATCGCCGTCAGGGCCTGTTTTTGCGCCGTTTCTTTGGTCAGAGTGCCAGCGGTTTCGAGGTCGTGGTAATAGGTCAGCAGGCCGCTGGCGGTCTGCACCACGTGTTGGGTTTTCTGGGCCTTGGCGTGGTAGAGATCGTCATGGATCTGCTTGAGCATCAACACGCCCAAGGTCAGCAACATGACCACCGCCACAATCAAGATGAGCCACAAGCGTCGGCTGATCGACACACTGCGCAAGCTGTTCATAACGCTGTCACTCCGGATTCTTTTTCTTGTAATAAACGACCGCCAGCATCCAACCACGATTCAGTGAGCGGGCATACGCGACCCAAGTCGTATAACGCGGCAGCGCTATTAAGGCTTGTCTGTTAGGATTTCGGCCCCGCGCGTGAAAACCTGAATCCAAATTGATATTTCACGGAATTTTGACCGTTTCGTGTGGATCCTGTGCGTGCGGAATCGGTACAGCCATTTGCAGCTACGCTGATCGCAGTGAACGCTAGAAAAATACTATCGGAGCATGCCCGCGCGCATCGCTCTTTGGGGGATTGATGGATCTTTGGACGGCCTTGCAGGCACTGATACTAGGAGTTGTAGAAGGGCTGACGGAGTTTTTGCCCATTTCCAGTACCGGACACCAGATCATTGTTGCCGACTTGCTCGAGTTCGGCGGCGAACGGGCCATGGCGTTTAATATCATCATCCAGCTCGGCGCGATCCTCGCGGTGGTCTGGGAGTTTCGGCGCAAGATTCTCGACGTGGTCATCGGCTTGCCGACCCAGCCGAGCGCACGGCGTTTTACCGCCAACCTGCTGATCGCGTTTCTGCCCGCCGTGGTGCTCGGCGTGATCTTTGCCGACCTGATCCACGAATACCTGTTCAACCCGATTACCGTCGCGGCCGCGTTGGTGGTGGGCGGCATCATCATGTTGTGGGCGGAAAAGCGTCAGCATGAAGTGCACGCCGAAACGGTCGACGAGATCACCTGGAAAGATGCCCTCAAAGTCGGTTTCGCCCAGTGCCTGGCGATGATCCCCGGCACTTCGCGTTCCGGCTCGACGATCATTGGCGGGTTGCTGTTCGGCCTGTCCCGCAAGACCGCCACCGAGTTTTCCTTCTTCCTTGCGATGCCGACCATGGTCGGTGCGGCGGTCTACTCGGGCTACAAGTACCGCGACCTGTTTGTGCCTGCGGACTTCCCGGTGTTCGCCATCGGTTTTGTCACCGCGTTCATCTTCGCCATGATCGCCGTGCGCGGCTTGCTCAAGTTCATCGCCAGCCACAGCTATGCGGCGTTTGCCTGGTACCGGATTGTGTTCGGTCTGCTGATTCTGGCGACCTGGCAGTTTGGCTGGGTTGACTGGGCGGCGGCCAGGCCATGAGTGATTCCCGCGCACGCCGGCCCGAGGGGCGTCCTTCGGGCGGCAACAATATTCAGCATCTGAAGCTGAAACTGGTGGTTCTGCTGATCGTCTGCGCGTTGCCGTTGTTCGGCTCGGTGTCGATGTGGTTGCGCGGGATCTCTTTGGTGCCGCTGACGGCTTACGGCGTGGTCAGTGTGTTGGCGTTCTTCATGTACTGGGCGGACAAACGCAAGGTGCGCACCGATGCCTGGCGCACACCGGAAAACATCCTGCATGCCGTGGAACTGGCGGGCGGCTGGCCGGGTGCGTTGATCGCCCAGCAGGTGTTCCGGCACAAGACGCGCAAGGTGTCGTTCCAGATTCTGTTCTGGGTGATTGTGCTGCTGCATCAGGTGTTCTGGATCGACCAGTTGTTTCTTGGCTCGAACCTGCTAACCCTGTTTTGAACACACCGCAATTCCCTATGTAGGAGCTGCCGAAGGCTGCGATCTTTTGATCTTGCTTTTAAAAGATCAAAGTCAAAAGATCGCAGCCTTCGGCAGCTCCTACACAGGGGGATTGGGGTTACAGCAATAAACCGATTTGGGTTTTTTTCGGCAATTTGCTCACCACCAGTTGATGCGAACGCTGCAGTAATCCCTGCAACTCCTCAGCAGCCAACGGGTAAGGCGGGTGCATGATGATCCACTGCGCCCGCGCCAGATACGGCGCCGGATGAATGCCGGGGCGGTCGCAATGACCGAGAAACAGATCCTTGTCGACCTTGAACGCCAGCGAGTCCCCGCGCAGCCCCTGCAAGGCAAACATCTTGTTGCCGGCAATCGAAAACACCCGCACGCCGCCCCACTTGTAATCTTCCCGAGCGCCCGGCAATGCCAGGCAGAACTCCGCCACGTCGGCTTCGCTCATCTTTCCCTTGCTCATAACAACCGCTCCCCACAGGCATTGAACGATTCGACCAGATGATCGATCCATGCGCGCACCGCTGGCATCACTCCGCGCCGATGCGGATACACCGCTTGCAGCCAGCCACCGGGCAGAGACCACTCTGGCAGCATCTGCACCAGCGTGCCGTTTTCCAGTTCCGCTTCGCAATACATCATCGGCAACAGGGTAAACCCCTGACCGGCAAGGACGCAGGTTTTGCGCACGACAAAATCGTCGATGCCCAAGCGAGCCTCCATGTTCAGTTCGAAACTGTGGCCCTGCTGATCGAGCAGACGCACATGGACCATGCGATCCGCCTCCAGCGCGCCCAACACGGGCAGATGCTTCAGGTCTTGCGGATGGTTGATCGTTTTGCCTTGCAAAAACGCCGGACTGGCCACCACGACCATTTGCGCCTGACGCAAACGCCGGGTCACCAACAGCGGATCCTCGTCACCGTGTTCACGCACGCGCAGCGCGACGTCAAAACCTTCGCCGACCAGATCGACCCGGCGATTGAGCAACACCACTTCCAGTTGCACCTGAGGGAATTTGCCGAGGAAGTCGCTAATGACCCACGGCAACATTTCCCGGGCCAGACCGGTGGGGCAGGACACGCGCAGCCGACCGCGCGGCTCGCTCGACATGCTCGCCACCGCCTCATCGGCCATTTCCGCTTCCAGCAACATTGCCTGACAGTGACGCAAGTAACGTTCGCCAACCGCAGTGAGATTGAGTTGTCGGGTGGTGCGCTGCAGCAAGCGTGCGCCGAGGCGTTCTTCCAGTTCGGCAATGCGCCGTGACAAGCGGGACTTGGGAATCCCGAGCAATCGCCCGGCCGCAGCAAAACCGCCGGCCTCGACGACTTTGGCGAAATAGTAGAGATCGTTGAGGTCTTGCATCAGGGATATCCGACTGTTCTATCAGTGGGACAAACTATCGCATTTCAGGCGGCTAATCATCCATTGGTTTCTTGCGTAGGATTGTCTCCATTCCGTCGCCACCGGCGATTCCTTCCAGGAGATTCCACATGAAACTGCTGCATATCGATTCGAGCATTCTGGGCGACAACTCGGCTTCCCGTCAGTTGAGCAGCGAAGTCGTCAAAGCCTGGCAAGCCGCCGAACCAAGCGCCGTGGTGACCTACCGCGACCTGGCCGCTGACGCCATCAGCCATTTCTCGTCGACCACCCTGGTGGCTGCCGGTACCACTGCTGAACTGCGTAACGCCGCACAACAGCACGAAGCCGAACTGAGCGCTTCGACCCTGGCCGAGTTCATCGCTGCCGACGCGGTTGTAATCGCCGCTCCGATGTACAACTTCACCGTACCGACCCAACTCAAGGCGTGGATCGACCGCGTTGCTGTTGCCGGTCAGACCTTCCGTTACACCGAAGCCGGCCCTGAAGGCCTGTGCGGCGGTAAGAAAGTGGTGATCGTTTCCACTTCCGGCGGCATTCATGCCGGTCAGGCCAGCGGCATCGCTCACGAAGAATACCTGAAGCTGGTACTGGGCTTCCTCGGCATCACCGACATCGAAATCGTCCGTGCCGAAGGCCTGGCGTATGGCGATGAAGTGCGCAACAACGCCATGACCGCTGCACAAGCGAAGATCAGCGAGCAACTGTTCGCCGCCGCGTAAGGCTTGCGTAAAGAACAGCTGATGTTCAGGTAATACCCAAAAAACTCTGTATTCTGGTTCCGCAAGGGGTGAGTACGGAGTTTTTTGTTTCTGGCTGTTACATAATCTGGCCCGGGTTATGCAGTCACACAATCAGCGTCTGAGTGCATTGTCGTATCGGAACACCGCATCCCCGGGGTTCAGGCCCGCAACGCAACGGACCTTTCGATTGAGTAACAACAGGGTGGGGCATCCCATGATGCGTCTTTGTGCAACGTTACTGATTTGCCTGCTTGGCAGCCTTGACACAGTGCATGCCGCGCCTGGGCGACACCCGGTCTGGAGCGTCGGTTATCACGAGATGACCTTCCTCGATCCGCTAGACTTGCAACCGATGCGCGCCATCGCCTTCTATCCTTCCAGCGATCGCGAGCACATGAGCCTGCTCGAGGGTTATTCGGTCGAGGCCGGCGAAGACACCAAAGTCGCCATCGGCCGCTTTCCGATGCTGATGTTGTCCCACGGCAACACCGGCACGCCGCTCGCGCTGCACGACCTGGCGACATCGCTGGCGCGCAAAGGCTTTGTCGTGGTGGCGGTGATTCACCCCGGCGACAACTCCAAAGACCACAGCCGACTCGGCACCCTGAGCAACCTCTACGGGCGGCCGATCCAGATTTCCGAAGCCATCACCGCGACCCTGGGCGACCGCATGCTTGCGCCCTACGTCAACGCCGATCAGGTCGGGGTGATCGGTTATTCCGCGGGCGGAGAGACCGCGTTGATCCTGTCCGGGGCGCAACCGGATCTGGATCGCCTGCGTCGGTATTGCCAGGAGCGCCCGGACGATCGTGATGCCTGTAACACCCAAGGTGAGTTGATCGTTGATCGGGATGATCTGCAACCGGTGGCCGATCCGCGCGTGCATGCCTTGCTGTTGATGGCGCCGTTGAGTCTGAAGTTTGGCCGTCACACCCTGGCCGATGTGCATGTGCCGGTGCTGCTCTATAGCGGCGATGGCGACAAACTGGTGGCTTTCGACAAGAACGCCGCAGCGCTGGCGCGCAAACTGCCGACGGCGCCGGATTTCAAATTACTGGCCGGGGCAGGGCACTTCGTCTTTATGGCGCCGTGTAATGAAGAGCAGATTCGCGCGATGCCGGCGCTGTGCACCGATGCCGATGGTGTGGATCGTGAGGATATCCATCGCAACCTGATCTCGGAGGCTGGACGGTTCTTCTCGCACACCTTGGGTAAACCGACCCGGGCCGGGATGCAAACCGCAGATCAATGATCAAAAGATTAAAAGATCGCAGCCTTCGGCAGCTCCTACATGGGAATACCGTTCAACCTGTAGGAGCTGCCGAAGGCTGCGATCTTTTGACTTTGCTTTTCAGCTTGTTGCCCGGCGCTTTAGCAGCAAGGTCAGCCCCAAGCCGATCACTGACAACAGAGCCGCACTGAAGAATATCCACGCATACCCCAGATTCAACGCGACCGCGCCCATCAACGGCCCGGCAATCGCCAGTGCCAGATCGAAGAACACCGCATAAGCGCCCAACCCGGAACCGCGGCTGGAACTGGGCACCTGCTTGATCGCCTCGACACCCAACGCCGGATACACCAGCGACAGGCCAAACCCCGCCAGTCCCGCGCCGATCAAGGCAAATGCGGTGGACGGTGCCAGCCACAACAGCACCAGCCCCACGGTTTCGATGGTCATGCAGGCGATGGCTGACCTGAAACCGCCGAAACGACTGATCGCCGAGATAAACATCAGCCGCGACAGGATGAAGCACACGCCAAACACCGTCAGGCAATACGCCGCGCCGGTCCAGTCACGGTTGAGATAATACAGCGTGATGAAAGTGGTCAGCGTGCCGTAGCCGATCGAGGCCAGGGTCAGGCTGGCGCCATAGGGGGCGATTCGCCCGAACACTGCCCAGAATGGCAGCCGTTCGCCACGGATCACCGGCACTGACGGTTTATTGCGGATCAGCAGCAGTGCGCCAGCCGCGAGCACGGCTAGCGCGATGCCCAGACTGGTGTAGCCGTAATCGGCGACCATCACCACACCCAACGGCGCACCAATGGCAATTGCTCCATAGGAGGCGATGCCGTTCCAGCCGATCGATTTTGCCGTGTGCTCGACGCCGACCTGGCCCATGCACCAACTGATCGTGCCGACGCCAATCAAGCCCTGCGCGATGCCGAGCAGCAAACGGCCGATGATCAGAATAATCAGGCTGGCCAGCGCAAAGTCCTGCAGCAGCGTGGACACCAGCGTCAGCAAACCGCTGAGGACAATCCCCCACAAGCCATAGATGATTGCCCGTTTGGTCCCGAGCGTGTCCGACATGCGCCCGGCCATCGGCCGGCTGAGCAGGGTGGCCAGGTACTGCGAGCCAATCACCAGCCCGGCGATGACCGCGCTGAACCCCAGTTGTTCATGCACATAACCGGGCAACACCGCGATCGGCAGACCGATGCAGAGGAACGCAATAAAGGTGTAGAACACGATGGAGACGATCTGCAGGGTGATCGCCATGGAGCGTTGCGGTGGCTGTTGCTGCGCAGACATGAGGACTCGTTCGCGGGCGGCGGTGGGAGAGCTCGCATCATGGCGTGGGCGCCATATAAAAGAAAGCAGGCTAACTATCTTTCCTGAGGATTGATGTCGCCGCTGATGGCCCCTTCGCGAGCAGGCTCGCTCCCACAGGGGAATGCATTCCAAAGGTGGGAGCGAGCCTGCTCGCGAAGGTAGTCGCACCAAAAAATCCCTCACCCTGAAATGCAAAAAGCCCCGTCACACAGGACAGGGCTTTAGCTTGAAGCTAGCAGCTCAACACTTGAAGCTGCTTTTAGAACACAACGCCCTGACTACGCAGGTAGTCATCGTAAGTGCCGCTGAAGTCGGTCACGCCATCCGGGCTCAGCTCGATGATGCGCGTGGCCAGGGACGATACGAACTCACGGTCGTGGCTGACGAAAATCAGCGTGCCCGGGTAGTTCTCCAGCGCCAGGTTCAGCGCCTCGATCGATTCCATGTCCAGGTGGTTGGTCGGTTCGTCCATCACCAGCACGTTCGGCTTTTGCAGGATCAGCTTGCCGAACAGCATGCGACCTTGCTCACCACCGGAAATCACTTTTACCGACTTGAGGATCTCGTCGTTGGAGAACAGCATGCGCCCCAACGTACCGCGAATCATCTGCTCGCCCTGTGTCCACTGACCCATCCAGTCGAACAGGGTGACGTCGTCTTCGAAGTCGTGTGCGTGGTCCTGAGCGTAGTAGCCCAGTTCCGCGGCGTCGGTCCACTTGACGCTACCGGCATCCGGGGTCAATTCGTTGACCAGGGTGCGCAGCAGGGTGGTTTTACCGATACCGTTCGGGCCGATGATCGCTACGCGCTCGCCGGCTTCAACCTGGAAGCTGAAGTCTTTGAACAACGGCTTGCCGTCGAAACCCTTGGCCATTTTTTCGACCATGACCGCCTGACGGTGCAGCTTCTTGTTTTGCTCGAAGCGAATGAACGGGCTGACACGGCTCGAAGGCTTGACTTCGGCCAACTGGATCTTGTCGATCGCCTTGGCGCGGGAAGTGGCCTGCTTGGCTTTCGAGGCGTTGGCCGAGAAGCGGCTGACGAACGATTGCAGCTCGGAAATCTGCGCTTTCTTCTTGGCGTTGTCCGACAGCAGTTGCTCGCGGGACTGGGTCGCCACGGTCATGTACTCGTCGTAGTTGCCCGGGAACAGGCGCAGCTCGCCGTAATCCAGGTCAGCCATGTGCGTGCACACGCTGTTCAGGAAGTGACGGTCGTGGGAGATGATGATCATCAGGCTGTTACGCTGGGTCAGCACGTTTTCCAGCCAGCGGATGGTGTTGATGTCCAGGTGGTTGGTCGGTTCGTCGAGCAACAGCACTTCCGGATCGGAGAACAGCGCCTGCGCCAGCAGCACGCGCAGTTTCCAGCCTGGCGAAACTTCGCTCATCGGGCCGAAGTGCTGCTCGATGCCGATACCCAGGCCCAGCAACAGTTCACCGGCACGGGATTCGGCGGTGTAGCCATCCATCTCGGCGAATTCGGTTTCCAGCTCGGCCACGGCCATGCCGTCTTCTTCCGACATTTCCGCCAGCGAGTAGATGCGGTCGCGCTCGGCCTTGACCTTCCACAGCTCTTCGTGACCCATGATCACGGTGTCGATCACGGTGAATTCTTCGTAAGCGAACTGGTCCTGGCGCAGCTTGCCCAGACGCACGTTCGGCTCGAGCATGACTTGACCGCCGGACGGGTCGAGGTCGCCGCCGAGGATTTTCATGAAGGTCGACTTGCCGCAACCGTTGGCGCCGATCAGACCGTAGCGATTGCCCGCACCGAATTTGACCGAAACGTTTTCGAAGAGCGGCTTGGCGCCGAACTGCATCGTGATGTTAGCTGTAGAAATCAAGAGTTTTTCCTGCGAAGCATTCTGAGTAGCGAGGGTGCGGCTGGAGCGCTTGGCCCGAGTCAAAGTGCGCTGAAGCGGGAAAGTCCCGTCATCAACCAAGGGGGGCGCGTAAAGTTTGGCGGCGATTGTACTGGTCTGGCTCTTTAAACGATAGGGCGATCACGCCACGATCGCCGATTGGTGCATATGCCGGACAGTTTTTCACAGATGAACGCTCACCCTCAGTTACAAACTGTGGCTAAAATGCCACCTTTCACCGAGCGTCCGGTTACGGCGCGGGCCAAGGACGTGCCATGTGTATTCAGACCACTGCATAAGACGTTGGGCCACAGGCCGCCAAGCGCGCAGTTTGTTCACTTTTGACGTGTGACGATTTCCGTGAAACTCATCATTGCTGCTATTTATGTCATTTCCATTGCATACGTTCATCTGCGTGGGCGTGTGCGACACAAACTCGGTCGACAGCTGAGCGACCATTCGACGTTTCTCGCGCCGATCAACTGCTTCCTTTATCTGTTTTCAAAAAAGCCGAACAAGCCATACCTGGACCCGAGCGAGTTTCCTGACTTGAGCCCGTTACAGGCGCACTGGGAAGAAATCCGTGAAGAAGGGCAGAACCTGCTGCGTGCCGGCGAAATCAAGCGTTCTAACCAGTACGACGATGTCGGTTTCAACTCGTTCTTCAAAAGCGGCTGGAAGCGCTTCTACCTGAAGTGGTACGGCGAGAGCCATCCGTCGGCGATGAAGCTGTGCCCACGCACCACCGAACTGGTGCAGAGCATCGGTTCGATCAAAGCCGCGATGTTTGCCGAGCTGCCACCGGGTTCGAAACTGGTGCGTCACCGTGACCCGTACGCCGGTTCCTATCGCTATCACTTGGGCCTGGACACGCCGAACGACGCCGGCTGCTACATCAATGTCGACGGTGAGAACTACCACTGGCGTGACGGCGAAGCGGTGATGTTCGACGAGACGTTTATTCATTACGCCGAAAACACCACCGACAAGAACCGCATCATCCTGTTCTGCGACATTGAACGGCCGATGAAGTACCGCTGGGCCGCGGCGTTCAACGCCTGGTTCAGCCGCACGGTGATGTCGGCTGCCGGCGCGCCGAACGATGCAGGCGACCGCACGGGCGGGATCAACCGCTTGTTTACCCGGATCTACAAGATTCGTCTGCGTGGCAAAGAGCTTAAAAAGCGCAATCGCAAGCGCTACTACATGGAAAAGTGGGCGATCTTCGGTGGTTTGCTGGCGATCTTCATTCTGATTTGAATTTTTGCATTGCTTTGGCTGGCCCCTTCGCGAGCAGACTCGCTCCCACTTTAGTCTCGAGTGAAAGCAATTTTTGCATTCGACTCAGAACCCTGTGGTAGCTAGCCTGCTAGCGATAACTCTCTCAAATACAACCTGTCAGTTACCTGACGATTCTTGGATTGTCATTCGCCGGATGCCTTCTTTGTCCTCTTGGCTGGCGCTGCTTTGGTGGGGGCTTTCGCCTTCGGCTTCGCCGCTGCTTTCCCGCCCAGGCTGCGTTTAAGCAGCTCGGTCAGGTCGATAACATCGGCAGTCTTGCGCTCCTCCTCGCCACCGACCGTTTCAACATCCTCGATCTTGCCTTCATGGGCCTTTTTCTCGACCAGGGCCATGATCTTGTCTTCAAACTCGTCTTTATAGTCCTCTGGCTTCCAGTCCGCGCTCATGTCCTCAACCAGCCGCTTGGCCATGTCCAGTTCACCCTTGGCCAGTTGCGGCTTGGTCACCTCGCTGCCCAGTTCCAGTTCGTCGAGACCACGGACCTCCTGTGGCCAGCGCAACTTCACCAGCACCAGCGCCGATTCCAGCGGCATCAACGCCGCAAGGTATTGCCGTGTATGCAGCACCACCCGGGCGAGCGCGACCTTATTGGTTTTGCTCAAGGTTTCGCGCAGCAACGCGTAAACCTTGCCGCCACGCTTGTCCGGCGCCAGGTAATAAGGCGTGTCGATGTTTTGCAGGGGAATCTGTTCAGCGTCAACAAAGGAAAAGATGTCGATAGTCTGCGTCGAGACAGGGTGCGCCGAGCGGATTTCCTCTTCGCTGAGCACCACATAGCGACCCTTTTCATAGGCCACGCCTTTGACGATGTGCTCCTTGGTGACTTCCTTGCCGGTGACCTTGTTCACCCGTTTATAACCCACGGGATCCATGCTGCGACTGTCGAGCCAATCGAAATCCACGCCCTGCGACGAAGTCGCCGAGACCAATGCGACAGGGATGTGCACCAGTCCGAAACTGATTGCGCCTTTCCAGATTGCCCGAGCCATGGGGAGTTCTCCGAGTGATGATCGGATGACCTGCGGCCGCGGCTGAAAGTTTCCCCGGAATGCGCGGGTTGCCAGCAACCTGGTCAAGCCGTGTTACATGTTGTTTAAGCCTGACGGGTTAACAAATCCGAACCCTCGGCGTAGCGTGGACTCGAAGGCTCTATCCCCGGCCCACCGTGAGGCAGCGTCATGAACCGAATTCTGCTTGGCATCGTCGTCCTGGCCCTCAGTGGCGGGCTGGTTCATGCCGACGTCCTGGTGGCGCAAAGCCCCACCGGCAACAGCAATAACCCCTACAACAGCCCGATCCGTCGGGCCAACCCGAACAGCATGCAGGGCACCCAGCCCAGCGCTCCGCCCATTCGCGGGCCGAACACGGTACCGACGCCGCGTCAGCCTACCGTCGAGAATCGAGGCATTGGCAACGGCCAGCCGATCCGTTCGGTGCCGAATAAATCACCCACCTTCATTCCCAATCCACCTTCGCGCAGCGGAGACAGCAACCGTTGAGCGGCAGGACTGCGGTTCTGTCGGCCCCTGAGACGAACAAAAGGAATCGTGCATGTTGCGTAAAACCCTTCTAGCCACACTGTGTGCCGGTGCGCTGATCAGTGCTCCGGCCTTTGCCGCCGCACCCAAGGAGCTGCAGAGCGAACAGGGCACTCTCGAAGTCACGACCATCACCGCAGGCCTTGAGCATCCCTGGGCGCTGGCGTTTTTGCCGGATCGTAAAGGCATGCTGGTCACCGAGCGTCCGGGCCATCTTCGCGTGGTGGCGGCCGACGGTACGCTGTCGGCGCCGATCTCCGGCGTGCCGCAGGTCTGGGCCAAGGGGCAGGGCGGGTTGCTGGATGTCGCGCTGTCGCCGGACTTCAAACAGGATCGTCTGGTCTATCTGTCCTATGCCGAAGGTGGCGGTGCCGGCGACAAGGCCGGCACTGCTGTGGGTCGCGGGCGACTCTCGGATGACTTGAAGACGCTGAAGGACTTCAAAGTGATCTTCCGTCAGGAACCGAAGCTTTCGGTCGGCAATCACTTCGGCTCGCGGCTGGTGTTTGATCGCGACGGCTATCTGTTTATTACCTTGGGTGAGAACAACGACCGGCCGACCGCGCAGGATCTCGACAAGCTGCAAGGCAAGGTCGTGCGCATCTACCCGGATGGCAAGGTGCCCGATGACAATCCCTTTGTCGGCCAGTCCGGCATTCGCCCGGAAATCTGGGCCTACGGCATACGCAACCCGCAGGGCGCGGCGCTCAACCCCTGGACCGGAACGCTGTGGGAAAACGAACACGGCCCGCGCGGTGGTGATGAGGTGAACATCATCGAACGCGGTAAGAACTACGGCTGGCCACTGGCGACTCACGGTATCAATTACTCGATGCAGCCGATCCCCGAAGCTCAGGGTAAAACCGCCGAAGGCACCTTGGCCCCGCACCATGTGTGGGAGAAATCACCGGGCGTCACTGGCATGGCGTTTTACGATGCCGATCGTTTTAAACCGTGGCGACACAATGCGTTTATCGGCGCGCTGGTGACTCAGGAGCTGATTCGTTTGCAGTTCGATGGCGACAAGGTCGTGCATGAGGAGCGCTTGCTCGGCGAACTCAAGCAGCGGATCCGTGATGTGCGGCAAGGGCCGGACGGGTATTTGTATGTGCTGACGGATGAGGAGAAGGGTTCGCTGTACAAAATCGGCCTGAAACCCGAACTTTAAAGAAGATTCCCCTGTAGGAGCTGTCGAGTGCAACGAGGCTGCGATCTTTTGATCTTGTTTTTCAGAATCAAAAGATCGCAGCCTTCGGCAGCTCCTACAGGTGGTTCTCACGTTTCGCGGGGGTATAAAACCACCGCCGCGCGCAATTTACCCCGGCCAAACCGGCACATTTTCTCGAATTCGCCATGGCTCACCGGCACATGCTGGCAGTCCATGGGTTGCCGATGCTGGCTGTGGTCGACATCCGGGTCATGCAGATACACGAAGTCCTCATCGCAATCGGTCACGATCACCCAGTGCGGGGACTTGGAGCGGGTCAGTCGATAGCTGCTGATCAACACCAATGGCTGCCCGCCGGCATCGAGTAAACGCGGCAGATCCAGTGGCGCACCGATTACACACTCGACATCGGTCTCCTGCAATTGCGCCGAGAACTCATCATGTACCAAACGCATGACGTCTTTTTTATGCGCATCCCGCACACCATCTAGGAATAACGGACCGCTCATGCTCAGCGCCATGCGCACCCGAAACCCGCGACGCCACGCCGCCAAAGCCAACCCCTGCGGGCTGCACCCGCCATGCCCGGAGGTCATGAACACCGTCGTCGCTTCCCGCCAGACCTGCAACTCTTCTCGACGCTCCAGTAACCGATCCGATTGCAATGCACCCATGGCCATCAACAGACACGCCGGGCCACAGGTGAAATCGGTGGTTTGCGGGTAATAAGGCACCTTGATGCTGCGCGAGTCGCGGTGCTGCAGAATGCGTTTCTCCAGGCGCAGCGCGTCGGCGTGGTCTTCGTAGTAATCATGAATCAGCGCAAAACGCCGGTAGCCATTGCGTTCATACAGGGCAATGGCCGCCGGGTTATCGATGCGCACCTCCAGGCGCAGGTACGCACAATCGTGCTCCAGCGCCATCGCTTCGATGCGTTGCAGCAGTTGCTTGCTCAGACCGGTCCCTCGCGCTTCAACGGCCAGTGCAATGGAATACAGCCGCGCGAGCGAAGTGCCGCGATGAAACAACACCAGCGCATAACCCAGCAATTGACCGTCGTATTCCGCCACCAGCAACTGCCCGTGAGCGCGGGTGATCATCCAGTGAAAGCTGCGACTGGTGAGCCGGTCCGTGGTGAAACATTGCATTTCCAGTGCCAGCAGCGCCGGCAAGTCTTCAACTACCGCCAAACGAAAAACAGCCTTCATATGACCACCGTAAAAGTTGCGTAACGAAACGAGACTTTCAAAAAACTTCGTGCTTAATAGAAAAGGTCTTGTTCTCCAACGGATCAATCTCTATGTCAGCGGTACAGGGTCATTGGCGCGAAGTATCCGAGCAAAGTTTGCCGGCGGCAACTTATTTAAGTTCATCGATCAAAGCCGCCAGTCAAGTATTGATAATTGTCGAGCGCAAGGAAGACTGGGCTTCATACTTCCCCAGCGAAGACATCCTGACGGCTCAGGAGTATCTCGAGCGCAGCCGTGACAGCGAACCGGGGAAACGCGTGCAGGTGATCAATCTGTGCCGTAGCTACAAGTATCTGGGCCACGGCTACTACTGCTCGCTGCTGGCCGAGGCGCGTGGGCACAAGGTGATTCCGTCAGTGCGTACCATCAGCGAGCTGACGAAAAAATCACTGTATGGCCTGGCGCTGGATGATCTCGATAAAACCCTTGAGAAGGCCCTCAGTCATCATCTTTACAGTGACACCGAAGGTTTTACCCTGACCCTGTATTTCGGCCGGACCCATATCGAGCCATTACAGGATCTGGCCCGACAGTTATTTGAAGTGTTTCCCTGTCCGATTTTGTTAGTTGAGTTTCGCCGAACTAACGGTTGGCACATCGAAGGTATAAAGTCCGGTGCTCTGCACAAGTTGCGTGATGATCAGGAAGATCAGTTTGCCAACGCGCTGGACGGTTTCAGTCGTAAAGTCTGGCGCGTGCCACGTTCACCGCAAGTGGCGCGCTATGACCTGGCAATATTGCACGATCCGCAGGAGGCTTTACCGCCGTCCAACGCCAAGGCACTGGCGAATTTTGTCCGGGTCGGCAAGGGCATGGGCATCGATGTTGAACTGATTGAGCGCAAGGATTACGCGCGTCTGGCCGAGTACGACGGCTTGCTGATCCGCGAGACCACCAGCGTCGACAACCATACCTATCGATTCGCCAAGAAGGCCGAAAGTGAAGGATTGGTGGTCATGGATGACCCGACGTCGATTCTGCGCTGCACCAACAAGGTCTACCTGACGGACTTGCTCAACAGTCATCAACTGGGCATGCCCGCCACGGAAATCCTCTACAAGGAGCGACCCGAAGACTTCGAGCGTGTGGGCGAGCGCCTCGGCTTTCCGCTGGTGCTGAAAATCCCCGATGGCTGTTTTTCCCGTGGTGTGATCAAGGTCGAAAGCCAGCAGGCTTTGCTTGAAGCGACTGCCGAACTGTTCGAACACTCGGTGTTGTTGCTGGCGCAGGAGTTTTTCTACACCGAATACGACTGGCGCATTGGCGTGCTCAACCGCAAACCGATCTTCGCCTGCCAGTACTTCATGTCCAAGGGCCACTGGCAAATCTACAACCACAAGGCCAAGGGGCAGGACGTCAACGGCGAATGCCGGACCATGGCGATCCACGAAGCACCGCGCGCGGTGGTGGAACTGGCGGTGAAGACCGCCAACCTGATCGGCGACGGGCTCTATGGTGTCGATCTGAAGCAGGCTGGCGACAAAGTGGTGGTGATTGAAGTCAACGATAACCCCAACCTCGACGCCGGTATCGAAGACGCTTATTTGCACGACGATCTCTATGCACTGGTGCTGGAAGAGTTCGTGCGCCGCCTGGAACTCAAGCGTCGCGGTCAGGCCTGGTGAGGCGCCGATGATCAACAGCTTCGCACTCAGCCACGGCGCCCTGCAGCGGGTCGAACGACTGGACGCCGAGGTGATGCTGTTCAGCAACCCCGATGCCGCCGAACGCGACTTGCTGCACAGCCATTTCAAGGTCGACGAGCATGCACTGGCGTCAGCGCTGGATCCGGACGAGGTGTCGCGCATCGAGTTCCATCCCGACCATTTGTTTCTGATCTGGAAACGCCCGGAAAACTATTCCGGGGGTGGTAGCCTGGCGTTTGAAGTGTCGTCCTGCGGGTTGCTGTTTGCGCCGGGGCAATTGTTGGTGATTGCCACCGACGACACGCCGCTGCACGGCCTCGGCACCCGCCAGCCGTTGAACACGCCGCTGGATGTGTTGCTCGACTTGCTGTTCAACAATATCCATCACTACCTCGGGCACCTGAAGGTGATCAAACTGGTCGCCCGCGAACTGCAGCAGAAATTCAACGCCTCGATGCAGAATCAGCATCTGGTGCAGATGTTCAACCTCAGCGAAAGCCTGATCTATTACATCAACGCGCTGCACAGCAACGGTGCGGTCCTCACGCGGCTACGCAATCACGCCGAGAAGCAGCATTTCGGCAGCGAAGCGCTCGGCCTGATCGACGACCTGATCATCGAAAACAACCAGTGCTACAAGCAGGCGGAAATCTACTCGACGGTGTTTTCCGGGCTGATCGATGCGCGTGGCAACCTGATGAACAACAGCATGAACAACCTGCTGCGCAAACTGACGTTGATCAACGTGGTGTTTCTGCCGTTGAACCTGATTGCCAGTATTGGCGGCATGTCGGAGTTCAGCATGATGACAGCGGGGACGCCGTGGTGGATTTCCTACCCGGCGTTTCTGGCGGTGATGTTGCTGGGGGCGGGGGGGATGTTGTTTGGGCTGCGGCGTTTGGCCAGATGAGTGGGGTTGTGCAATAACCCGGGTAGGAGCTGCCGAAGGCTGCGATCTTTTGATCTTGGCTCTTAAAAACAAAATCAAAAGATCGCAGCCTTCGGCAGCTCCTACAGGGGAGTAAGCACTGCAGTCCCGCATTTGGCCGAACCGCCACTGTGATGCCTTGTTATAGTTCGGGCCTCATTTTCAGCCCGGTAAAGGATCACTGCCATGACTCAATACTCCGCCTTCAGCGTCGAACTGGCCGACAACATCGCCCATGTGCAGATCAATCGTCCGGAAAAGATCAACTCGATGAACGCGACGTTCTGGAGCGAGATCGTCGAGATCTTCCAGTGGATCGACGACACCGACGAAGTGCGCGTGGTGGTGCTCAGCGGCAACGGCAAACACTTTTCCTCCGGCATCGATCTGATGATGCTCGCCGGCGTCGCCAATGAACTGGGCAAGGACGTCGGCCGCAACGCGCGCCTGCTGCGCCGCAAGATCCTCACCCTGCAAGCCTCGTTCAACGCCGTCGATAATTGCCGCAAACCGGTGCTGGCAGCGATTCAGGGTTATTGCCTGGGGGGCGCCATCGACCTGATCGCCGCTTGCGACATGCGTTACGCCGCCGAAGACGCGCAATTCTCGATCAAGGAAATCGATATCGGCATGGCCGCCGATGTTGGCACTTTGCAACGGTTGCCACGGATCATCGGTGACGGCATGCTGCGTGAACTGGCTTACACCGGTCGCACCTTCGGCGCTGACGAGGCGCGCAGCATCGGCCTGGTCAATCGCGTCTACAGCGACAAAGACGCGCTGCTTGAAGGTGTTTTGGATATCGCCCGAGAGATCGCTGCGAAGTCGCCGATCGCGGTCACGGGCACCAAGGAAATGATCAGCTACATGCGCGACCATCGCATCGACGACGGTCTCGAATACGTTGCCACCTGGAACGCCGCCATGTTGCAATCCACCGACTTGCGCGTGGCCATGGCCGCCCATATGAGCAAACAGAAACCCGAATTTCTGGACTGAGAAACCATGACATCTCGCTGGACCACTGCAGTACTGGACACCGATCAACCCGGCGGCTGGGCCGTGGCACGCAGCCCGGAAGGCTTTCTGTTCGATGACAACGGCGCGCTGTTCCCTCGGGAATGGCTCAAGCGTCAGGACTTGTCGGTCCTCGCCGAGCACGGTATCGGCCATCTCGATGGCGAGCCGGTGTACTTGCTGGAATTGCGCAGTGCCAGCGAAGTGTCGGGTTGTAACTGGAAAGGTTTGCGGGCGTTCATGCTCGACGGTGATCACACCATCTACAAAGTGCTTGGGTATGCCGCACAGATCGGCACCTGGGCCCGTGAGCACCGTTTTTGCGGCAATTGCGGTCAGGCGATGACCCAGGTGCCGCGCGAGCGGGCGATGTACTGCCAGCCGTGCGACCTGCGCAGTTATCCGCGTATTTCGCCGAGCATGATCGTGCTGATCACCCGTGGCGACGAGATTCTGTTGGCGCGCTCACCGCGATTCGTCACCGGGGTTTACAGCACGCTGGCCGGGTTCGCCGAACCGGGCGAGTCGGCCGAGGACTGCCTGATTCGTGAAGTGCGCGAAGAAGTGCAGATCGAGGTGAAGAACATTCAGTACATGGGCAGCCAGTGCTGGCCGTTCCCGCATTCGATGATGCTCGGCTTCCATGCCGAGTACGCCGGTGGCGAGATCGTCTGTCAGGAAGACGAGATCGAAGACGCCCAATGGTTCAACGTGCACGATCTGCCGCCGCTGCCGGCGTCGAAATCGATTGCCCGGTACCTGATCGACGTCTACGTGGCGCGGCGTTTAGGCCACGCTGAACCAGTGCTGCCAGGCTAGGCGCACGGTCAAACCCAGCACCACGGTGATGAACACCGGGCGAATGAACTTGGCGCCGCCGCTGATCGCGGTGCGCGCGCCGAAGAACGCGCCGACCATCACCGACAGGCCCATGCTCAGGCCGATGATCCAGTCCACCTGCCCGGAAAACACGAACACCGACAGCGCCGCAATGTTGCTGACGAAGTTCATGCTGCGCGCCACACCGCTGGCCTTGACCAGATCGATCGGGTAGAGCAACAGGCTGCTTACCGTCCAGAACGCGCCCGTGCCGGGGCCGGCAACGCCATCGTAGAAACCGAGGCTGAAGCCTTGGCTCGATTGCCATTTCTTTTTGATCGGTGCGTTGCTGTCCAGCGGCGCTTTCGGTGTACCTCCGAACAACAGGTACAAGCCGCAGGCGAACACAATCACCGGGAGCATTTTGTTCAACCATTCCGCCGGCAGGTAATGGGCGACGATGGCGCCGGTCAATGCACCGACCAACGTGCCGACGATGGCGTGGGTCCACTGTCGCGGGTGGAACAACTTGCGTTTGTAAAAGGTGAAACTGGCGGTGGCCGAACCGAACGTCGAGCTGAGTTTGTTGGTACCGAGCACCAGATGCGGTGGCAGGCCAGCGGTCAGCAGGGCGGGCGTGGTCAGCAGGCCGCCACCGCCAGCGATGGCATCGATGAAACCGGCAATGAAAGCGACAAAGGCCAGAATGGCGAGGGTGGTGAGGTCAACGCTGAGTTCGAAAGGCATGGAATCGGCTTATTCGGCAGGGCGCAGAACGTGAGCTGCGGGGAGGGCGGTCATGTTACCTGTATCCAACTGTTGCGGCGACCCGGTTGACGCCTGCGAGCAAGCACGCTCCTACATTTTGAATTGTGTTCCACCTATAGGCGTGTGCCTGCTCGTGAAAGCGGTGTGTCAGTCACATCTGCATTGACTGATACGACGCCTTCGCGAGCAGGCACGCTCCGACAATTGAAATCCCTGTGAAATTAGAGGCCGAGTTCGCTCAGACCCGGATGATCATCCGGACGCCGACCCAGTGGCCAGTGGAACTTGCGTTCGCTCTCCTTGATCGGCATGTCGTTGATGCAGGCGTAGCGCTGGAACATCAGGCCATGCTCATCGAATTCCCAGTTTTCGTTGCCGTAGGAACGGAACCAGTTACCCGAATCATCGTGCCATTCATAGGCGTAACGCACGGCGATGCGTGTGTCCGAGTAGGCCCAGAGTTCCTTGATCAAACGGTAATCCAGCTCTTTCGCCCATTTGCGGGTCAGGAAGGCCTTGGCTTCTTCGCGGTTGTTGGCGAATTCGGCGCGGTTGCGCCACTTGGTGTCGAGGGTGTAAGCCAGCGATACCCGTTCCGGGTCGCGGGAGTTCCAGCCATCCTCGGCCAGTCGAACTTTCTCGATGGCCGATTCACGGTTGAAGGGCGGCAATGGCGGACGTACCTGGGCTGCAGTAGACATATCAGTCTCCCGATCTAATTAATAAATAAACAACAAGTCCGGCTTATCAAGGCGTTACAGGTCCAATAACTTTCGCGCCATGCATTGCGCATTATCGGCGGCACTGTGATCACCCATCACAAGCGCTACGGTAATGGCACCGTCAATCAGGATCAGCAGCTGTTTGGCCAGCAGTTGCGGATCCTCGGCACCATGTTCGGTACACAGCTCGCACACGTAGTCGAGCAGCTTCTGTTTGTGTTCTTTCGCCACCTGCCGCACCGGGTCTTGCGGGTCACCGGTTTCGCCGCTGGTGTTGATGAATGCGCAGCCGCGAAAGCCTTCCGAGGCAAACCAGCTCTTGAGCACGGTAAACAGGTTGAGCAGGCGATCGGCCGGGGTTTCGGCCTGATCGACAGCGCTTCTGTACCAGTGCATCCAGCGCACGTCACGGCGTTGCAGGGCGGCGACGGTCAGTGCGTCCTTGTCGGCAAAGTAGCGGTAAATGCTTTTTCTGGAGACGCCTGCGGTTTTCACCAGAAGATCCATGCTGGTGGCAGCGATGCCACTTTTGTAGATCAACTTTTCGGTGACATCCAGAATGATGTCGCGTGTGCCATTGCTAGTGATTTCGTTCATGCGGCTAACAGTAGAACGATTGTTCTCCTTTGGCAATGGTATTTTAGGATCAAAAGATCGCAGCCTTCGGCAGCTCCTACATTGGCCCGTGTAGGAGCTGCCGAAGGCTGCGATCTTTTGATCTCTTTATGGGCACTAACAAGACCCGAAGGATGCGATGGTGTAAGCTCTCGAGTTCTTCGGATTCGACCCATTGCGAGCCCTATGCCGTTGCTTTTCAAACGCTCCTTGCTGCCCAAATTGCGCAGCTTTCCGCTGACCGCCGAGGCCGTGACCATTCTGTCCGGTGCCGCCGAGTTCCGTCGTTGCCTGCTGGAGAAAATCGCCACGGCGACCCAGCGCATCTACATCGTCGCGCTGTATCTGCAGCAAGACGAAGCCGGTCAGGAAATCCTCGATGCTCTGCACGCCGCCAAGCTCAAGCGTCCTGAGCTGGAAATCGCCGTGGTCGTCGATTGGTTGCGCGCCCAGCGCGGGCTGATCGGTGCCGGCAAGCAGCCGGGCAATTCGGCGTGGTATCAGGAAATGACCCGCACGCACCAGAGCGAAGTGCCGGTGTACGGCGTGCCGGTGCAGACCCGCGAGTTGTTCGGTGTGCTGCATTTGAAAGGCTTTGTGATCGACGACTGCGTGGTCTACAGCGGCGCGAGCCTGAACAACGTTTATCTGCACAAATTCGACAAGTACCGCTTCGACCGTTACCACGTGCTGCAAAGCCACGAACTGGCTGACTCGATGCATCACCTGGTCAAGCACGGCCTGATCGAATCAAAAGCCGTGCATCGTCTCGATCTGCCGAACCTGCCGACCACGCGCAGCCTGCGCAACGACATCGGCGATCTGCGCAGCCGTCTCAAATATGCGACGTACGACACTGCCAACGGCAGCACCGCCCGAGAAGGCCTGTCGGTCAGCCCGCTGCTCGGCGTCGGCAAGAACAACCCGTTGAACCGGGCGATTCTCGAGCTGATCGCCAGTGCGCAAAAACAACTGACGATTTGCACGCCGTACTTCAACCTGCCGCTGGGGGTGATTCGCGAGATCAACCGCGCGCTGGCCCGTGGTGTGAAGATCGACATCGTGGTCGGCGACAAGACCGCCAACGACTTCTATATCCCGCCGAGTGAGCCGTTCAAGGTCATTGCAGCGTTGCCGTATCTGTACGAGATCAGCCTGCGCCGTTTTGCCAAGCGCCATCAGCGCAACATCGACAGCGGTCAGTTGAACCTGCACCTGTGGCGTGACGGCGACAACACTTATCACCTCAAGGGCATGTGGATCGACCAGCGCTATACGTTGCTGACCGGCAACAACCTCAATCCACGGGCATTCCGCCTGGATCTGGAAAACGCCTTGTTGATTGATGACCCGAAGAGCGAGTGGCTGGAGCCACGGGCGAAGGAGCTGGAAGAGATTTTCCGCCATACCACGCGGATCGACAGCTTTCAGAGTCTGGAGACGCTGCCGGAGTACCCGGCCGGAGTGGCCAAGTTTCTCAAGCGCGTGAGTCGGGTGCGGATTGAGCGGTTGCTCTACCGGATTTTGTAGCGCTGCTGAAAATGCCATCGCTGGCAAGCCAGCTCCCACAGTGTCCTCGGTGATTCACAAATATTGCGTACGCCGAAGAACCTGTGGGAGCTGGCTTGCCAGCGATGGGGCCAGTCCAGACGCTACAAAAACCTAATTCAGACCCAGCTTGCCACGCAACGTGGACAGGTCTTCCGCCAGGGTATTCACCGGCCCGACCAGCGCTTTACGGTCGTTATCCTTCACCTTGTCATACGTCTCGAACCCGCCATCCTTGGTCTTGTACTTGGCCAGAATCTTGTCGACCGTGGCAAAGTTCTTGTCGACCTTCGCGACAAAAGCCTTGTCCTGCTGTTCGATCTGCGGACGGAACAGGTCGACGATTTTCTTCGCGCCGTCGATGTTGCCCTGGAAGTCGTACAGGTCGGTGTGGCTGTAGCGATCTTCTTCGCCGGAGATCTTGGTCGCGGCGACCTCTTCCAGCAGCGCGGCGGCACCGCCGACGACTTTCTCAGGCGGGAAGGTCAGGCCGGCCACGCGGGTCTGCAGGTCTTTGACGTCGCTGTTGAGCTTGTCTGCCAGTTCGTTCAGGCCTTGGGTGCTCTTTTCCGAGAACAACGAGTACTCGATGCGGTGGAAACCGGTGAAGTCGTCCGCCTTCACGCCTTTCTCGTGGTCGTCGACGCGCGAGTCGATGGACGCGTCGAGGTCACTGAACAGCTCGGCAATCGGCTCGATCGACTCGTAGTACACGCGGGTCGGTGCGTAGAGCTTTTGCGCGGTGGCCAGATCACCTTTCTTCACGGCGTCGGTGAATTGTTGGGTGTGGCTGCCCAGTTCATCCAATTGCTCGGTGACGTAAATCTTGTAGTCCGAAACCGGCCCCACCAGATCCAGCGGTGCTGTGGCGGCAAACGCCGACAGCGGGGTGTTGAGCAAACCAAGGGTCAGCAATAACGCGAGTGGCGTCTTTTTCATCGGGGCGGCTCCAGTGTCGAGATTGTTTTATGCGGCTGTTTTCGGTTGTGTGGCGTTGAGCAGCGAGCGACCGATGAAGTCCTTGTCGCCCGTGACACCCGGCAGGGTGAAGAAGTAGCCGCCGCCGACCGGTTTGAGGTATTCCTCCAGCGGCTCGCCGTTGAGGCGGGTCTGCACGGTGATAAAGCCTTTTTCCAGGTCGGCCTGGTAACAGATGAACAGCAGGCCCATGTCGAGCTGACCGTTCTTGTTCACGCCATTGGAATAATTGAATGGCCGGCGCAGGATCAGGTTGGCCTGGGTTTCAGCCGTGCGCGGATTAGCCAGGCGAATGTGCGCGTCGAGCTTGGTCAACTTGCCGGCCGGGTCTGTGCTGTAATCCGGCACTTGGCTTTCGTGTTGGGCGCCCATCGGCGCGCCGGTGGTTTTGACCCGGCCGATGATGCTTTCCTGTTCCTGCAACGGTGTGCGATCCCAGCGCTCGACGAAGTTGCGGATGATCCGCACCGCTTGATAGCTGCCATGCGCGGCCCAGGCCGGTTCGTCGCTGCCCGGTTGCACCCAGACCAGGCGATCCATGGCTTTACTGTCGTTGGAGTCGGGGTTGGCCGAACCATCGCGGAAGCCGAGGAAGTTGCGCGCCGATTGCGCCGGCACACCCGGTTTCGCCGGGGCTTGCGGCGGCACGCTGCCTTCCTGCTTCCAGCGCACCAGCAGCAGGTCAGGGAGGTTTTTGACGATGTCGCGCAGGGCGTGAATGTTGGTGTCGGCGGTGTTCGAACAGAACTGCAAACTCAGGTCGCCATGGCAGCAATCGGCGTCCAGCGCATCGTTGGGAAACCCGACCATGCGGATCAGACGCTTGGGCTTGGCCTCGGCCAGACCGAAGCGCTCGTCGAACAGCGACTCGCCGACCGAAACCGTGATGGTCAGGTTGTCCGGGGTGACGTTCGGGCCAAGGATGCCGGAATCCGGTGGCGGCAGTTTCGGGTCGATTTGTGCGACCGGGCCGCCCTTCATCAGAAACGCAATGCGCTCGTTGAGCGTGCGGAACAGCCGCTCAAGGTCTTCGCGATCACTGGCCAATACGTCGAATGACACCAGCATGCCCGACGCCGGGCGCGGGGTGACGATGCCGGTCTGGTGCACGCCGTGGAAATCGTGGCGGTCTTCGGTCTTGTCGCTGCTCGGTGCTTCGGTGACTTGTGCCGGCGCGGCGGCCATGGCCGGGCAGCTCAGGGCGGATCCGGCGAGGGCGACACCGGCGGCGCCCATGCCCATCAGGACACGGCGACGTTGCAGGTTGAGCGTTTCTAGATCTTTCATCGGGAATGGGTCTTCTGCTTACAGGCCGGAGAGGCCGAGGGCGGGATCGATGCCATCCAGTGCGTTGGCCAGGGCCTGGGCCTTGTCGGCAATCTGTTTGCGTTGTTCGCCGCTGAGGGTGTCGTAGCTGGCGTAGCCGTCCTTGATCTTGTAGGTGTCGAGTTCACTGTCGAAATCCGCCAGTGCCTGGTCGATTTTCGGCAACAGCTCGGCTGCCGATTTGCTCAGCATCGGCCGCAGCAGATCGACCACTTTGTGGGCGGTTTGCGCGTTGGCAGCGAACCCGTTGAGATCGCTGTGGCTGTAGCGCTCTTCTTCTCCGCTGGCTGCACGGACATCGGCGAGGGTGTTGAGGTTGCGCACGATGATGTTGACCAGTTGTTCCGGTGGCAGGCTTTGCGCGAGCAACTGCTGTTTGAGCGTGGTGACATCGCTGAGCAAGCGCTGGGCAACGGGCGTCAGTTGGTCGAGATTGCGTTGCTGGAACAGTGCGTATTCGAGGCGGTGGAACCCGACGAAGGCCGGATCCTGCTCGCGTTTCTCGAAGTAATCGGCGCGGGCGTTGATGCTGTTGTCCAGTTCGGCGAGGCGTTGCGCGGCCGGCGCCAGACGTTGATACGCAGCACGCGCCGGCAGGTACAGCGCTTGAGCCTGACTCAGATCGCCACTTTCAATCGCTTGATCGAGCGCGGTCACGGCTTTGATCAACGCACTGCTCTGGCTGGCCAGGTACACGCGGAATTCCGACAGCGGCCCGACGAAGGCGACCATCGACGGTTTGGCTTTGGCCGCCGCATCAGACGCGGCAGTCGGCGTCACGTGCAGGGTGCCGCGTGGATTGCTCAGCAGGCCGCAGGTGATCGCGTAGTTGCCCGGTTGCAGGTTGGCGTTGATCACCTGGCTCAGCCCCGGCGCAATGTTTTCCCGCTCCTCAACGACGAGCACGCCGTCGAGAATTTCCCATTCCACCGCGCGATCAGAGCGGTTGACGATGCGGAAACTGGCGCGGCCGGCGGGTACCGTCAGTGCATTCGGCTCGCAACTACCCGGATGAATGTTCACCACCACTTCATCGTGGTTGTGCTGACGTTTGGCCGCGGCCATTTTCGAGGCGTAATAAAACAGACCGCCGGCGGCGATCATCACCACCACCGAACCGGCCACCGCCCAACGCAAGGCGCGAGGAGGGGAGGCCTGGGGAGTATTAGGCTTTGACATGAATGCCCTTATTGGCTGGAAACGGAAGACGATTGGGTGGAGGGCTTGGGCGTGGGAGCCGGGTAAAAGAACATCACCAGCGCCACCAGCAGAAAGATCAGATAGGCACCGAGCGTGCTGACGGTCGGCGCATCCTGATAACCGAACATGCCGGCCAGCACCGAGCCCAACGGGCCATCCATCGGCAGCGTCGCGCTGAAGTCGAAAAGCACGGTTTGCAGGTGATTCCACAAGCCGGCTTCATGCAGGGCCTGCACCGAGTTGGCGAGAATCCCGGCGGCCACCACCAGAATGAACAGGCCGGTCCACTTGAAGAACGCCGAAAGATTGAGGCGCATGCTGCCGCTGTAGATCAGGAAACCGACGACAATCGCCAGAATCAGCCCGAGCAGGGCACCGACCGGCGCGCCCGGGCCTTCGCTTTGCTGGAACACCGCAAGCAGAAAGAACACTGTTTCCAGGCCTTCACGGGCGACGGCGAAAAAGACCATGGCGATCAACGCAACGACCTGATGCTTCGAAGAAGTCAGGGCGTGATCCAGCGAGGCTTGCAGCGAATGCTTGATCGAGCGCGCGACCTTGCGCATCCAGAACACCATGGAGCTGAGAATGCCCACGGCCACGAGTCCGACGACGCCTTCGAACAGTTCCTGCTGCTTTTGCGGGAACTCGGCACTGACCAGTTCCAGGCCTCCACCGACCAGTAGGGCGAGGGCCGCGGCGAGAAACACGCCGATCCAAACGGCGGGCATCCATTGGCCACGGCCGGTCTGTTGCAGGTAGCTGGCGATAATGCCAACGATCAGCGCGGCTTCAATGCCTTCGCGCAGCATGATCAGAAAGGGAACGAGCATTCGGTGTCCACTGGGTCATTCGAAGAGGTTACAAGTTGTAACATAATGAAAGTCATTCTCACATGACATTCATTGCCATAAACCTGAACACAAGCTGAACAAGTTAAAGAACAACCATTCTCATATGTACGCCGGAACCGGGTAGGAGCTGCCGATCTTTTTGATTTATAGAATCAAGATCAAAAGATCGCAGCCTTCGGCAGCTCCTACATGGGCATTTGTGTTGGCTGGGTTAAGATGCTCGCCACTCAAAAACAACAAGGTTCACCGGGCTCCATGTCGGAAAAAGACACCATCGCTGTCCAGCTCGTGCGTGAAGCGCTGCTGCAAAGTTGCGCCCCGGGCGCGGCCACCGCAGAGGTCTTGAACAAGGTCGGGATTGATCCGGCGTTGCTGCAAACCGAACACGGCCGGGTGCCGGCCTCGCAGTACGCGAAACTCTGGCGGTTGTTGGCCCGTCGTGGCGATGACGAGTTTTTTGGCATGGACCCGCGCAAGCTCAAGTCCGGCAGCCTGGAGTTTCTGTGCCGCAGTGCGATGGCGCAACCGACGCTGGCGGCGGGTTTGAGCACAGGCCTGAGCTTTCTGTCGCTGATGCTCGAACGCCTGCCGGCGCAACTGGTGCACCAGCAAAGTCTCGCGGAAATCGTCTTGCTTGAAGACGACCCCGAACCACGCCGCGCCTTCAGCTATTTCACCTACTGGATGATCGTCCACGGCGTCGCCTGCTGGCTGGCCGGGCGGCGGATTCCGATTCTGGCGATTGAGTTGCGCTGCCCGGCGCCGGACTTCACCGACGACTACCGGGTGATGTTCTCGGAAAACCTGCGTTTCGAGCGGCCTCGTACGCGGATGATTTTCTCTGCCGATTGCCTCGACCTGCCGATCAAGCGCACGGCCGAGGAGCTGAAACGCTTTCTCGCCCATGCCCCGGCGAACATTCTGGTGAAGTACCGCGATCCGGAAAGCCTCGCCAGTCGGATCAAGCAGGATCTGCGGCATTTGCCTGCCGAACAATGGCCGGAAACCGAGGCATTGGCCCAACAACTGTGTATGTCCGCTTCGACGCTGCGCCGGCGTCTGGCCGAGGAAGGGCAGACCTATCAGGGCCTCAAGGACAGCGTGCGCAAAGAGTTGGCAATTACCTGGCTGGCGGAACCTTCGATCAGTTTTGTCGAGATTGCCGCACGGTTGGGATTTGCTGATGCGAGTTCGTTTTACAAGGCGTTTCGCAAGTGGTCGGGGTCCAATCCTGGGCATTACCGCACGCTGATCCTGAACGAAACGCTCTGAACCAACACTATCGCCGGCAGGCTGGCTCCCACATTTGGAATGCATTCCCCCTGTAGGAGCTGCCGAAGGCTGCGATCTTTTGATTTTGTTTTTTAAACATCAAAGTCAAAAGATCGCAGCCTTCGGCAGCTCCTACGCAGATTGCGCCAGTATGGCCAAACCAGTCAGCCACATTGATAGCTTTGACCATTGCCGCCGCCGCCCCACAGCGCGACTATCCCCCTGTTGTTTACGGTTCCCAGCCTAATAAAAAACAGAGGGATTCTGGCAATGCGCGATTACTTGTCTGCCACCGCACAGTTCAACTATCAGCACACCGTGGATGCCGCGCTGAGCGGTACGCTTGAGGCGCTCAACGCCTGCGTCGAATGTTGCGACCGCCATGCCTTGCCCGGGCGCATTGCGCTGTTCTGGGAGGGCCGCGACGGCGCCAGTGCGACGTACACCTTCAACGATCTGCAGGACAAAGCCGCGCGTTTCGCCAACTTCCTCCTCGCCCAAGGCGTGCAGAAGGGCGACAAAGTCGCTGGCCTGCTGCCGCGCAACATCGAATTGCTCATCACCGTGTTCGCCACCTGGCGCATCGGCGCGGTGTATCAGCCGTTGTTCACTGCGTTCGGCCCGAAAGCCCTCGAACATCGCCTGAACAGTTCCGGGGCCAAAGTCGTGGTCACCGATGCCGTCAACCGGCCGAAACTCACCGACGTTGCCGACTGCCCGACCTTGGTCACCGTTGGCGGCGCCAAAGGTCAGGGCATCGTCCGTGGTGACTTCAGCTTCTGGGCCGAACTGGCCAATTATTCTAATGTCTGCGAACCGGTGCTGCTGACCGGTGAAGACCCGTTCCTGCTGATGTTCACGTCCGGCACCACCGGGCCGTCGAAAGCGCTGTCGGTCCCGCTTAAAGCCATCGTTGCCTTCCAGAGTTACACCCGTGACGCCGTGGACCTGCGCCCGGAAGATGCCTTCTGGAACGTCGCCGATCCGGGCTGGGCCTACGGCATCTACTTCGGCGTCACCGGGCCGTTGTCGATGGGCCATCCGATCACCTTTTATGATGGCCCGTTCACCCTCGAAAGCACTTGCCGGGTGATCAACAAGTACGGCATCACCAACCTCACCGGTTCGCCAACCGCTTATCGCTTGCTGATTGCCGGCGGTGACGAGTTCGCCAAGTCGATCAAGGGCAAGCTGCGCATCGTCAGCAGCGCCGGCGAGCCGCTGAACCCGGAGGTGATTCGCTGGTTCGCCGACAATCTCGGCGTGGTCATCCACGACCATTACGGCCAGACCGAACTGGGCATGGTCCTGTGCAACCACCACGGCCTCGATCACGCCGTGCATGTTGGTGCTGCCGGTTTCGCCTCGCCGGGCCATCGCATCGTGGTGCTCGACGATCAGTACAACGAACTCGGCGTCGGCCAGCCGGGCATTCTCGCCATCGACCGCCCGCAATCGCCGATGTGCTGGTTTGGCGGCTATGAAGGCGCGCCGACCAAAGCCTTCGTCGGCGATTACTACTTGAGCGGCGACACCGTGGAATGGAACCCCGACGGCAGCATCAGTTTTGTCGGCCGCAGCGATGACGTGATCACCACGTCGGGCTACCGCGTCGGTCCGTTCGATGTGGAAAGTGCGCTGATCGAACACCCGGCTGTGGTCGAGGCGGCGGTGGTCGGCAAGCCCGATCCGGAGCGCACCGAGCTGGTCAAAGCCTTCGTGGTGTTGAGTGCGCAGTACCGCGCTGCGCCTGAGCTGGCCGAAGAGCTGCGCCAACACGTACGCAAGCGTCTGGCCGCGCACTCATACCCGCGTGAAATCGAATTTGTCAGCGAATTGCCCAAGACCCCGAGTGGCAAATTGCAGCGCTTTATCTTGCGCAACCAGGAAATCGCCAAGGCTCAAGAGGCCGCGGCGCACAACGTTTCAGCTTGAATCAGGAAATACCGTCATGCAGATCGAGAACAAGGTTTTTATCGTCACCGGCGGCGCGTCCGGCCTGGGTGCCGCCACCGCTGAATTGCTGGTCAGTGCCGGCGCCAAAGTGATGCTGGTTGACATGAATGCTGAGGCGGTCGCCGCTCAGGCCCAGCGACTGGGCGCGCAAAGCGTAGTCGCCGACATCAGCAACGAAGCCGCCGCCGAAGCCGCCGTGCAGGCCACCGTCAAAGCCTTTGGCAGCCTCAACGGCCTGGTCAACTGCGCCGGTATCGTCCGTGGCGAGAAGATCCTGGGCAAGAATGGCCCGCATGCATTGAGCAGCTTTGCCCAAGTGATCAACGTCAACCTGATCGGCAGTTTCAACATGCTGCGCCTGGCTGCTGCGGCAATCGCCGAAGCCGAGGCCAATGCCGACGGTGAACGCGGTGTGATCATCAACACCGCTTCGGTGGCCGCGTTCGACGGGCAGATCGGCCAAGCGGCGTATTCCGCTTCGAAAGGCGCGATCGCCAGCCTGACCCTGCCGGCCGCCCGTGAACTGGCACGCTTCGGCATCCGTGTGATGACCATCGCCCCGGGCATTTTCGAAACGCCGATGATGGCCGGCATGACTCCGGAAGTCCGCGATTCGCTGGCCGCCGGCGTACCGTTCCCGCCACGTCTGGGCAAGCCTGCCGAGTACGCCGCGCTGGTTCGGCATATCATCGAAAACAGCATGCTCAACGGCGAGGTGATCCGTCTCGACGGTGCCTTGCGCATGGCCGCCAAGTAAGGAGGATTTGTCATGACTATTTCCCACGATCCGATTGTCATCGTCAGCGCCGTGCGCACCCCGATGGGCGGCTTTCAGGGCGAACTGAAAAGCCTCACCGCACCGCAACTCGGCGCTGCTGCTATCAAGGCTGCGGTTGAACGGGCCGGTGTTGCCAGCGACGCGGTCGATGAAGTGCTGTTCGGTTGCGTATTGCCTGCGGGCCTCGGTCAGGCGCCTGCGCGTCAGGCGGCGCTGGGCGCCGGGCTGGATAAATCGACCCGATGCACCACCGTCAACAAGATGTGCGGCTCGGGCATGGAAACCACCATTCTCGCCCACGACATGCTGATTGCTGGCAGTGCCGATGTGGTGATCGCTGGCGGCATGGAAAGCATGTCCAACTCGCCGTATCTGCTGGATCGTGCTCGCGCCGGTTATCGCATGGGCCACGGCCGCGTGCTCGACTCGATGTTCCTCGACGGCCTCGAAGACGCCTACGACAAGGGCCGCCTGATGGGCACCTTCGCCGAAGACTGCGCCGAGACCAACCACTTCAGCCGCGAGGCGCAGGACGCTTTTGCCATCGCCTCGACCACCCGCGCGCAGCAGGCGATCAAGGACGGCAGCTTCAAGGACGAAATCGTCCCGCTGACCGTGACCGTCGGCAAAGAACAGGTGCTGATCAGCAACGACGAACAGCCACCAAAAGCCAAACTGGACAAGATTGCCTCGCTGAAACCGGCGTTCCGCGAGGGCGGCACGGTGACGGCGGCGAACTCCAGTTCGATCTCTGACGGCGCGGCGGCATTGGTGTTGATGCGTCAGTCGCAGGCGCAGAAACTCGGCCTGAAACCGTTAGCGGTGATCCACGGCCACGCCGCGTTCGCCGATACCCCGGGCCTGTTCCCGGTGGCGCCGATTGGTGCGATCAAGAAGCTGATCAAGAAAACCGGTTGGTCGCTGGGTGATGTCGATCTGTTCGAGGTCAACGAAGCGTTTGCCGTGGTTGGCATGGCGGCGATGACGCACCTGGAAATCCCGCATGACAAGCTGAATGTGCATGGCGGTGCCTGTGCGCTGGGCCATCCGATCGGCGCATCGGGTGCGCGGATTCTGGTGACGCTGCTCTCGGCCTTGCGCCAGAAGAAGCTCAAACGCGGTGTGGCAGCCATCTGCATCGGCGGCGGTGAAGCGACGGCCATGGCCGTGGAATGCGTCTACTAAACACCTTAATCCTGTAGGAGCTGACGAGTGCAACGAGGCTGCGATCTTTTGATCTTGTTTTTAGATCAAGAGCAAAAGATCGCAGCCTGCGGCAGCTCCTACAGTGGACCGCGTGTAACCCGGATTAAGGATTCACCATGATTCCCAACGAAGACCAGACCCAGATCCGTGACATGGCCCGGCAGTTCGCCGAGGAACGCTTGAAACCGTTCGCCGCCGAGTGGGATCGCGAGCACCGCTTCCCCAAGGAAGCCATCGGCGAGATGGCAGAGCTGGGCTTCTTCGGCATGCTCGTCCCGGAACAGTGGGGCGGTTGCGACACCGGTTACCTGGCGTACGCCATGGCCCTGGAAGAAATCGCCGCCGGCGATGGTGCCTGCTCGACGATCATGAGCGTGCACAACTCGGTCGGCTGCGTGCCGATTCTCAAGTTCGGCAATGACGATCAGCGCGAACGCTTCCTCAAACCGTTGGCCTGCGGCGCCATGCTCGGTGCCTTTGCATTGACCGAACCGCAAGCCGGTTCCGACGCCAGCAGCCTGAAAACCCGCGCTCGCCTGGAAGGCGATCACTACGTGCTGAACGGCTGCAAACAGTTCATCACCTCCGGGCAGAACGCCGGGGTTGTGATTGTGTTTGCGGTCACCGATCCGAGCGCCGGCAAGCGCGGCATCAGCGCGTTTATCGTGCCGACCGATTCACCGGGCTACACAGTCGCTCGCGTCGAAGACAAGCTCGGCCAGCACGCGTCCGACACCTGCCAGATTCTTTTTGAAGACGTGAAAGTGCCGGTGGCCAACCGTTTGGGCGAAGAGGGTGAGGGCTACAAAATTGCCCTGGCCAACCTTGAAGGTGGCCGTGTCGGCATCGCTTCGCAAGCGGTGGGCATGGCCCGTGCAGCGTTTGAAGCGGCGCGTGATTACGCCCGTGAGCGCGACACCTTCGGCAAGCCGATCATCGAGCATCAGGCCGTGGCCTTCCGTCTCGCCGACATGGCCACGCAAATCGCCGTCGCTCGGCAAATGGTGCATTACGCGGCGGCCCTGCGTGACAGCGGTCAACCGGCCCTGGTCGAGGCGTCGATGGCCAAATTGTTCGCCTCGGAGATGGCCGAGAAGGTCTGTTCGATGGCGTTACAAACCCTCGGCGGTTACGGTTACCTCAACGACTTCCCGCTGGAGCGCATCTACCGCGACGTGCGTGTCTGCCAGATCTACGAAGGCACCAGCGATATTCAGCGCATGGTCATTTCGCGCAATCTCTGACAAGGAATTTTTATTCATGACTTACCAAACCATCCTGCTGGAAACCCATGGCCGTGTTGGCCTGATTACCCTCAACCGCCCGCAGGCGCTGAATGCCCTGAATGCGCAACTGGTCAGCGAAGTGAACCAGGCTCTGGATGCGCTGGAAGCCGATGCGAACATTGGTTGCATCGTCCTAACCGGTTCGAAAAAGGCCTTTGCCGCTGGCGCCGACATCAAGGAAATGGCTGAGCTGACCTATCCGCAGATCTACATGGACGATCTGTTCAGCGACAGTGATCGCGTGGCCAATCGCCGTAAACCGATCATCGCCGCCGTTAATGGTTTCGCCCTCGGCGGTGGTTGTGAGCTGGCGTTGATGTGCGACTTCATTCTGGCCGGCGACAACGCCAGATTCGGACAGCCGGAAATCAACCTGGGTGTGCTGCCGGGCATGGGCGGCACCCAGCGTCTGACCCGCGCCGTGGGCAAGGCCAAAGCCATGGAAATGTGTCTGAGCGGGCGCATGATCGATGCGGTGGAGGCCGAGCGTTGCGGCATCGTTGCGCGGATTGTGCCGAGTGATGAGTTGCTCGATGAAGCGCTGAAAGTGGCCGCAGTGATTGCCAGCAAGTCGTTGCCGATTGCGATGATGGTCAAGGAGAGCGTGAACCGTGCCTTTGAAGTGAACCTGAGTGAAGGTGTGCGTTTTGAACGCCGGGTGTTCCATGCGGCGTTTGCCACGCAGGATCAGAAGGAAGGAATGGCGGCGTTTATTGCCAAGCGTGAGGCTGAGTTCAAAGGCAAATAAATGCGGTGCCTGAGCTGACGCCTTCGCGAGCAGGCTTGATTTAAATCAAAATCAAAAGCCCCTCACCCTAACCCTCTCCCGGAGGGAGAGGGGACTGATTGGGGGATATTTCAGATTTACGCCGACCTGGAAGTGCTTTATTGAATCCATAATCGACTCGATTTTTCAGGTCGATGCATGACGCCAGGCACCTCGGTCAGCTCCCTCTGCCTCTGGGAGAGGAGACTGATTGGGGGATGTTTGGGAAGTACGCCGACCTGAAAGAACTTGCTGAATCCCTGATCGACCTGGTTTATCCA
>NZ_JAUJWZ010000032.1:0-33920 GCF_031931925.1 Pseudomonas sp. rhizo66
TTGGTTCCAGCGCATATTGGGGGTGGCTGCTCTGGCCTAATCGCTGGCAAGCCAGCTCCCACAGAGTTTGTGGTGTGTCGGAAATTTCAGCTTCGCCGCATATCCCTGTGGGAGCTGGCTTGCCAGCGATAGCAATCTGTCAGGCAACTGTGTAGTCCACTGTCGGAACACAAGACCACCCAACCAATAATTATCGATCTCCCCCGTCAGACATTTCCCGCTGTTACCCGCCACTCTCCGCGTAACCGAATGTGTAACCGCCCGCCCCGGAGCGGGGCATAGGGAAACGCATCGCCCCGTTTTAGAGCCTCGAAACCCCCGGTGAAAAATAAGACACAACGCTGCGCTTGCCGGATTAGAAGGGTTTGCGAATAATAGGCCCGCAATTTGCAGCATAGATCGGTTCACTGTCTTTCGCTCTTGCATGAAATTGCAAGGCTGTCAATGCGCTCAAGTCGCTTTCTCTGTGCATCTGTAATTAGTTGTCGCATTGAAGAAATATCGGCTTCGGGCCTGTCGTTAGAATGCCGATCACTCGCTCATCGTGGCTGACGTTGAAATCTCTGACGGTTTCAATGGGAAATTTCCCACCGATGCAGCAACCGATTTCCCGATTCACCCATTCGCATATTGGGCTGTCGCTCACTCTGCCGTTTTTGCCCTTTACCGATGGAGTCCCAAGATGAAGAAACTTGTGCTGCTTGGCGCCCTGGCACTGTCCGTGCTGTCGATGAACGCCTTCGCTGACGAAAAACCTCTGAAGATCGGTATCGAAGCGGCTTACCCTCCGTTCGCTTCGAAAGCACCGGACGGCAGCATCGTCGGTTTCGACTACGACATCGGCAACGCTCTGTGCGAGCAGATGCAGGTCAAGTGTGTGTGGGTCGAGCAAGAGTTCGACGGTCTGATCCCGGCACTGAAAGTGCGCAAGATCGACGCGATCCTGTCGTCGATGTCGATCACTGAAGATCGCAAGAAGTCGGTCGACTTCACCAACAAGTACTACAACACCCCGGCCCGTCTGGTGATGAAGGCCGGTACTCAGGTCAGCGAAGGTCTGGCTGAGCTGAAGGGCAAGAACATCGGCGTACAACGTGGTTCGATCCATGAGCGTTTCGCCCGCGAAGTCCTGGCGCCACTGGGTGCCGAGATCAAGCCGTACGGCTCGCAGAACGAAATCTACCTCGACGTGGCCGCCGGTCGCCTCGACGGTACCGTGGCTGACGCTACTCTGCTGCAAGATGGCTTCCTGAACACCGACGCCGGCAAAGGCTTTGCGTTTGCAGGCCCGGCGTTCACCGACGTCAAATACTTCGGCGACGGCGTAGGCATCGCAGTGCGCAAGGGCGACGCCCTGAAAGACAAGATCAACGCTGCCATCGCGGCCATTCGCGAGAACGGCAAATACAAGGCAATCCAGGACAAGTACTTCGCCTTCGATATCTACGGCAAGTAACACGTCTCTGCGACAAGTCCGAAATGGCGCAAGCAACAGGATCTCTGCGGTTTGCGCCATTTTTTCATCCCAACTTTCGAGGACCTGAATCATGTTGAAAGGCTACGGGGCTGTCATCCTCGATGGCGCATGGCTGACGCTTCAGCTCGCCTTGTCGTCCATGGCTCTGGCCATCGTTCTCGGGCTGATCGGTGTCGCGTTGCGCCTGTCGCCGGTGCGCTGGCTGGCCTGGCTGGGCGATCTGTATTCCACGGTGATCCGCGGGATTCCCGATCTGGTGCTGATCCTGCTGATCTTTTACGGCGGTCAGGACTTGCTCAACCGCGTCGCACCGATGCTGGGCTATGACGACTACATCGATCTGAATCCGCTGGCCGCCGGTATCGGCACCCTCGGTTTCATCTTCGGTGCGTACCTGTCGGAAACCTTTCGGGGCGCGTTCATGGCCATTCCCAAAGGCCAGGCCGAAGCGGGCATGGCGTATGGCATGAGCAGTTTTCAGGTGTTCTTCCGGGTGATGGTGCCGCAGATGATTCGTCTGGCGATCCCGGGCTTCACCAACAACTGGCTGGTACTGACCAAAGCGACCGCGCTGATTTCCGTGGTCGGTCTGCAAGACATGATGTTCAAGGCCAAGCAGGCGGCAGACGCCACTCGCGAGCCTTTCACCTTCTTCCTCGCAGTGGCGGCGATGTACCTGGTGATCACCAGCGTTTCGTTGCTGATCCTGCGTCAACTTGAGAAGCGCTACTCGGTAGGCGTAAGGGCGGCTGATCTATGATCTTCGACTACAACGTCATTTGGGAGGCCATGCCGCTGTACCTCGGCGGCCTGGTGACTACCCTCAAATTGCTCGCGCTGTCGCTGTTTTTCGGTCTGCTCGCGGCCCTGCCGCTGGGGCTGATGCGCGTCTCGAAAAACCCGGTCGTCAACGGCGCCGCGTGGCTTTACACCTACGTGATCCGTGGCACGCCGATGCTGGTGCAACTGTTCCTGATCTACTACGGTCTGGCGCAGTTCGAAGCGGTCCGCGAAAGCTTCCTGTGGCCGTGGCTGTCCAGCGCAACGTTCTGTGCGTGCCTGGCGTTTGCGGTCAACACCAGCGCCTACACCGCGGAAATCATCGCCGGCAGCCTCAAGGCCACGCCGAACGGTGAAATCGAAGCGGCCAAGGCCATGGGCATGTCGCGCTTCAAACTGTACAAGCGCATCCTGCTGCCATCGGCCCTGCGCCGGGCACTGCCGCAGTACAGCAACGAAGTGATCATGATGCTGCAGACCACCAGTCTGGCGTCCATCGTGACCTTGATCGACATCACCGGCGCGGCGCGTACCGTCAATGCGCAGTTCTATCTGCCGTTCGAGGCGTACATCACCGCTGGCGTGTTCTACCTGTGCCTGACCTTCATTCTGGTCAAACTGTTCAAGCTGGCCGAGCGTCGCTGGTTGAGCTACCTGGCCCCGCGGAAGCACTGATATGGAACGCATCGACCACGTATTGCCGTGGAGCCATCTGGGCAGCGAGCGCACGATTTCTGTGTTCCGCTTCGGGCATGGCGAGCGCAAGGCCTACATTCAGGCCAGCCTCCATGCTGACGAATTGCCGGGCATGCGCACCGCCTGGGAGCTGAAAAAGCGCCTTGGTGAACTCGAAGCCAAAGGCTTGCTCAACGGTGTCATCGAACTGGTGCCGGTCGCCAATCCGTTAGGTCTCGGACAATTGCTGCAAGGCAATCATCAGGGCCGTTTCGAGGCCGGCAGCGGCAAAAATTTCAACCGTGATTTTGTCGAGCTGAGCGCGCCGGTTGCGGCCGCGCTGGCTGACAGTCTCGGCGATGATCTGCACGCCAATGTGCGCCTGATTCGTCAGGCGATGGCTGATCACCTCGCGGCATTGCCGCAGGCGAGCAGCCAGTTACAAGGCATGCAGCGTGTGTTGCTCAGCCATGCCTGCACCGCCGATGTGGTGCTCGATTTGCACTGCGATGCCGAAGCCGCGCTGCACATGTATGCGTTGCCGCAACACTGGCCGCAGTGGCGTTCGCTGGCGGCGCACCTGAATGTGAAGGTCGGATTGCTGGCGGAAGATTCCGGCGGCAGTTCGTTCGATGAAGCCTGCTCGTTGCCGTGGCTGCGTCTGTCGCGGCAGTTCCCCGATGCGCAGATTCCGCTGGCGTGTCTGGCAACCACGATTGAGCTGGGTGGTCAGGCCGATACCGGTCGCGCCGAAGCCTGCGCGTATGCTGAAGGCATTCTGGCGTTCCTCGCTGAACAAGGCCTGATCACTGGCGAGTGGCCCAATCCGGCACACGAAGCGTGTGAAGGCATGCCGTTCGAAGGCACCGAGTTGCTGTTCGCGCCGCATCCGGGCGTCGTGAGTTTTCTGCGCAAACCCGGCGAATGGGTCGAGGCGGGCGACGAGATTTTTGAAGTGATTGATCCTCTGTCCGATCGGGTCAGCACGGTGTGTGCTGGTACATCCGGGGTGCTGTTTGCCATTGAACGGCTGCGTTATGCCCAACCCGGTTTCTGGCTGGCCAAGGTGGCGGGGCGCGAAGCGCTGCGTCACGGGCGCTTGCTCAACGACTGACTGACTGTTTTTGTGAGAACCGACCGCATGTACAAACTTGAAGTCCAAGACCTGCATAAACGCTATGGCAGTCACGAAGTGCTCAAGGGCGTGTCCCTGAAAGCGGCAGCCGGCGATGTGATCAGCATCATCGGCTCCAGTGGCTCCGGCAAAAGTACTTTCCTGCGCTGCATCAACCTGCTCGAGCAGCCGCACGCGGGCAAGATCCTGCTCAACAACGAAGAGCTGAAACTGGTGGCGAACAAGGACGGCGCGCTGAAAGCCGCTGATCCGAAACAGCTGCAGCGCATGCGTTCGCGCCTGTCGATGGTGTTCCAGCATTTCAACCTGTGGTCGCACATGACCGCGCTGGAAAACATCATGGAAGCACCGGTTCACGTCCTTGGCGTGTCCAAGGCCGAAGCGCGCGAAAAAGCCGAGCACTACCTGAACAAGGTTGGCGTGGCCCATCGTAAGGATGCTTTCCCAGGACATATGTCCGGCGGCGAGCAGCAGCGTGTGGCGATCGCCCGTGCGCTGGCAATGGAACCGGAAGTGATGCTGTTCGACGAGCCGACTTCGGCCCTCGACCCGGAGCTGGTGGGCGATGTGCTGAAAGTCATGCAAGCGCTGGCGCAGGAAGGTCGCACCATGGTCGTGGTGACCCACGAAATGGGCTTTGCCCGTGAAGTGTCGAACCAGTTGGTGTTCCTGCACAAAGGCGTGGTTGAAGAAAGCGGTAACCCGCGCGAAGTGCTGGTCAATCCGCAATCGGAACGTTTGCAGCAATTTCTCTCGGGCAGCTTGAAATAAATCAGGGCTGCCGTTGTGCACCGAGATAGTGCATGCTTCGCAGCCTGAAGGCTGGCTCCAATTTCCTGTAGGAGCTGCCGAAGGCTGCGATCTTTTGATCTTCAGCAACAAGATCAAAAGATCGCAGCCTCGTTTCACTCGTCAGCTCCTACAGGTGATCTGCGCCGGACTTATGATTTGTGTTCATTTACGGGCTAGCATTGGCCCTTGCCTTCATCACTGTTCTTCGTTTCGGATTGCCCGCCCATGACTGCCCATCGAATTGGTTTCCTGATTTGGCCCAGCACTAAAGCGTTGACGCTGGCGCTGGCGGAGGAAGCCTTGCGTGTTGCTCAGCGTGTGCACCCGGAGGTGGTTTACGAGTTGTCGTTCCTGCAGGCCGAGCCACCGGCCGAAGGTGCCTGGCAATTGCCCGGTGAAGCCTGGACCGGCAAACTCGAAAATTTCCAGAAACTGTTCCTCCTCGCTGACGAGCCTCCGACTACCCTGGCGCCAGCGCTCAGCAGTGCACTCAAGCAATTGGTGCGGGCCGGTTGCGTCATCGGCGGCCTCTCGGCCGGTGTCTATCCGTTGGCGCAACTCGGTTTGCTCGACGGTTATCGCGCTGCCGTGCACTGGCGCTGGCAGGACGATTTCGCCGAGCGTTTCCCTAAAGTCATTGCCACCAGTCACTTGTTCGACTGGGATCGCGATCGACTGACCGCGTGTGGCGGTATGTCCGTTCTCGATCTGCTGCTGGCGGTACTGGCCCGAGATCACGGTGCGGAACTGGCTGGTGCAGTTTCGGAAGAGCTGGTCGTTGAACGCATCCGCGAAGGTGGCGAGCGTCAGCGCATCCCGTTGCAGAACCGTCTCGGCTCCAGCCATCCGAAGCTCACCCAAGCGGTGTTGCTGATGGAAGCCAACATCGAAGAGCCGCTGACCACCGACGAAATCGCCCAGCATGTGTGCGTGTCCCGTCGGCAGTTGGAGCGGATCTTCAAGCAATACCTCAACCGTGTGCCGAGCCAGTACTACCTGGAACTGCGCCTGAACAAGGCCCGGCAGATGTTGATGCAGACCAGCAAGTCGATCATCCAGATCGGCCTCTCGTGTGGCTTCTCCTCGGGGCCGCATTTCTCCAGTGCCTATCGCAACTTCTTCGGTGCCACGCCGCGGGAAGATCGCAACCAGCGGCGCAGCAGCAGCCCGTTCGAATTGTCGTCAGTGCCGCCGGAACGCGGCTGATCACGGGTCGACCCTCATTCGACTTCACTGCTGGCGGAGAAATCATGGAAATCCTCAATCGCCGGATACCCAGTGTCGTTGCCCGACCGTTGTTCCGATAGGCGCGTTTGATACGCCGCGTCATAGCGATCGAGGCGCTGCTGGCTTTCGGCAGTCAGTGGGTTGTCGTCGAAGTCGTATTCGATCATCACGTCGCCGGGCTGGGAAGGAAACTCGCCTGGCAACTCGGTAATCGCGTTCCCGGACAAGTCCGCGTACATCAATCGAGGCAGTTCGAACAGGCCGTCAGGCACCTTGGTCAAGGCGCAATTGCCGAAACGCACATCGGTCATCTGCGGGAAATGACTCAGGTCTGGGGCTCTGTTGAGCGGATTGTTGCTCAGGTCTACCGATCTCAGGTTTTTCAAGGCTGCGAAGGCCTCTGCGGTCGGCGCAGTCAGAGTGATTTGACAGTCGGGCAGATACAGGCTGCGCAACCTGTCCATACCAAGTATCGAGGGAGGAACCTCGCCCAGCGGATAGTGGCGGATGTCGACGTCTTTGAGCTTCGGAAAAAGCGCCAGCAGACGATCAACTCGAGGCGGGGCCGAGGCCTTGGTGGTGAGTTTCAATTGTTCGATGTGGTCAAAGCGCGCGGTCAGCGGCGGCAGTTCACCGGTAAACGACAACTCGCAGTTGACCTCTGGACCTGTCAGGTGCGTGGGCGCCCGGCGCAGCTCGTTTTCCAGGTTGTCCCTGAAGTGTTGGCGTTTGAGTTTTTCCCTCGCAGCAGCGTCGTTCCCAAGTGGCATCTGCGTCACAGGATCGCTGGGGATCTCATCGGCCCAGGTGCCCAGGCGTTCGAGCAGGTGGGTGAGGTCGGTTTTTCGGCGCATCAGCTCAAGACGTCCATCGGCCAGCGTCCCCGGAAGGCTGTAGAGCAGATCGTTGGCGTCGAAGCCGGACAGCGATGGATACAGGTTTTGAGCCAGTTCGATGTCGTCCTGTTGGGCCGAGATACCAAAGTTGTCGGCCTTGGCCTGGAAAGCGGCTTTGACTCGTTCTCTGGAAGCCACTGACAACGGGTTGCCGCCCAGTTCAAGACCGCGCCCGGAATAACGCGTCAGTTGCGCCGGTAGTTCGACGATGTTGTTGTCGCTCAGCAATGCCACTTCCAGATGCGGCAGCTGTTCCAGCCCGGCAGGCACACTATCGATCCCGGTGTTGATCAGATCGATGAACGTCAGGTTCTGCAGGGTCGATACATCGGGCGTGGCCTGCAACGTGTTTCTGTACAAGTCCAGCGATTTCAATCGGGTCAGGCTGGACAACGTCGCTTGTCCGCCAGGATCCAGAGTGATCCGGCACTTGCTCAACATCAACGTTTCGAGCGGCAGGTTGTGCAGCGCTTGAGGTATCCGGCCCAGGGAGAAGTCCTGCAGTTCCAGCCCCTGCAATCCGCTGAAGCTGGTGAGAAAGCCTTCGGAAACTTTCAGCCCTGGATTGCCGTGAAGACTCAGATGCGTGATGTGACTGAAGTCGGTGCTCAGCTCGGGTAACTCACCGGTAAACGTCGCACTGGCATCGAAGGTGTTGAACCGTAGTGCTGAATTGTCGTTACGCCTACCGCGCCACAGTTGTTCGAGCTTGTCGCTGAAATTTTGTCTGTCGGCGAGTTCTGTGGCTCTTTCCTGCGCAGTCCATGGCCGTTCAGTCAACGGATTGTTGACCGGCAGACGCTCACGCCATGCGTTGAGATCGCCAATCATTCGGGTGATTTCCGCCTCCCATCTGAGCAGTTGAGCCGTGCCGGCCTGCAATGTCCCGGGCAGGCGATAAATCATGTTGATGGCAGCACTGTCGCCCAGTCGCGGGAACAGTCTGTGCGCCATGGCAATGTCAGCCGATGCCGGTTTGACCCGGAAGTTGCGGCCCTGTGTGGCGTAGTAGCGTTTGATGCGCTCGCGGGCATTCAAGGACAGGGGGTTGTCGTTCAGATAGACGCCGTCGGCCTGGTCGGCACTCAAGCCGAAAATCGCGTCCGGCAACTCGGTGATGTTGTTGTTATTGAGATAGAGATTTTCCAGTGCCGGATGCTCGGCGATGCCCTCGGGCACGCGGGTGATATCCGTATGGCCGAGTGAAACGCTTGTCAGGCCCGGCAAGGCGTTCAGATCAGGCGCGATTGTGAGCGGGTTGTGGCTCAGATCGAGCAACTGCAGTTTGGGCATGGCACCGAGCAGTTGCTGCCCTTCAGGCGTGAGTGTCAGTGCGCAGTCATTCAGTTTGAGCGCTTTGAGATCCTTGAGGCGCGCGACGAATGAGGGGATGTCATCGAGCGCAAAGGCTTTCAGTTCCAGCGCCTGAAGATTCGGGAACAACGCCGCAAACGACTCGATGCCCGTGGTCGTGGTGTTGCCCGCCAGCTTGAGGCTTGTGACGTGATCGAAATTCACAGTCAGGCGGGGCAGTTCGCCGAAGAACGTCAGGTCTGTCGCAAAAGACGCGGTGCGCGTGCCGGTGCCCATTGACCTTTCGCGCCAGAAATCCTCCATGAACTGCTTGAAGGCGGAGCGCTTGGATTGTTGCACCAGACGCTCGCTTTCGCCCAACACCTGACCGGTAACCGGGTGCGCTGACGGCGTTTCCATGGCCCAGCGGCCCAAGTCCACGCGCATTTGTTGCAGCTCCGCTCTCCAGCGCACGAGTTGGGTCCGGCTGTCGGCCAGGTTGCCAGGCAAGTCGTAGATCATCTCGCTGGCCTCTTGGTCGTTCAGAGCGGGAAACAACTGCCGGGCGAGGGCAACGTCTTGCTCGGCAGCCATTACGTCAAAGTCGTTTCGATGGATGCGGTAGTAGTGCTTGATCTGGTCGCGGGTGGCTGCCGATAGCGGATTGTCGGCAAGGTCGATGCCGTTACTGCGTTCGGCGGGAAGGTCGAACAGCTCGTCAGGCAGGTGCGTGATGCGGTTCCCCGCCAGCACTGCGGTTCGTAACTCCGGATGGCTGGTCAGCCCTTCAGGCACGACGGTCAGCCCGCAGTTGGACAGGTCGAGATCGATCAGTTCGGGCAACAGGTTCAGGTCGGGGAACGTTCCCAGCGGATTGTTGCTCAGGTCCAGCGATTCGAGGGCGTCGAGTGAAAGCAGCGCCGCCTGATTTTCCGCGGTCATGACTACGCCACAATTTTTCAGCTCCAGGTCGGTCAGTCGAGGCAGTTTTACTTCGCCCAGCGCTAGCGGCTCCAGTTCGAAGCCGTTCATTTTCAGCTTGGCAAGGTTGGGGAAGCACTCCACGAAGCGCAGAGCGGAGGTGATGTTGGCGTTGCCGGTGAGGTTCAGCCGGGTAACGCGCTCGAAACCGGCGCTGAGCATCGGCATATCCCCAATGAACGTTGCCGTTGCCCTCAGTTCTTCGGGGCGGGGGTATTTGGGCGGGCTGCGCCAGAACTGCTCGATCTGTTGCGCAAAGGATCGCCGGGCCTCCAGTTCGCGGGTTTGTGCTTCCAGGGTGAGACGTTCGCCCGTTTCAGGGTCAAGGACGGCGGCCTGGTTGCTCCATTGATTGAGTTCGAGGTTCAGAGCGCGGAGCTCATCTTCCCAGCGCGACAACTGTGCACCGCACTCGGCCAATGACCCGGGCAGTCGGTACAGCACCTGTGTAGCGCCTTCAGCATCAAGGGTTGGGAACAAGGCCATCGTGCGCTGCAGGTCCTCCGGCGCAGGCCGGACACCAAAGTGCTTTCCGGTGTGCTCGTAGAACACTTTCACCCGTTCGCGAGAGGCCGCGCTCAACGGGTTGTCAGCAAAGGTGTAGCCGTCGCTGAGGGAGCTGGCCAGGTTGAAAAACCGTTCCGGTATCCGGGTAATGCGGTTGCGATCGAATTGCGCCGAGATCAGACGTGGATGATCCAGCAAGTCCTCGGGCACCGTGTAAATGCCGGTATTCGACAGGTTGACGTAACGCAATGCAGGCATTGTGTGCAGGTCCGGTGGCAAGCCCAGCGGGTTGCCTTGCAGATCGAGCAGAGTGAGTTGCGGCAAAGAGGCGAGCACCGACTCTGTGACCGTTGTCAGGCCGATCTGGCAATCGCGTACTCTCAATTCGCGCAGCGAGCGCATCGAGGTCAGCGCTTGCGGCAGGCTTGGCAGGTTGAGGTTGCGCGCATCCAGTTTCTGCAACTGACTGAAAGACTGCAAAAAGCTGTCGACCGAGGTGGTCATGGGGCTGCCATCAATGGCGAGCAAAGTGATATGACTGAGGTCGACCGACAGGACGGGCAAGTCGCCCATGACCGCGGGCGTCAGGAACATGGCGTACCCGGCAGCAAAGCCCTGCTGATCGTAGTACGTGACGTTCTCCCGGCGCCAGCCTCTGAGCAATTCTTCCCTGAGCAATCTGCGGTTCTGGATTTCGGCGCGCTTCTCCAGCGGCGTCAGCGCCATGCCGGTTTCGGGGTGAGTGGCGGGCGGGTTGTTGGCCCAGACATGCAGTTCGTTCTGCAATTGCAGGTAGTCATTTTGCAAGCGAAGCATCTCTGCGCGCGGGCCTGCGGGACTGCTTTGCATACGTTCGGCGAGAAAGTGCATCTCATTGTTCGACATCCGCGGATAGAGCACCCGGATGTCTTCTTCGAGTGTGTGCGGTTGGGAAGCGGGGCGCAGCGGACGTGGAGCACGGAGATAACCATCGGTCCCCAGCAGCCGCAGCGTGTCGGCAGCCGGCGTTGGGGTCGGCGTATCGCCGATCACCTGACGCAACTCGCTGCGTTCAAGCGTACGTTCGCGAATGGCCGCCTTCAGCGCCTGACCCTGGCCGACCCGGATGTCGAGGTTCTGGCGCTCACCGTCGGGTAATGCATACAACAGGCTGGAATAGAAATCGCTGAACGAATGCAGTTGGTTCCCGCGCTCGTCGTAAGGTTGATATTGGCCATCGTCGCTGCGAACCAGCACCTTGTGTGCGGGTGCATCTTCACGGCCGATCGTGTCCAGTAACGGGCCCTCGTAGCGACTGTCACGGATCTCGATGCGGACATCGCCACTCCAGCCCGGCAACAATTTGAGGCTGTGCAGCGCCAGAGAGTCGGTATCGGAATTGCTCACCGAACCCAGCTCCAGGCCTTCATAGGCGCGGGTAACGCGCACCTCCTGACTGGCCATCTGCATGAGTGCCTGTTGGCGTGCGGGCAATTGTCCTTCGCTGATCTGCAACAGTTCGTTGCCGGTCGCGGTGTCGAGCAGTTCGCGAGTGATGCTGGCAGGCAGTTCGGGAGGGTGGGACTGGAGTCTCGCCGCCAACGGATCGTCGAGGTGCTGAAGGGCCTGATAACGCGACTCGAACAGCGTGCGTCTGTTGCGTTGCGCGAGGTCCGCTACTTGCTTGCGCAGGTTCTGGCTGCGTACTTCGATCGACAGCGTCGGTCCCGCGAAGGGTTCGTTCAACAAGGCTTTGATCTGCGTCTCGTCGAGGGTATAGAGCAGGGTTTTCAGCACGTCGCCACCGACCAGTCTGTCCTGGCGCAGTTCGGTCACGGGCAGGTTTGCGTCCGTAGACGATTGCCACAGCGGCTTCCCTTGTCGATCGAGCAGACGCAGGCACTTGTCGCCCGGCCAGCGCCCGTAGTCGCTGAGTACCTGCAGCTGTGTGACCGGATCGGCGCGCAAAAACTCTTCGGCGACATCGCTGTCGAGCTGATCGATGAAGCGTTGCAACTGCTGATCAATCTTGAAACGCTGGATGCTGTCGGCAAGCAGAGGCGGGACTTTTTCCTGATTGACATGCATTTTGCGCAACGCGTCTTCGCTGGTTCCGCTGATCCGCAAGACGGTTTCGCGCTCGTTCGGCGCCAGGCTCTCGACGGAAGGACCGATACGGCGCAGGACTGTCGCGCCATCCCATTCCAGCGGTTGCTCGAGTTCAGTGTGCCAGGCGCCGTCGCCATTGTGGCGCACCAGCGGTTGGTAGGCGTCGGGGCGGCTCGGGTGTTCGATGCGGAACTGCCCCGGCACCTGGCTTTCTTTTACGGCAAAGTGGGCGTCCTCCAAGGGCAACAAGCGCTTGTCCTGATGCGTGTGCAAACCCAGTGCATCGGGTTGCGAATCGGCAGTGGGGCCCTGCGGGTGCTTGTAGCGTTCGAGATCCGGTTCCCAATAGCGGGTCTCACCACTGGCCAGTTGTACCGGTTTGAAGCGGTCGATGAACGCTACGACTTCCTTGGGCAGTACCTTGCGGAACTCGGCTGCGCCAATCGCACCGCCGATCGCGAACATGCCCAACTGGATCATCGATTCCACGGTACCCATCAGGTGTTCCATGGCTTCAGTCGTTCGCCCCTGCGCCCACTCGACGATGCCTTCGAACGCCTCATCGAGCATTTGATAAGCCATGTACGCCATCATGGCTTCACCCAGCACCGGCACGAACGGCGCGACGATCAGCGCGGCGGTTTGCACGATGGTGGAGATGAGGTTGCTCACCGAGTCCCAGAAGGCCCAGCGCGCTTTTTGATCGACCACGGCGGTGGGCACGGCGATCACCCGGGCGTCATTGAAGATCTTGTTCAGTTTCGCGTGATAGAGGTGTTGCCACAGATCGTCGTGGAACGGTATCAGCGTGGTTTGCAGGTCCGGCCGTTCGACAGCGGTGTCGCGCCAGGCGGGCAGTGAACTGCCGGGCTCGGGCGGGTGCCACATGATCTGGCTCAAGCGACTGTTGAGGGCGCTGAAGAAAACGCCTCGGTGTTCGTGGTTCACGAATCGGCTGAAAAACTGCTGGTAGTCTTTCGAGCGCAACTGGCGGGTCAGTTCGGCGATCAGTTCATAGGTCGAGGCGTACTCCTTGAAGGGATGCTCGGGATCGTCGGGGACATAAGCCACCACCCGCGCGGGATCTCGCGAGGTGTAAAGATCGGGGGCAAAAACGACGATACCGGTCAGTGGCGCGCACAGCATCCCCATGTCATGGCACAACACTGCTGCCCCGCTGATATACAGGCCCTTCATGCCGTCGAGTACGGCATCGATCAAGCGAAAATAGCTTTCCGACACATCGCGGTTCATCCGCGCCCACTGCAGGGCGGCTTTCATCGCGGCCTTCTGGCTGACGTCGATTTTGCTGCGCAACACGGACGCCACCATCGGATCGGTATAGCCGAGGTTGTCTTCGAGATGGGCTTTGTATCGCGCGCCGATGTCCAGCCTTCGACACAGTTGGGTGAAAGCGGCAATGCTCAGCTTGGCCTTGATCGCCGGCAGTGTCGTGAACTGGCCGGTTTCAGTGGGGCGAGTGACGAAGGTCGAATCAGCTTCGAAGGCGTCGTGACGGGTTTCCGACTCCTCGAAGTTGTGCAGCGCGGCGTCCAGTAACGACACGGTCCAGGCGCGCGTGCCGGTGCGGATCGGAAACCACGGAGTGGTCGCGGGGATGTACAGGCGCACGAAGGTGTTGCGCACATCCAGATCCAGGCCGAAGCAGTTTTTCAGTTCCTGCCGGAGCAAGGGCTCGGCAAAGGCGCTGGCGTCCTGCAAGTGTTCCAGGCTTTGGTCGACCGCGCTTTGCGCGGTCAAGTGCGCGGCGTTGAGGGCCATCATCTGTTGATGTTGCTCGGCGGATGCCGACTGGAGGGGGGCTGACAGGCGCGGCAGGGTGTTCGTCAGTGCCAGGCGCCGTGTCGATGAAACGTTACCGAGCCAATCGGGCAAGGCTTTTTTCAGTGTCAGGTAATGATCGTCTGGATGCTGTGTGTTGTCCGTGGCGGTCGAGGCTGTCGGAGGGTGTCGTTGTGTCAGGTGCATGGGCCATTCCTTGGCATTGAAAAGAATGCGCAGCAAATCAGGAACCGGCCACCCTTGTGCGGTACATATTTATATCTTTGTCGCGGGGATGAGTTGGTATTCTCTGCCGCCTGCCGCAAATCGACGGCGCCAGTTAAACTGCGCCTTTGCGACGCTATATGTCGCATTGCCGTAAACCCGGGAAAATCCGGGGTTTGCGCTATAAGAAGTTGTCGCTTGGCGACAAGGCCGGGCTGAAAACTGTCCTTACAATCCTCACCAAGCTCGCCAGTTTCAGGCGAGTGTTTCTCATCAGGAGACTCCGATGTCCGTTGAGCACGCTGCGGTACAACGCGCCGATTTCGACCAGGTAATGGTTCCCAACTACGCGCCTGCCGCTTTCATTCCAGTGCGTGGCGCCGGTTCCCGCGTCTGGGATCAGGCCGGCCGCGAGCTGATCGACTTCGCCGGCGGCATCGCCGTCAACGTATTGGGCCACGCGCACCCGGCGCTGGTCGGTGCACTGACCGAACAGGCGAACAAGCTGTGGCACGTGTCCAACGTGTTCACCAACGAACCAGCCCTGCGCCTGGCGCACAAGCTGATCGACGCCACGTTCGCCGAGCGCGTGTTCTTCTGCAACTCCGGCGCCGAAGCCAACGAGGCCGCGTTCAAGCTGGCCCGTCGTGTGGCATTCGACCGCTTTGGCAGCGAGAAGTACGAAATCATCGCCGCGCTGAACAGCTTCCACGGCCGTACCCTGTTCACCGTCAACGTCGGTGGCCAGTCGAAGTACTCCGACGGTTTCGGCCCGAAAATCACCGGCATCACCCACGTGCCTTACAACGACCTGGCGGCGCTGAAAGCGGCGGTTTCCGACAAGACCTGCGCGGTCGTGCTGGAGCCGATCCAGGGCGAGGGCGGCGTACTGCCGGCCGAACTGGCTTACCTGCAAGGTGCCCGTGAACTGTGCGACGCGAACAACGCGCTGCTGGTGTTCGACGAAGTGCAGACCGGCATGGGCCGCAGCGGCAAGCTGTTCGCCTACCAGCATTACGGCGTGACCCCGGACATCCTGACCAGCGCCAAGAGCCTGGGCGGCGGTTTCCCGATCGCAGCCATGCTGACCACCGAAGCGCTGGCCAAACATCTGGTCGTCGGCACTCACGGCACCACGTACGGCGGCAACCCGCTGGCGTGCGCGGTCGCTGAAGCGGTGATCGACGTGATCAACACCCCTGAAGTGCTGAACGGCGTGAACGCCAAGCACGACAAGTTCAAATCGCGTCTTGAGCAGATCGGCGAGAAGTACGGCCTGTTCACTCAGGTGCGTGGTCTCGGTCTGCTGATCGGTTGCGTGCTGAGCGATGCCTGGAAAGGCAAGGCCAAAGACATCTTCAACGCCGCTGAAAAAGAAGGCCTGATGATTCTGCAGGCTGGCCCGGACGTGATCCGTTTCGCCCCGAGCCTGGTGGTGGAAGACGCCGATATCGATGCCGGTCTGGACCGCTTCGAACGTGCTGCCGCCGCTCTGACGCAAGCCTGATAGACCCTTCGACGCCTGGAGCTTTTCAGGCGTCGAACCCAATTTTTGATGCCGGTGAGATTCATTGTGGGAGCGAGCTTGCTCGTGAAGAGGGAGTTTCAGTCGCCATCTATGCTGACTGATACACCGCTTTCGCGAGCAAGCTCGCTCCCACAGTGTCCGGTGTTTTTTTCTGTGAATTGATAAGAGAAAGGAGTGACACCATGCTGGTGATGCGCCCCGCGCAAATGGCTGATCTGGGCGAGGTACAGCGTCTGGCTGCGGACAGCCCGATTGGTGTCACTTCCTTGCCGGATGACGTGGAACGTCTGAGCGACAAGATTGCGGCGAGCGAAGCCTCGTTTGCCGCCGAAGTGAGCTTCAACGGTGAGGAAAGCTATTTCTTCGTCCTCGAAGACACCGCCACCGGCAAGCTGGTCGGCTGTTCGGCCATCGTTGCTTCGGCCGGTTACTCGGAGCCGTTCTACAGCTTCCGCAACGAGACCTTCGTCCACGCTTCCCGCGAGCTGAAGATCCACAACAAGATCCACGTGCTTTCGCAGTGCCACGACCTGACCGGCAACAGCTTGCTGACCAGTTTCTACGTGCAGCGCGAGCTGGTCGGTTCGCCGTGGTCCGAGCTCAACTCCCGTGGCCGCCTGCTGTTTGTCGCCAGTCACCCGGAACGTTTCGCCGATTCGGTGGTGACCGAGATCGTCGGTTACAGCGATGAGAACGGTGACTCGCCATTCTGGGATGCCATTGGTCGCAACTTCTTCGACCTCAACTATGCCGAAGCCGAGCGTCTGTGCGGGCTGAAAAGCCGTACGTTCCTCGCCGAGCTGATGCCGCATTACCCGATCTACGTGCCGCTGCTGCCGGATTCCGCCCAAGAGGCGATGGGCCAGGTGCACCCGCGTGCGCAGATCACTTTCGACATCCTGATGCGCGAAGGCTTCGAGACCGATCACTACATCGACATCTTCGACGGTGGCCCGACCCTGCATGCACGTGTGTCGGGGATCCGTTCGATCGCCCAGAGCCGCGTGGTGCCGGTGAAGATCGGCGAGCCGGTCAAAGGTGCCGGGCGTCAATATCTGGTGGCCAACGCGCAGTTGCAGGATTACCGCGCGGTGTTGCTGGAGCTGGATTACGCGCCGGGCAAACCGGTGACTCTGGATCTGGAAGCGGCCGAAGCCCTGGGCGTCGGTGAAGGTGCCAGCGTGCGCCTGGTGGCGGTTTAACGCCTTAGCGAGTTTCACGGGTGGCGAAGGCGGCCCGTTTGAGGAGATAGCATGATTGTTCGTCCCGTACGCAGCAGCGATTTATCCGCGCTGATCGACCTGGCCCGCAGCACCGGCACCGGCCTGACCACATTGCCGGCCAACGAAGAACGTCTGGCCCACCGGGTCGGCTGGGCCGAGAAGACCTTTCGCGGCGAAGCTGGCCGTGGCGACGCGGACTACCTGTTCGTGCTCGAAGACGACGACGGTCGTGTGGTGGGGATTTCCGCCATTGCTGGCGCCGTCGGTCTGCGTGAGCCTTGGTACAACTTCCGTGTCGGACTGACCGTCAGCGCTTCGCAAGAGCTGAACATCTATCGCGAAATCCCGACGCTGTTCCTGGCGAACGATCTGACCGGTAATTCCGAGCTGTGCTCGCTGTTCCTGCACGCCGATTACCGCAGCGGTCTCAACGGTCGCATGTTGTCGAAAGCGCGGATGCTGTTCATCGCTGAGTTCCCGGAACTGTTCGGCAACAAGATCATTGCCGAGATGCGCGGCGTGTCCGATGACGCCGGCCGTTCGCCGTTCTGGGAAAGCCTCGGTCGGCACTTCTTCAAGATGGAATTCAGCCAGGCCGATTACCTGACCGGTGTTGGCAACAAGGCGTTTATCGCGGAACTGATGCCGAAGTTTCCGCTGTACACCTGTTTCCTGTCGCCCGACGCACGCAGTGTGATCGGCCAGGTGCACCCGGACACCGAGCCGGCATTGGCGATGCTCAAGAGCGAAGGGTTCAGCTATCAGGGTTACGTCGACATCTTCGACGCAGGTCCGGCCATCGAATGCGAAACCGGCAAGATCCGCGCGGTGCGTGACAGTGAAGCGCTGGTGCTCGCCGTTGGCACACCAGGCGACGACGCCACGCCGTTCATCATCCATAACCGCAAGCGCGAAGACTGCCGCATCACCGCTGCGCCGGCGCGTCTCGCTGCCGGCACGCTGGTGGTCGATCCGCTGACCGCCAAACGTCTTCAACTCAACGCTGGCGATCAAGTGCGCGCCGTGGCGTTGTCCGCTGCACGGGAGTCGAAATAATGAATTCGCTATACATTGCAGGTGAGTGGCTGGCCGGTCAGGGCGAAGCCTTTCAATCGCTGAACCCGGTGACCCAGCAAGTGCTGTGGTCGGGGGAGGGCGCTACCACCGCTCAGGTCGAGTCCGCCGTGCAGGCTGCGCGTCAGGCATTCCCGGGTTGGGCACGTCGCACGCTGGAAGAGCGCATCAGCGTCCTCGAAGCCTTTGCTGCCGCCCTGAAAAACCACAGTGACGAACTGGCCCGCACCATCGGTGAGGAAACCGGCAAGCCGCTGTGGGAGGCCGCGACCGAAGTGACCAGTATGGTCAACAAGATCGCGATCTCGGTGCAGAGCTACCGCGAACGTACCGGCGAAAAGAGCGGCCCGTTGGGCGACGCCACTGCAGTGTTGCGCCATAAGCCGCACGGCGTGGTCGCGGTGTTCGGCCCTTACAACTTTCCCGGCCACCTGCCAAACGGCCATATCGTGCCGGCCCTGCTGGCCGGTAACAGCGTGCTGTTCAAACCCAGCGAACTGACCCCGAAAGTCGCCGAGCTGACGGTCAAGTGCTGGATCGAGGCCGGTCTGCCGGAGGGCGTGTTGAACCTGCTGCAAGGTGCGCGCGAAACCGGCATCGCGCTGGCGGCGAACCCGGGCATCGACGGTCTGTTCTTCACCGGTTCGAGCCGCACCGGCAACCATCTGCACCAGCAGTTCGCCGGGCGTCCGGACAAGATCCTCGCGCTGGAAATGGGCGGCAACAACCCGCTGGTGGTGGATCAGGTCGCGGATCTGGATGCGGCGGTTTACACGATCATTCAGTCGGCGTTCATCTCTGCCGGCCAGCGTTGCACTTGTGCTCGCCGTCTGCTGGTGCCGCAAGGCGCCTGGGGCGATAGCCTGCTCAAGCGTCTGGTGGAAGTCAGTGCGAGCATTGAAGTCGGTGCATTCGATCAGCAACCGGCGCCGTTCATGGGCTCGGTGATTTCCCTCGGCGCGGCGAAAGCGCTGATGGACGCTCAAGAACATCTGTTGGCCAACGGCGCTGTGTCGCTGCTGGCAATGACACAACCACAGGCGCAAGCCGCGCTGCTGACCCCGGGCATTGTCGATGTCACCGCGGTGGCTGAACGTCCGGATGAAGAACTGTTCGGCCCGTTGCTGCAAGTGATCCGCTACGCCGATTTCGAAGCGGCGATCGCTGAAGCCAACAACACCGCTTACGGCCTGGCCGCCGGTCTGCTGTCGGATTCCGAAGCGCGTTATCAGCAGTTCTGGCTGGAAAGCCGCGCCGGTATCGTCAACTGGAACAAACAGCTGACCGGCGCTGCGAGCAGCGCACCTTTTGGTGGTGTCGGCGCGTCGGGCAACCACCGCGCCAGCGCTTACTACGCGGCGGATTACTGCGCGTACCCGGTGGCGTCGCTGGAAACCCCAAGCCTGGTGTTGCCTGCTGCCCTGACGCCTGGCGTGAAAATGGCGTGATGCCAATCGCTGGCAAGCCAGCTCCCACAGGGATCGAGTCGTCCACACAATCTGTGAACACCGCCAAACCTGTGGGAGCTGGCTTGCCAGCGATGGCCGCGACGCGGTCGCACTGAACAGTTAGTTACTGAAGCCTATAACAACAGATTCTCGTGGAGCCTCGCTGATGAAATCCTATGAAGTCAATTTTGACGGTCTAGTGGGGCCGACCCATAACTACGGTGGTCTGTCCTACGGCAACGTTGCCTCCCAGAGCAACAGCCAGCAGTCTTCGAACCCGAAGGAAGCGGCGCTGCAGGGCCTGGCGAAGATGAAAGCGCTGATGGAAATGGGCTTTCAGCAAGGCGTGCTCGCACCGCAGGAACGTCCGGACGTGGCCGCTCTGCGCCGTCTGGGCTTCAGCGGCACCGACGCGCAAGTGATCGAACGCGCCGCCAAAGAGGCGATGCCGCTGCTGGTCGCCAGTTGCTCGGCGTCGAGCATGTGGGTAGCGAACGCCGCCACGGTCAGTCCGAGTGCCGACACCGCTGACGGTCGCGTGCATTTCACCGCCGCCAACCTTAACTGCAAGTATCACCGCAGCATCGAACACCCGACCACCAGCCGCGTGCTCGGCGCGATGTTCGCCAATCAGCAACACTTCGCCCATCACGCCGCGCTGCCGGCAGTGGCGCAATTCGGCGACGAAGGTGCGGCCAACCACACACGTTTCTGCCGCGAGTATGGCGAAGCGGGCGTCGAGTTCTTCGTGTTCGGTCGCAGTGCCTTCGACAATCGTTATCCGGCGCCGCAGAAATACCCGGCGCGCCAGACCCTCGAAGCCTCGCAAGCCGTTGCGCGTCTGCACGGTCTGCGTGACGAAGGCGTTGTTTACGCGCAGCAGAACCCGAACGTGATCGATCAGGGCGTGTTCCATAACGACGTGATCGCCGTGGGTAACGGTGAAGTGCTGTTCTATCACGAGGACGCGTTCCTCGAGACCGATCAGATGCTGGCCGAGCTGCAAGGCAAACTCGCTAAAGTCGGCGGCAACTTCCAGTCCGTGTGTGTGCCGCGTTCGGCAGTCACCGTGGATGACGCAGTGCGCTCCTACCTGTTCAACAGCCAATTGCTCTCGCGTCCTGACGGTTCGATGCTGTTGATCGTGCCGCAAGAGTGCCAGGCCAACGAACGCGTGTGGGCTTACCTGCAGAGTCTGACCAGCTCCGGCGGTCTGATTCGCGAAGTGAAAGTCTTCGATCTCAAGCAAAGCATGCAGAACGGCGGTGGTCCGGCGTGCCTGCGACTGCGCGTCGCGCTTAACGAAACCGAACTGGCGGCGGTCAACCCAGGGGTTATCATGACGCCACCGTTGTACGGTTCGTTGACCGCATGGGTTGAAAAGCACTACCGCGACCGCCTGAGCGAAACCGATCTGGCGGATCCGCAATTGCTGCTTGAATGCCGGACGGCACTGGATGAACTGACGCAAATCCTTAAACTGGGCGCGGTTTATCCATTCCAGATCAATTGATGGCCGGCGCGTCGCCTGAACGCGGCGCGCGGCTTGTCTCCCCAAGAGAGTAAAAACATGAGCGATTCCCTGCAGCTGATCCTTGAAGACACCGACGGCACGCAACTGCAAACCTCGTGCACCCGCGTCGCGGTCATGTGGCAAGGCAAAGAGCTGTGGATCCAGCAGGACGGCCGTGGCCAACTGCTGATCGGCGTGGACGTGGAAGAAGGTGACGCCGAGTACGCCAACCTGCTGCTGCGCCCATTGGCGACTAATCTGGTAAGTCTGCAACTGGAAATGGAACCGGCTGACGTCGGCGACGACGAAGGCCACGTGCACGGCCCGGATTGCAACCACGACCACTAAGGAAACTGCTCTATGCTCGCCCTCGGCAAACTGCTTGAACTGACCCTCGCCGGCCGCGAACCGGCGGAGAAGACTCAACTGACTGTCGAAGGCGTGCGTATGCGCTGGTTGAGCGAAGGTGCGCTGGAAGTCCGGCCACCACAAGCGCGTGACAATGGCCTGGACCTGCTGCTGTCGGCAGGCATCCACGGCAACGAAACAGCGCCGATCGAGTTGCTTGACCGGCTGCTGCACGACATCGCCCGCGGTGATCTGAAGCCGCGCGCACGCATTCTGTTCCTGTTCGGCAACCCCGAAGCGATTCGCAAGGGCGAGCGTTTCGTCGAGCAGGACGTCAATCGGCTGTTCAACGGCCGTCATGAACAAAGCAGTGGCTCAGAAGCGCTGCGTGCCTGTGAGCTGGAGCGTCTGGCGGCGAGTTTCTTCAGCCTGCCGGATCGCCAGCGTCTGCACTATGACCTGCACACGGCGATTCGCGGTTCGAAGATCGAGCAGTTCGCCCTGTATCCGTGGAAGGAGGGTCGTCAGCATTCGCGTCTGGAGCTGGCGCGTCTGCGCGCTGCCGGGATGGAAGCGGTGCTGTTGCAGAACAAACCGTCGATCGTCTTCAGCTCGTACACCTACGACAAGCTCGGTGCCGAGGCTTTTACGCTGGAACTGGGCAAGGCGCGGCCGTTCGGGCAGAACGACGGGGTCAATGTCTCGCTGCTGGAAACCCGTCTGCAGCAGATCATTGAAGGCAACGAGCCGGAGATGGCAGAGCAGGGGCTGGACGGTTTGCAGCTATTCAGCGTTGCCCGGGAAATCATCAAGCACAGCGATGCGTTCCGCCTGAACCTGCCGCAGGACATCGAAAACTTTTCAGAGTTGGAGATGGGGTATGTGTTGGCCGAAGATCTGGCCAATACCCGCTGGGTCATCGAGGAAGAGGGCGCGCGGATCATTTTCCCCAACCCGAAGGTCAAGAACGGCCTGCGCGCGGGCATTCTGATCGTCCCAAGCGGCGACGAAAATCTCGCCTGACGCAATTTTGGCCTGACACAAAATCCTGTAGGAGCTGCCGAAGGCTGCGATCTTTTGATCTTGTTTTTAGACGATCAAAAGATCGCAGCCTCGTTTCACTCGACAGCTCCTACAGGGGAGCGTTGTGGTCAGACGGCGAGTGCACGCGGCTCACTACGGCGCAGCGCACGAACCTTTTGCAGCGTATCGGCGCAAGTTCTGGCCGCTTCCTGACCCTTGTGCACGAAGTGCTCGAAGAAGAACTTCTGGTGCTCTTCACCGGCGTGGAAGTGATGCGGCGTCAGCGACACCGAGAACACCGGCACTTCGGTTTCCAGCTGCACCTGCATCAGGCCGCTGACCACCGACTGGGCGACGAACTCATGACGATAGATGCCACCGTCCACGACCAGGGCTGCGGCGACGATGCCGGCATAACGACCGGTCTTGGCCAGCAGCTTGGCGTGCAGGGGCATTTCAAAGGCGCCGCCGACTTCGAAAATGTCGATGTCCGATTCCTGATAACCCAAGGCAAGCATTTCGGCGACGAAGCCTTTACGGCTCTGGTCGACAATTTCCTTGTGCCAGCAGGCCTGGATGAACGCGACGCGATCGCCGTGGGGGTGTTTGCTTTTGCTGTCGATAGCGGTGGGTTGCATGTTCTGACTCCTGTTTGTGTGAAAAACAGGGCGTTATGAATCGAAAGGGATTCAAGGGTACGAGCGCACGCAAGAATGCACGCGGACGGCCCTTTGGCGTTAATCCCGTTCTCTCTTCATCCGGACTATGACCGTCGGCCCCGGAATCACACCGGGTCTGCTGACCTTGCCGCCGCGCACAACCCAAGCTGTGTTCGTCGCCAAGCGCTCGCGGGCTATGCGCATTGCGCGCAATTACCGCCGGTGGGGAATTGCACCCCGCCCTGAGAACGTTTTTGCCGCCCTTTCTCGGGCGGCGCAGCGTTTTTAACACAGATTGTGGCTCTGTGCATTGCGCCTTTCTGATGATTGCCATCGAGTTTTCTGGCGGTTCGAAACGACTTTTCCTTGTGCAAGGGTTGATTAATCCGCGCGATGACCGCAGTAATTCCACTTCGTAAAGGGATTTCCCCTGCTGACTTGAGGCCAGGTTCATGAGCGTTATCGATCTTCGCAGCGACACCGTCACCCAACCGACTCCCGCCATGCTCGACGCGATGACCGCAGCGGACACCGGTGATGATGTTTACGGCGAAGATCCGACGGTCAATCGTCTGGAAGCCGAACTGGCCAGCCGCTTGGGTTTTGCCGCCGCTTTGTTTGTGCCGACCGGCACCATGAGCAACCTGCTGGGGCTGATGGCGCATTGCGAGCGCGGTGACGAATACATCGTTGGTCAGCAGGCGCACACCTATAAATATGAAGGTGGTGGCGCAGCAGTACTCGGTTCGATCCAGCCGCAACCGCTGGAAGTGCAGGCCGACGGTTCGCTGGATCTGGATCAGGTCGCGGCAGCAATCAAACCGGACGACTTCCATTTCGCCCGTACTCGTTTGCTGGCGCTGGAAAACACCATGCAGGGCAAAGTGCTGCCGCTGGACTATCTGGCCCGCGCCCGCCGCTTCACTCAGGGCAAAGGCCTGCAGTTGCACCTTGACGGCGCGCGCCTCTACAACGCCGCGGTCAAGCTGGGCGTGGATGCCCGGGAAATCACTCAGTACTTTGATTCGGTGTCGGTGTGCCTGTCCAAAGGCCTCGGCGCGCCTGTTGGCTCGGTGTTGTGTGGCTCTGAACAACTGATCGGCAAGGCCCGCCGTCTGCGCAAAATGGTCGGTGGCGGCATGCGTCAGGCTGGCCTGCTGGCGGCGGCGGGGCTGTATGCGCTGGATCACAATGTCGAACGTCTGGCGGACGACCACGCCAACGCGCAGTTGCTGGCCGATGGTTTGCGTGAAGCAGGTTTCATCGTTGAACCCGTGCAAACCAACATGGTTTATGTGCAAATGGATGACAAAGCCGAAGCGATCAAGGCCTTTGCTGCCGAACGCGGGATCAAGTTGAGCGCCGCCGCGCGCCTGCGTATGGTCACGCACATGGACGTCAATCGCTCGCAAATCGAGCAAGTGATCGCGACATTCGTCGAGTTTTCGCGCAAGTGACAGCGTTAGCCGTCCAATTGACCGTTTCTATCGTATAAACACGCTGTACCCCGCGCGCAGGGCCGATATAATGCGGCCCTTTGCCGTCGCTTCGTCTGTTGACGTTTCGAACAGGCCTTTGGCCGCAGCCTCCGTGGAAGAACCTAATGAAAAGCGCAGAAATCCGTGAAGCCTTCCTTCGCTTCTTCGAAGAGCAAGGCCACACCCGTGTAGCCTCCAGCTCTTTGATTCCGGGCAACGACCCAACCCTGCTGTTCACTAACGCGGGGATGAACCAGTTCAAGGACTGCTTCCTGGGCCAGGAAAAACGTGCGTACACCCGTGCGACCAGCAGCCAGAAGTGCGTGCGTGCCGGTGGCAAGAACAGCGACCTGGAAAACGTCGGTTATACCGCTCGTCACCACACGTTCTTCGAAATGCTCGGTAACTTCAGCTTCGGCGACTACTTCAAGAAGGACGCGATTACCTACGCGTGGACTTTCCTGACCGGCGTTCTGCAACTGCCGAAGGAAAAACTCTGGGTCACCGTCTACGCCTCCGACGACGAAGCGTATGACATCTGGACCAAAGAAATCGGTGTGCCGGTCGAGCGCATGATCCGCATCGGCGACAACAAAGGCGCGCCATACGCCTCCGACAACTTCTGGACCATGGGCGATACCGGCCCGTGCGGCCCATGCACCGAGATTTTCTACGATCACGGCGACCACATCTGGGGCGGCCCTCCAGGTTCGCCGGAAGAAGACGGCGACCGTTACATCGAGATCTGGAACAACGTGTTCATGCAGTTCAACCGCACCGCCGATGGCGTGTTGCATCCGTTGCCAGCACCGTCGGTCGACACCGGCATGGGCCTGGAGCGGATCAGTGCGGTGATGCAGCACGTCAATTCCAACTACGACATTGACCTGTTCAAGAACCTGCTGAAGGCCTCGGCTGAAGCGATCGGTTGCGAAAACGGCGATCAGTCGTCGCTCAAGGTTGTCTCCGACCACATTCGTTCGTGCGGTTTCCTGATCGCTGACGGCGTGTTGCCGTCCAACGAGGGTCGCGGTTATGTGCTGCGCCGGATCATCCGTCGTGCTTGCCGTCACGGTAACAAGCTGGGCGCTACCGGCAGCTTCTTCTACAAGATCGTCGCGGCGCTGGTCGCCGAGATGGGCGAAGCCTTCCCGGAACTGAAGAAGCAGCAGAGCAACATCGAGCGCGTGCTCAAGGCCGAAGAAGAGCAGTTCTCCAAGACCCTGGAGCACGGCCTGAAGATCCTCGAGCAGGACCTGCTGGAACTCAAAGGCACCGTGGTGCCGGGCGACGTGGTGTTCAAACTCTACGACACCTACGGTTTCCCGATGGACCTGACCGCTGACATCGCACGTGAGCGTGGCCTGACCGTCGATGAAGTCGGTTTCGAGCGTGAGATGGAAGCCCAGCGTGTTCGCGCACGTTCGGCCAGTTCGTTCGGTCTGGACTACAACACCCTGGTCAAGGTTGATGTGGCCACCGAGTTCACCGGTTACAAAGACACCAGCGGTTCGGCAAAAATTGTCGCTATCTATAAAGATGGTCAGTCGGTCGACGTCTTGAATGAAGGCGAAGAGGCGGTGATCGTTCTGAATCAGACACCGTTCTACGCTGAATCCGGCGGCCAGATCGGCGACTGCGGTTTCCTGCAGGCAGGCAACGCACGTTTCGACGTACGTGACACCACCAAGACCGGCGGCGCATTCCTGCACCACGGTGTGCTGGACTCGGGCAGCCTGACCATCGGCGCACCAGTGGAAACCCACGTCGACGCCGAAGTGCGTCACGCGACTTCGTTGAACCACTCGGCCACCCACTTGCTGCACGCTGCTTTGCGTCAGGTGCTGGGCGAGCACGTTCAGCAGAAAGGTTCGTTGGTGGATAGTCAGCGTCTGCGTTTCGATTTCAGCCACTTTGAAGCGATCAAACCGGAACAGATCAAAGCGCTGGAAGACATCGTCAACGCCGAGATCCGCAAAAACTCCGCGGTTGAAACCGAAGAAACCGACATCGAAACCGCGAAGAACAAAGGGGCGATGGCGCTGTTCGGCGAGAAGTACGGCGACAGCGTGCGCGTGCTGAGCATGGGCGGTGATTTCTCCGTCGAGCTGTGTGGCGGTATCCACGCCAACCGCACCGGTGACATCGGCCTGCTGAAAATCATCAGCGAAGGCGGTGTGGCATCGGGCGTACGTCGTATCGAGGCAGTCACCGGTGCTGCGGCACTGGCCTACTTGAACGCGGCAGAAGAACAACTCAAGGAAGCGGCCAGCCTGGTCAAGGGTAGCCGCGACAATCTGATCGACAAGCTGTCGGCTGTGCTGGAGCGCAACCGCCAACTGGAGAAGCAGTTGGAGCAGTTGCAGGCCAAGGCCGCCAGTGCCGCGGGCGACGATCTGTCGAACTCGGCAGTGGACGTCAAGGATGTGAAGGTTCTGGCCGCACGTCTGGATGGTCAGGACGGCAAGGCGCTGCTGGCGCTGGTCGATCAGCTGAAAAACAAACTCGGCCGCGCAGTGATCCTGCTCGGCAGTGTCCATGAGGAAAAGGTCGTACTGGTTGCCGGTGTAACCAAGGACCTGACTGGCCAACTCAAAGCCGGTGATTTGATGAAGCAGGCTGCTGCGGCAGTGGGCGGGAAGGGCGGTGGTCGTCCGGACATGGCGCAGGGCGGCGGTGTTGACGCCGGCGCACTGGATAACGCACTGGCACTGACCGTTCCATTCGTCGAGCAGGGTTTATAAGGCAGTCCGTCCGGCCCGCAGTCTAGTGGCGGGCCGGGCGGCTGTTCGAGTGATTATTGGGCGCCCTTCATGGGCAGAGGCGGCTTTGAAATGGCTTTGATCGTACAGAAATTTGGAGGCACCTCGGTCGGTACTGTCGAGAGAATCGAGCAGGTCGCCGACAAGGTTAAGAAATTCCGCGATGCCGGCGATGACCTGGTGGTTGTGCTGTCTGCAATGAGCGGCGAAACCAACCGTCTGATCGATCTGGCCAAGCAAATCAGTGGCGACACGCAACCGGTTCCGCGTGAGCTGGACGTGATCGTTTCCACTGGTGAGCAGGTGACGATTGCCCTGTTGGCCATGGCGTTGATCAAGCGCGGCGTGCCAGCGGTGTCGTACACCGGTAATCAGGTGCGGATCCTGACGGACAGTGCGCACAATAAAGCGCGTATCTTGCAGATTGATGACCAGAAGATTCGTGGTGATTTGAAAGCCGGCCGCGTTGTTGTTGTCGCCGGTTTCCAGGGCGTCGACGAGCACGGCAACATTACCACCCTCGGTCGTGGCGGTTCCGACACTACCGGCGTGGCGCTGGCTGCCGCGTTGAAGGCTGACGAGTGCCAGATCTACACCGACGTTGATGGTGTCTACACCACCGACCCGCGTGTTGTGCCGGTCGCTCAGCGTCTGGACAAGATTACCTTTGAAGAGATGCTGGAAATGGCCAGCCTCGGTTCCAAGGTGCTGCAGATCCGTGCGGTGGAATTCGCCGGCAAGTACAACGTTCCGCTGCGCGTACTGCACAGCTTCAAGGAGGGTCCGGGCACCCTCATTACTATTGATGAAGAGGAAACCATGGAACAGCCGATCATTTCCGGCATCGCTTTCAACCGCGATGAAGCCAAGCTGACCATCCGTGGCGTGCCAGACACCCCGGGCGTGGCATTCAAGATTCTCGGCCCGATCAGTGCCGCGAACATCGAAGTCGACATGATTGTGCAGAACGTTGCGCACGATAACACCACCGACTTCACTTTCACCGTGCACCGCAACGACTATCAGTCCGCGCAGACCGTACTGGAAAACACCGCTCGCGAGATCGGTGCTCGTGAAGTGGTTGGCGACACCAAGATTGCCAAAGTCTCGATCGTCGGCGTCGGCATGCGTTCTCACGCAGGTGTGGCCAGCCGCATGTTCGAATCCCTGGCAAAAGAAAGCATCAACATCCAGATGATCTCGACCTCGGAAATCAAGGTTTCCGTGGTGATTGAAGAGAAGTACCTGGAACTGGCTGTGCGCGCCCTGCACACGGCTTTCGAACTGGATGCTCCGGCCCGTCAGGGCGAGTAATTCCGTTTCTTGAAGGGCGCGGTCTGACCGCGCCCTTTATTTTTTGAATGGCGCGAGTCCTGAACTGTTCTTTTGCTCGCGCTGGTCAATACTCAGGCATGTAGGGCTACGATCGCTCCGGTTGTAGGTCGGGTGCCTTTTTTTTGCAGACTGTTGTCCCTGAAGTGAATTGCGTGAGGAGAAAGGTATGCTGATTCTGACTCGTCGGTGCGCAGAAAGCCTGATTATCGGTGATGGCGAAATCACCGTGACCGTGCTCGGCGTTAAAGGAAACCAAGTGCGTATCGGCGTCAACGCCCCGAAAGAGGTTGCCGTGCACCGTGAGGAAATTTACCTGCGTATAAAGAAAGAGAAGGACGAAGAACCAAGCCATTAATTTTTATCGTTTTTTATGTTTGCAAACGGGGAAAAGGTTGGTTAAGATACGCCCCGTGTTGCGGAGAGCTGGCCGAGTGGCCGAAGGCGCTCCCCTGCTAAGGGAGTACACCTCAAAAGGGTGTCGGGGGTTCGAATCCCCCGTTCTCCGCCATTATTTGCTTAGTACGTTGTAATCTGGCTTTTTCTGTAAGTTGTTGAAATTAATAGAAAAAGTGGTTGGAATAGAGATTAGACGGGCTATAATGCGGCGCAACAAATGCACTCGTAGCTCAGCTGGATAGAGTACTCGGCTACGAACCGAGCGGTCACAGGTTCGAATCCTGTCGAGTGCACCATTTAAGAGTCAATTGCAGCAATGTAAATGACTTGGCTTCAACCAGGTGTGATCTGGTCTAACAAACACAAATGCACTCGTAGCTCAGCTGGATAGAGTACTCGGCTACGAACCGAGCGGTCACAGGTTCGAATCCTGTCGAGTGCACCATTTAAGAGTTAGTTGCAGCAATGTGAATAACTTGGTTTCAGCCAGTTGTGGTCTGGTCTAAAAACACAAATGCACTCGTAGCTCAGCTGGATAGAGTACTCGGCTACGAACCGAGCGGTCACAGGTTCGAATCCTGTCGAGTGCACCATATACCAAAAAGCCCGCGTCTAACGCGGGCTTTTTGCTGTCCGGGATTTGGCTTTTGCCTTCACACATCCTCGCTCATCAAAATCAATCTGAGCCGAACGTCCTCGCTTGAGGTCGTATCGATAGCTCGTCGCCGATGTTCGGATATTTACCTTGTCTGGCTTGCCCAACGCGCTCTCGACATCTTGCTGGCTCATGCCGGCAATGACGCGGCGATTGATGATCGCTTCGCGCCGTTGCCTGGCATCGATCAGGTTTCCGCATCTGTCTTCAGCGTGACCGACAATCCCTGGTGCTCGAGTTTTGGTAGTCATGCCGGATATTTGCTCATGGTTGTGTTCCGGCATCAGCGCCGCGACGGATCCGGGGGAGTAGGGGTGAACTTCCTGTTCTGAGCGCCGCTCGCCGTGCGCGCAACTCATCGAGGTGAAGGTGATGCTGCCATCATCGGCTTCGCAGCGATGCAGCGTGAGGGCGGCTCCGCTAGGCGGCAGACAGAGCAGGCTGGCGAGTGCAAGGTGAGAGGTTTTCAAGGGCATTCGACGTCCTCCATGACGATCTATGCTCAAGGGTAGTCGCTACATTTTTCGACGCCGGTGTGTTTTCTTTTCAGAATGAGTCGTCGCATAGCAAGGATCAGGACGGTGCTCAGGATTGTTTCGCAAGCGCTTGTTTCGACCGCGATTTTTTAACGTTTTAAACCGTCAGGCGGTGTATCATTGCGCCCGTCAGCCCCGCCGGGGCTTATGGAAAAATTCCATGGACTTACCCAGTAGTTACTCAGTACCCCGTTTCACCAATCATGAATTGACTGATTGATTCTTCCGGCGTGCCCCGCTGCTGGGAGTGGAGTTCGCCTATGTCTGAAATCGAAGTAAAGAAAACGCAAGAAAGCCTGCAGGATCGCCTGGCTCAGGTCGTTGAGCTGCTGCAGCGTCAGCGGGTCGTTGAAGACCTGACTCATCGCCAGGAAGGCGCGCATCACGATCGCGTCGAAAACCTGGTTCACCGGCAAAATCTCGTCGAGCTGCAACGCAAGCTTGATGATCTGCACTCCGCCGACGTTGCCTACATCCTTGAAGCCTTGCCGCTGGACGACCGTCTGACGCTTTGGCAATTGGTCAAGGCTGATCGCGACGGCGACATTCTCCTTGAAGTATCCGATTCCGTTCGTGAAACGCTGATCGCCGACATGGACGATCACGAGCTCCTGGCTGCCGCCAAGGACATGGACGCTGACGAACTTGCTGACCTGGCTTCCGAGCTGCCGCGAGACGTCGTCCATGAGCTGATGGAGAGCCTGGATAACCAGCAGCGTGAGCGCGTGCGTTCGGCCTTGTCTTACGACGAAGAGCAGGTCGGTGCACTGATGGACTTCGAGATGGTGACCATCCGTGAGGACGTCAGTCTCGAAGTGGTTCTGCGTTACCTGCGCCGGCTTAAAGAGCTGCCGGGCCATACCGATAAGCTGTTCGTGGTCGATTACGATGGTGTGCTCAAGGGCGTGCTGCCGATCAAGCGTTTGCTGGTCAACGATCCGGAAAAACAGGTTTCTGAAGTCATGGCCAGCGATCCGGTGAGTTTTCACCCGGACGAAGATGCCTATGACGCTGCTCAAGCGTTCGAGCGTTATGACTTGATCTCGGCTCCGGTGGTCGACAAGAACGGCAAGTTGATCGGTCGTCTGACCATTGACGAAATGGTCGACCTGATTCGTGAAGAAAGCGAGAGCGAAGTTCTCAACATGGCCGGTCTGCGTGAAGAGGAAGATATCTTCGCTTCGGTCTGGAAGTCTCTACGCAACCGTTGGGCGTGGCTGGCGATCAACTTGATCACTGCGTTTGTTGCGTCGCGAGTGATCGGTCTGTTCGAGGGCTCGATCGAGAAGCTGGTAGCACTTGCAGCACTTATGCCGATCGTGGCGGGTATTGGCGGTAATTCCGGTAACCAGACGATCACCATGATCGTTCGTGCCATGGCGCTCGACCAGGTCAGCACCGGTAATACTTCGCGGCTAATGCGTAAAGAGTTGGCGGTAGGCTTGATCAATGGCTTGGTCTGGGGTGGTGTAATCGGCGTGGTTGCTTACCTTCTTTACGGAAGTTGGTCGTTGGGTGTGGTGATGACCGCGGCAATGACGCTCAATCTGTTGCTGGCTGCATTGATGGGGGTGTTGATCCCTATGACCTTGGCGAAGATGGGGCGAGATCCAGCGATGGGGGCTAGCGTGATGATCACTGCGATGACCGACAGCGGTGGTTTCTTCATCTTCCTCGGGTTGGCGACAATATTCCTGCTCTGATCAGCTACAGCGAAACAGCCCGCCTATCTGGCGGGCTTTTTTGTGCTTGGGAAAACTCAAAATCCGCGCAAAAAAAAGCCAGCAATTATGCTGGCTTGAGATGTTCGTTATGGCTCAGGACGCGTCTGCTGCCATTTCGGCGTCATGGGCAATCAAGGACACCAAGGCGTTCTGCTGGCGGTGAGACAGCTGGCGGAAACGTTGCAACAGCTCGCGCTCGTGCAACGACAGCTCCGGGCTGTCCAGGCGCATGCTCAGCTCTTCGCCCAGTGCACCTTCCTGAATAAGACTCTGCTCAAGGCGCGCAATGATCTCGGAGTTCATGCTGCGATGATGATTGCGAGCCACCTCGGCAATGCGTTCACGCATTCCGTCTGGCAGACGTACGACGAACTTGTCAGCCGTACGGCTGGAATAAATTGCCTGTTTCAATGGGCGCATATATTTAACCGGTTAGTTCAGGGGAGCGGTTCTCGGGATTGGCCGCAGGATGTGTGGTAGGACAAGCATCCGCGCCAAATGGTTCAACCTGAATTGTTAAGAGGCACGCATCATGCCTCAAAATTGCCAGATCATTGGCGTCAATTCTGTGACAAATGTTGAGCTGGGTAAAGGCGTAATGCCAGCACCAATTATCAGAAATGCGGACTGGTTTGAAATCTTCGCTTCTGTCCGCAACCTTGTCCGCTTCCTGCTGCATATCAATTGATGTCCGTACGCATCAGAACATGCATGCTATGCGGGTTCTGCATCCTTGTTCCTTACCTGTACAGGATAGTGGCAAATTGCCGATTTACTAGTGGCAGACACCCGTTGGAGGGCGTTTTCAGGATGGATGGCAAGCTAATTTATTTAATGGGACCGTCCGGTTCAGGCAAGGACAGTCTGATAGAGGCTGCGCGCGGGCCATTACAAGCACTGAACTGTGAAATCATGCGTCGGATCATCACGCGATCGGCTGAATCGTTAGGGGAAGATGCCATTGGCGTGACGCCGGAGGAGTTCGAGCGCCGCGAGCAAGTCGGCGACTTCTCACTGGCTTGGCGTGCCAATGGTCTTGCCTACGGAATTCCGGTGGAAATGAACCAATTGCTGAGGGCTGGACGGCATGTATTGGTCAATGGCTCACGGGCCAATCTGCGTCATGCAATGGAGTGCTATCCAAGGCTGTTACCGGTTTTGCTGACAGTTCGGGATGGGGTGTTGCGAGAACGTTTGCTCAAGCGCGGTCGAGAAACGCCTGAGCAAATTGACGCGAGACTGGCTCGCAATGCGTTTTTCAAAGACAGGAGATCAAGTGATGGGCCAGTACACCTTATCGACAACTCAGGTGATCTGACGGAAGCTGTTAATGCTCTCTTGTGTCTGATCAGGCTCAGCGTAAAACCGGATCAAATTTGATCTTTCGTCCTGCGGCCAGTGCCAGCACAAATAGCACGCCAAAAACGGTGCAGCTAATCAGGGGCGGGGTGATTTCAGCTTCCTCGAACAGCGATAAATGCACGACGCCACTCAATAGGGCGAGGATCAGAAATCCCGCAGCTGACTTGGACATGTTGTACTCCTGAAGATGTTTCAAAAAACCAGATGTTCGGAGGTCAGTGCTGGTTGCACCTGCTCCGAGTTACTGACAGCGTGTCGTGTAGAGGTGTCCTGATCGCTCAGCACCGCCAGTTGGGGCGCTTTTTGTACCTGCAAGTAATGCGGTATGCGCTGCGCCAAAGGCTGCGGCGAGTCGCTTTCGGCCATAAAGTGGAAGCCCACCAAAACCGCCAAAGCAATTGCGTTTGCAAGCAAAAGGGTGCTGTTCATGGGCGTAGCTCCGAATCTTCTATAGAACAGACACAGCAGCCGTCGTGCCAACAGTCTAGCCTCTGTTATGTCCTTTAAAAACAAGCAGTTGAGTGGATTTTTGGGATTGTTCAGGTTGCAATCTGCAATGATGACCTTTCAAGGGGAGTGCAAAATGCACGGTAATTCTTCCCGCATCATTGCTGGGCGCTTGCCTACACTTAAAAAGCCCAACGGACGACATGACAAATCGGGGTTCGGTGGTTAACATGCACGCCGTCCGTCATGCAGCGTCTGCTGCGACCAGCGTTTGTCTCAGTAGCTCAATTGGATAGAGCATCCCCCTCCTAAGGGGAAGGTTGGCAGTTCGAACCTGCCCTGGGACACCATCTATTGTTCTAACCTTTTCTTTAATACTCGTCTCCCCTCAACGAACGCTCCGTTCCTTTGTTGGGCTGCCTGTTTGTGTGGCTGCTTTACTCGCGCCAAATTCTGTGTGGCGCACTGTCCCGCTGTCCGGTTGATTTCGAATCGGGGGCGTGAGGCTTGCTTCTATATATAGGTAGGGGGGGCAGGGATGGTATTTGGAT
>NZ_JAUJWZ010000033.1:0-30801 GCF_031931925.1 Pseudomonas sp. rhizo66
CTCTTTCGGATCCCTGCAAATTCACGTCTACTGTCCACCGCTCCAACCACACTCAAGGACTGAATGTGACCACCCCGCGCAACACCCACCTGATCGTCACCGCCCGACTGATCTCCGATTTCGGCGCCTTCCTCAACATGGTTGCGCTGGCCACCTACGTCTACCTGCTGAGCAACAGCGCCATGAGCGTCGGGATTTTTCTCGCCAGCCGTGTCGGCGGGGGGATTTTTGCCAGTCTGATCGGCACCGCGTTATACCGCCGCTGCAGTGGCCGCGCACCGCTGATCGCGTTCGATCTGCTGCGCGCCAGCGTGCTGGGGTTGTTGCTGATTGTGCCTGTCAGCCAGCAGGCCTTGCTGTTGCCGGTGATCGCCTTCGGTCTGGGCCTGGGCAATTCAATGTTCGCCATCGGCCTCAACAGCCAGTTGCCGCGTTTGATCCCCGCCGATCAATTGCTCAAGGCCAACGCCTGGATCACCTCCGCCTCATCCACCGCGATGGTCGGCGGCAGTCTGGTTTCAGGTTTGCTGGTGGCGGGGTTTGGCTTTGAAACGGTGTTCGCGCTGAATGCGCTGACCTACCTGCTCGCGGCGTTGTTGATTGTGCCGCTGCGGTTCGCCCCCGCGACCGTCAACAACGAACCCGAACGCGGCGAATGGATAGCACTCAAGCAAGGCCTGCGTGCTGCACCGGTGATTGCCGCGATGCTTGCGGTCACCATGGCCGACACCTTGGGCAGCGCCGCGCACAACGTCGGCTTTCCGATCATCTCCAAACTGCTTACGCCGGAGTCGGCGAGCACCACGCTGGGGCTGATGCTCGCGGTGTGGGCCAGCGGCAAGCTGCTGGGCGCGCGAGTCGCCAGCCGTCTCAACGGCTCGGACAACATCCATCTGGAGCGACGATTTTTCTTCGGCGTGGCGTTGATGTCTTGCGGCTTTATCCTGATGTTCCAGCAACACAGCCTCTATGGTCTGTTGCTGTTTTCCTTGCCGGCGGGGCTGGGCGACGGCTTTTCCGAAGTGGGGCTGATGTCGCGTCTGCAGCGTGAGCCCGAGCAATTGCGTCTGCCGATTTTCAGCGTGCTGACTTTGCTGCAAATGACCGGATTCGGCATCGGCATGCTGATTGCTGCGCCGTTCTACGCGTGGTGGGCGCCGGGTGCCGTGGTTATGCTGTTCCACGGCATTCCGCTCAGTACGTTGTTGCTGATCAAAGTGCTTGCGCTCAAGCGCGGGCGGGTTGCACGCAGCAGCCCGACGCCAGTTCCTTGAGGATCGGGCAGTCCGGGCGATGGTCGCCGTTGCAGTGCTCGACCAGGTCTTGCAGGGTGTCGCGCAGTTCACCGAGTTCGCGGATCTTCTGGTTCAACTCGTCGATGTGCTGGCGGGCCAAGGCTTTGACATCGGCGCTGGCCCGTTGGCGATCCTGCCAGAGGGTCAGCAGTTTGCCGACCTCTTCCAGCGAAAAGCCCAGGTCCCGCGAGCGCTTGATGAAAGCCAGGGTGTGCAGGTCGTCGTCACCGTAGACCCGGTAACCGCTGTCGGTGCGATGAGCCGCTTTGAGCAAACCGATCGACTCGTAATAGCGGATCATTTTCGCGCTCAGGCCACTGTGTCTGGCCGCTTGGCCGATGTTCATCGGTGTTCCTCCAGGTCCTTGGGTTTCCAGGTTTTCAACAGTAGCGCATTGCTCACCACGCTGACGCTCGACAACGCCATCGCCGCACCGGCCAGCACCGGATTAAGGAAGCCGAAGGCTGCCAGTGGAATGCCGATCAGGTTATAGACGAAGGCCCAGAACAGGTTCTGACGGATCTTCGCGTAGGTCTTGCGGCTGATCTCCAGCGCCGCCGGTACCAGCCGTGGATCGCCGCGCATCAGGGTAATGCCCGCCGCGTGCATGGCCACGTCGGTGCCGCCGCCCATGGCGATACCGATGTCGGCAGCGGCGAGGGCCGGGGCGTCGTTGATGCCGTCACCGACCATGGCGACCACGCCGGTTTTTTTCAGCTCGGTGACGGTCGCGGCTTTGTCCGCCGGCAGCACTTCGGCGTGGACATTGCTGATGCCCAAAGCCTCGGCGACGACGCGCGCGCTGCCACGGTTGTCGCCGGTCAGCAGATGGCTGTGGATATTCCGGGCGCAGAGCTGTTGCACCGCTTCCAGCGCACCGGGTTTCAAGGTGTCGCCGAAGGCGAACAAACCGAGCACTCTCGGCTCCGGACTTTGTTCGATTAACCACGACAGGGTGCGGCCCTCGGCCTCCCATGCCAGGGCGGATTCGCTCAGGTTGCCCGCGCTCAAACCACTTTCTTCGAGCATCCGCCGATTGCCCAGCGCCAGACGCCGGCCTTCAAGACTGCCGGCAATGCCGCGACCGGTCAGCGATTGACTGTCGCTGACATCCGCCACGTGCAGGCCTCGTTCGGCGGCGGCATCCAGCACCGCTTTGGCCAACGGATGTTCACTGCCGCGTTGCAGCGCGCCGGCCAGTTTCAGCAGCGCGTCTTCATCGCCATTCACTGCACGAAAATGGGCGATACGCGGCGTGCCGGAGGTCAGCGTGCCGGTCTTGTCGAACACCACGCTGCTGACTTCATGGGCGCGTTCCAGGGCTTCGGCATCCTTGATCAAAATCCCGTGACGCGCCGCTACGCCGGTGCCGGCCATGATCGCCGTCGGCGTGGCAAGCCCCAGTGCACACGGGCAGGCGATGACCAGCACCGCGACGGCATTGATCAGCGCCGTTTCCATTGGTGCGCCGTAGAGCCACCAGCCGATCAGTGTCGCCAACGCGATCAGCAACACGGTTGGCACGAAGATCTGGCTGACTTTATCCACGAGTTTCTGGATCGGTGCTTTCGCGGCTTGAGCGTCCTCAACCAGACGAATAATCCGCGCCAGCACGGTCTCGGCGCCGAGCGCCTGAGTACGCACCAGCAAGCGCCCTTCACCGTTGATCGCGCCGCCGGTGACCTTGTCCCCCGGTTGCTTCGGCACCGGCAGGCTTTCGCCGCTGATCAGTGCTTCATCGGCGTGGCTCTGGCCGTCGATGACTTCACCGTCGACCGGAAAGCGTTCGCCGGGTTTGACCAGCACCAGATCGTTGAGGCGCAAGGCGCTGATGGCGACATCCTGCTCGCGGCCGTCGATCACTTGAATCGCCCGCTCCGGACGCAAGGCTTCCAGCGCGCGGATGGCGCTGGCGGTCTGACGTTTGGCGCGGCTCTCCAGATATTTGCCGAGCAGCACCAAGGCAATGACCACCGCCGACGCCTCGAAATACAGATGCGGCATGCGCCCGACAGCGGTGGCCCATTCGTAAAGACTCAGGCCGTAACCGGCGCTGGTGCCGAGGGCGACCAGCAAGTCCATGTTGCCGGCGCCAGCGCGCACGGCCTTCCACGCCGCCACATAAAAGCGTGCACCGAAAATGAACTGCACGGGAGTGGCAAGGGCGAATTGCGCCCAGGCCGGGAGCATCCAGTGGATGCCGAACGGTTGCAGCAACATCGGCGCCACCAACGGCAGAGCCAGGGCGATGGCGCAGATCAGCGCCCAGCGCTCATGCTTGAGTTTGTGCTGCTGGTGATCGGTTTGGGGTTGTTCGGCTTGCCAGACGCTGGCCGAATAGCCGGCCTTGCTCACGGCGTCGAGCAGGGCTTGCGGGTCGACCTGACCGAGCAATTCGAGGTGCGCGCGCTCGTTGGCCAGGTTGACGCTGACGCTTTTCACCCCGTGGACTTTGTTCAGGGCACGTTCGACGCGACCGACGCAGGAGGCGCAGGTCATGCCGTCAATGTTCAGTTCGAGGGTCTGCTGCGGCACGCTGTACCCGGCGCGTTCAACCGCCTCCATCAAGGCCGGCAGGCTGTCGCCCGGCGCCTGTACGCGGGCCTGCTCGGTGGCGAGGTTGACGCTGACGGCACTGGCGCCGCTGACTTTGCTCAAGGCCCGCTCGACACGGCCGGCGCAACTGGCGCAGGTCATGCCGGCAATCGGCAGATCGAACGTGATGGAATCGGACATCGGTCGTACTCCCTGTAGTAGATGCCTACAAGGATCAACCTTGCCATGCGGGCAAGGTCAAGCGCAAAAGATCGCAGCCTTCGGCAGCTCCTACATTGGAATGCAATCCCTGTAGGAGCTGCCGAAGGCTGCGATCTTTTGGCTAGCGCTCAATAGCCGAGATCGGCGCGCTTCAGGTACATGCCTTCCTGTGTCATCGCGATCCGGTACTTCTGCACATCGCCCGCTTGCAGTTTTATTTCCTGGGAGCCCGGTGCGAGCAGGCCTGGATTGCAACCGGGAACTTGCCCCGGCAGCAGTTTCAGACGCAGCGATACAGTGCCCGGTGGCAGGTTGAAAGACGTGCTCTGTTCCTGAAACAGGCGCGCCGACAGCTGATCCTGGATATACACACCGATTTCGCAGGAGGTTGCCACTTCCAGGCGCTCGCGGGAAATGATCAGAACGCCGTAATCCTCGCCGACAGCTTGTACTTGAGGAACGGCGGCAAAGAGGCTGAGAAAGCCAAACAGGCTGAAAGCTGACCAGCGCATGGCTGAATCTCCTGAATCGAGTCATTGATGTACGCAGCTTGGCCGAGCGCGGCGCCGATTGCCAGCCCGGCAGGTTATTCAAGAACTTGACCTTGCCATCGTGGCAAGCTCGACACTGCCGGCAACCTCACTCAAAGGAGTCATTCCATGCAAGTGTTCAACGTTCAAGGCATGTCCTGCGGTCACTGCGTCAAAGCCATCACCAACGCCGTGCAGGCCAGGGATCCGGCAGCCAGCGTGCGCGTCGATCTGGCGGCGAAAGAGGTTGGTGTCGAAAGTGCGCTGAGCGCCGAGCAAGTGATCGCAGCCATCAGCGAAGAAGGCTATGCCGTCAAACTGGCCTCATAGAAGCAAAAGATCGTCCGACGCGGCCCGAACCTTCGTCAGTTCCCACAGCAGACGTATTCCAACGCAGGAGCTGCCGAAGGCTGCGATCTTTTGCTGTTTTTATAGTTAGCGAGCTATCGGAATGTTCAAGGCGTTCGGGCGCGGCTAGACTGTCGGGCTGCTGACTTGCCAACCTGGATGCCTGATGAACTTCCGTACCATTCTGATTCTCGGTGCCTTGACCGCTTTCGGGCCCTTGGCGATCGACTTCTATTTACCTGCCTTCCCCTCGATGGCGCTGGCGTTCGGCACCGACGAGAAACACGTGCAGATGACGCTGGCGGCGTATTTTGCTGGCCTGTCCATCGGCCAACTGGCTTATGGGCCGGTGGCGGATCGCTTTGGCCGACGTATCCCGTTGCTCGTCGGGCTTACGCTGTTCACCCTGGCCTCTCTGGCCTGCGCTTATGCGCCAAACCTCGAATGGCTGATCGGTGCGCGTTTCGTCCAGGCCTTGGGCGGCTGTGCGGGGATGGTGATTTCCCGGGCGGTGGTCAGCGACAAGTGCGACGCGGTAGGCTCGGCGAAAGTCTTTTCACAATTGATGCTGGTGATGGGTCTGGCGCCGATTCTGGCGCCGATGCTCGGCGGTCTGCTGGTCAACACCACAGGCTGGCAGTCGATCTTCCTGGTGTTGACCGGGTTCAGTGCCCTGGCTGGATTGGCCGTGGCGCTGGGCCTGCCGGAAAGTATGCCGGCGCACATGCCGCGTCAGCCGTTGTCCGGCGCACTGCGTCAGTACGGGCGCTTGCTCAAGGACCGGGTTTACCTCGGCCATGCCCTGACCGGTGGCATCGCCATCGCCGGGATGTTCGCTTACATCGCCGGCTCGCCGTTTATCTTCATCAAGTTGTATGGCGTGCCGGCCGAACATTTCGGCTGGCTGTTCGGCACCAACGCGGCGGGCTTCATTCTGGTCGCGCAGGTCAATGCGCGCTTGTTGGCCAAGCGTGGACCGGCGTTTCTGCTGTCGCGGGCGGTGTGGGTGTATTTCGCCGCCGGGCTGACGTTGCTCACGGTCAGCGCGATGCATACCGAATCCTTGTGGCCGCTGCTGATTCCGCTGTTCATTTGCGTGTCGAGCCTGGGTTGCATCAGCCCCAACGCCGCCGCTTGCGCAATGAACGGGCAGGGCGCACGGGCCGGCAGTGCTTCGGCGCTGCTCGGCTGCATGCAATTCAGCGTCGCTGCCGGGGCATCGGCGCTGGTGGGCGTGTTGCATGACGGCACCGCCGTGCCGATGGCCACGGTCATCAGCCTGTGCGGTTTGCTGGTGGTGTGCGTGGCGCTGCTCACCCGCCGTCTGCAGAATGCCCGTGCACTGGCACAAGCTCAGGCCGAGGCGTAAAAACCCTCAGCCGGCGGCGCGCTGCTGGCTGCGGTCGGGAATCTGATGGGGCGCGCAAAGTCGCGCTTCGAGGGTGCGGGTGAAGGCCAAGGCTTCGGCTTCACTGCGGAATGTCACGGCGTGTTGGTCCAGACGAACCTGCCATTGAGACTTTGCCACTTCTTTTATCAGGATCTTCATTGCTGACCTCCCTTGCGTAAAAGATGTATCGCAGAGGCTTCGATTGTAGACCTGAATACGATCGCAATTGTGACAACGGTCAAGCATCTGACTGACGGCAAAAAACCTCCGGCAGCCCCTGTAGGAGCTGCCGAAGGCTGCGATCTTTTGATCTTAGAAACCTTCTAAAACAATTTTCCCCTTGGCTTTGCCACTTTCCAGCAACTCATGGGCGCGGCGCAGGTTCGCCGCATTGATCGTGCCGAAATGCTCGCCCACCGTTGTCTTCAACGTTCCGGCATCAATCAGCTGCGCCACGCGGTTGAGCAGTTTGTGCTGCTCGATCATGTCCGGCGTCTCGAACAGCGAGCGGGTGTACATGAACTCCCAGTGCAACGACAGGCTTTTGCGCTTGAGCTTGCTCACGTCCAGCGACTTTGGATCGTCGATCAACGCCAGTTTGCCTTGCGGTGCCAGTGCCTCGACCAATTGATCCAGGTGCTGATCGGTCTGGGTCAGGCTGGCGACGTGAGTCACGCTGTCGATCCCGGCGCGCTTGAGTTCTTCGCTCAGCGGCTGGCTGTGATCGATGACCAGATCAGCGCCCAGCGCTTTGACCCAGTCGCGGGTCTGCTCGCGGGATGCAGTGCCGACGACTTTAAGACCGGTCAGTTGCTTGGCCAGTTGCGTGAGGATCGAGCCAACCCCGCCGGCCGCACCGACGATCAGCAAGCTCTGGTCTTCTTGGGCTTTGCCTTCGCGAATCTGCAAACGTTCGAACAGCAATTCCCACGCGGTGATCGCGGTCAGCGGCAGTGCCGCGGCTTCGGCAAAACCGAGGGATTTCGGCATATGACCGACGATGCGCTCATCCACCACGTGCAGCTCACTGTTGCCGCCGGCACGGGCGATGGAACCGGCGTAGAAAACCTTGTCGCCGGCCTTGAACAATGTCACGTCGCTGCCAACAGCCTTGACCACACCGGCAACGTCCCAGCCCAGCACTTTCGCCGCGCCGTTTTCCGGTGCCACGTTCTGCCGCACTTTGGTGTCGACCGGGTTGACCGAGATGGCTTTGACTTCCACCAGTATGTCGCGCGGGCCGGCGACCGGTTCTGGCAGTTCGATGTCTTGCAGGGATTTGGCGTCGCTGATCGGCAGGGAAGCGTAATAGGCGATGGCTTTCATGAATGGCTCCGTACAGATAATAGAAGAAGGAATCAGGCAATCGCGCCGAGGCGCTTGAGCTGGAAGTGTTCGATGGCGTGGCCAGCCGTTGCCTGGAAATGCTGGAAGTGCGCGCTGGCGTTGTGCGCCTCAAGAATCGCTTCGCTGGCCCAGTGTTCGATCACATAAAACACCTGCGGGTCGGCGAGGTCGCGGTGCAAGTCGTATTGGCTGCAACCGTCTTCGGCGCGGCTCGGTTCAACCAGGGCGCGCAGGCCCTGTTCGAGAAGATCCTGTTGGCCGGGTTTGGCGATCAGGGTGGCGATTGCGGTGAAGGGCTGGGACATGCTCGGCTCCAGAGAAGCGGGATGAATGCGATGGAGCGATAATTAGCTATTTCTCTGCGAGATAAAACCGGCTAAAAGAGCAGTCTCTTTCAATATTTTTTTGATAATCGAGGCTGAGCATGCTGCGTTTCGATGACTTGCAGTTGTTTGTCCGGGCGGCGGATCTGGGCAGTCTGTCGGCGGCAGCGCGGGTAATGGACATGTCGGCGGCCGTGGCCAGTGCGGCGTTGAAACGCATCGAACAGCAACTCGGCGCACGTTTGCTCGCGCGTTCGACCCGCAGTTTGCGCCTGACGGCCGAAGGCGAAGGCTTTCTTGAATACGCACGGGCGGCGCTGAGCAACCTCGATGAAGGCCGGCGCTTGTTGGCCAGCGGCCAGGATCAGGTCAGTGGTGTGCTGCAGTTGTCGGCGCCTTCGGACTTTGGCCGCAACCTTCTGTTGCCTTGGCTCGACGAGTTCCAGCGCGAGCACCCGAAACTGACCGTGCGCTTGCTGCTCGGCGACCGCATCGCTGACCTGTTCCGCCAACCCGTGGACATCGCCTTGCGTTACGGCGAGCCGGAAGACTCCAGTCTGATCGCCTTGCCCATCGCACCGCACAACCGTCGCGTGCTGTGCGCGTCCCCGGCATACCTGGCTCGACACGGCGAACCGCGTCAGCTCGAACAACTGGCCCAGCACAACTGCCTGCTGTACATGCTCGGCAGCCGGGTGCATGACCATTGGAGTTTTCACGACGGCAAACGCGAAGTCGGCCTGACCGTCAGTGGCGATCGATTCAGTGATGACGCCGATGTCGTGCGTCTGTGGGCGGTGGCCGGCGCCGGGATTGCCTACAAGTCGTGGCTGGACGTGGGCGCCGATGTGCTCGCCGGGCGTCTCAAAGTGCTGCTGCCGGAGTTGCTTTGTGAGCGCGCACCGCTGAATTTGTTGTGCGCCCATCGCGCCCAATTGAGTAAGCCGGTGAACCTTCTGAGGGAAATGCTCGCCAGCCGATGCGCTGAATTGAGTAGTCAATTTCCCGTTTTTTCGGAAGTTGATCATTAGTCGCAGGTAAATAGAGAAATTTCTGTCAGGAACAATCACCACCTGCGCAGGCCCCGGCGCAGGACGCGCGGGCTAACCCGCTTATACTAGCGCCCGCCTCACGCCAGCACCGACACCCCGGACCGGAGACCCTTGCACCGCGTCGCCAGTCTTCGAGTGACGGTCGCGCAACTGCTGCGGGTTCTGTGCCGGAGCAGGCTGCGTCAGTGGCTTGCCTCGCCCCGGTTCATGGCGATTTTCGCGTCTTGGCCGATGCCTCATTAGCGGCCAAGATGTCTCCGAGCAGTAGACGATACGATTCAACAGGGAGTGAACACATGGAACATGCACCTTGCATCAGCCAGATCGCCACGTTGCTGGCCGACCCCAAGCGCAGCGCGATGATGTGGGCGTTGATGGATGGCTCGGCCCGGCAAACCGAGGAGCTTGCGCTACTGGCAGGGCTGTCGCCGTCGTCGGCCAGTGCGCATCTGGCGCGGCTATCCACGGGTGGTCTGTTGAAGGTCGAAGTCCGTGGTCGCAAACGCTTTTTCCGTCTTGCGGCACCGGAGGTCGGCGCTGCGATAGAAGCGTTGGCCAGCGCCACCATCGCCAGTGCTCCACGGGAAATCCCCGAGGTCTTCAAACGCAGCACCCCCATGGCCAAACCGCAAAACGCGCCGTCCTCGTTGTTGCGCGCGCGTTTTTGCGATGACCACCTCGGCGGTACGCTGGCGGCGGACCTGTATCAGCGCCTGCTCGATGCCGGCTGGATCGAACAGCTTGAGCAACGCGTCGTGGTGACCCACAAGGGCGCAAAATTGCTGGCCGGGCGTGGTGTGTTCATTCAGGCGCTGGCCCATCGCAATGTTCAGGTGGCGTGCGCTTGCCCGGACTGGAGCGAGCGTCGGCCGCACATGGGCGGCTCACTCGGTGCGGCGTTGTTGCAGTTGTTCATGCAATCCGGCTGGTTGACGCTGCCCAACGACTCAAGAGCCTTGCAATTGACGGCCACCGGTCAACGGGAACTGCACCGCTTCGCCAAGGAGACCGAGCTGGAAATGGCGTTGTAGAGCATTTCGCAATCGACGTCTGGAACTGCGTCAGCGCTTCTGGCGTCGCCTACGACTGCGAACAGGTCGCATCCAGCACGAGCCCGGTGTCGCTATCAAGCACACTCGATCCGGGGATATTTTTCGGATGGGGGAGGCGGCATGGACACTCACGGCTACAGCGCAGCAGAACGTCTGGAACGACTGCCGATCAGCGGTTATCACCGGATCATTTTCATCATCATCGCTCTGGCGTTTTTCTTCGACTCCATGGATCTGGCGATGATGACCTTCCTGCTCGGCTCGATCAAAGCCGAGTTCGGCCTGAGCAGCGCGCAAGCGGGGTTGCTCGCCAGTTCGAGCTTTTTCGGCATGGTGCTGGGGGCGTCGCTGTCCGGCATGCTCGCCGATCGCTTCGGGCGCAAACCGGTGTTTCAGTGGAGCATCGTGCTGTGGGGGGTGGCCAGTTATCTGTGCTCGACAGCGCAAACGGTCGAGACGCTGACGCTGTTTCGCATCCTGCTGGGGATTGGCATGGGCATGGAGTTTCCGATTGCCCAATCGATGCTCTCCGAGCTGATTCCGGCGCAACGCCGCGGACGTTACATCGCGCTGATGGACGGCTTCTGGCCGCTGGGTTTCGTGGCGGCCGGTGTGCTGTCTTACTTTCTGTTGCCGCTGATTGGCTGGCGCGACATCTTTCTGGTGTTGGCGGTGCCAGCGGTGTTTGTGCTGGCGATCAGGTTTTTCATTCCCGAGTCACCGCGCTGGCTGGAACAGGCCGGAAAGCATGAGGCGGCAGACAAGGTGTTGAACGGCATCGAGGCGCGGGTGCGTTCGTCGCTCGGCGGTGCGGCGTTGCCGGAGCCGCTGCGCTTGCCGCGCACCGTCACGCCGCCGGGCAATTTCTTTGCGGCGCTCAAACAGATCTGGTCGCCGCAGTATCGCCAGCGCACGACGATGCTCTGGAGTCTGTGGTTCTTCGCGCTGCTCGGCTTTTACGGGCTGACGTCGTGGCTCAGTGCGCTGTTGCAACAGTCGGGTTTCGCGGTGACGCAATCGGTGTATTACACGGTGCTGATTTCCCTGGGCGGGATTCCCGGGTTTCTCATGGCCGCGTGGCTGGTCGAGCGCTGGGGGCGCAAACCGGTGTGCATCGTGACGTTGCTCGGCGGCGGCGTGATGGCGTTTCTGTATGGGCAGAGCGCGGTGTTTGGCGGCAACGTGGCGCTGCTGATCGGCACCGGGTTGCTGATGCAGTTTTTCCTGTTCGGCATGTGGGCGGTGCTCTACACCTACACGCCGGAGCTGTATCCGACGTCGGCGCGCGCGACTGGCTCGGGCTTCGCCTCGGCGATTGGCCGTGTGGGTTCGCTGCTCGGACCGTTGGTGACCGGACTGGTGTTCCCGATTACCGGGCAGGGCGGGGTGTTTGCGCTGGGCGCGGCATGTTTTGCGATCGCGGCGGGGGTGGTGTGGCTGTTCGGGATGGAGACGCGGGGGAAAACCCTGGAAGAGCTGACTGAAGCCCGAATCCCAGGCTAAACAAAGAACCCACTGTGGGAGCGAGCCTCGCGAAAGCGGAGTGTCATTAACCGAAAATGTTAACTGACACGCCCTCTTCGCGAGCAGGCTCGCACACATGGGTACTTCGGTGTTGCTTATGGTTTTACCAGGCGCGCATCCAGGCTGTTCTGCGCCAGGCGTTTGGCCTGATCCTGGGTCATACCCAAGTGCTCGTGCAGCGCGTAGAAGTTCTCGGTCACGTAACCACCGAAGTACGCCGGGTCATCGGAGTTCACGGTGACCTTCACGCCACGCTCGAGCATGTCGAGAATGTTGTGCTGGGACATGTGATCGAACACGCAAAGCTTGGTGTTCGACAACGGGCACACGGTCAGCGGAATCTGCTCGTCGATGATCCGCTGCATCAGGCGCTCGTCTTCGATGGCGCGCACGCCATGGTCGATGCGCTGGATTTTCAGCAGGTCGATGGCTTCCCAGATGTACTCCGGCGGGCCTTCTTCGCCAGCGTGGGCCACGGTCAGGAAGCCTTCGTGACGGGCACGGTCAAACACGCGCTGGAACTTGCTCGGCGGGTGGCCCATCTCGGAGCTGTCGAGGCCGACAGCGACAAACGCATCACGGAACGGTAGCGCCTGATCGAGGGTTTTTTCGGCTTCTTCTTCACTGAGGTGGCGCAGGAAGCTGAGGATCAAACCGCTGGTGATGCCCAGTTGCTGCTCGCCATCCTTGAGTGCCGCGGCGATGCCGTTGAGCACCACTTCGAACGGAATACCGCGGTCGGTGTGGGTCTGCGGGTCGAAGAACGGTTCGGTGTGAATCACGTTCTGCGCTTTGCAGCGCAACAGGTAGGCCCAGGTCAGGTCGTAGAAGTCCTGCGAGGTGCGCAGCACGTCGGCGCCCTGGTAATACAGGTCGAGGAATTCCTGCAGGTTGTTGAAGGCGTAAGCCTTGCGCAGGGTTTCCACATCGCTCCATGGCAGGGCGATCTTGTTGCGCTCGGCCAGGGCGAACAGCAGCTCAGGCTCCAGCGAGCCCTCCAGGTGCAGGTGCAGTTCAGCCTTGGGCAAGGCGTTGAGCCAGTCGTACATATTCTTTTCTCATCAGGTGCAATGACGGCATTCTACAGATGCTCGCCGAAACAATTGGCAAAACCTGACCAAGCGATCCATCACACGGCTTCTTGCTCGCGGCGATAGGCGTAGGTATCGGCGAAGCGTGAAAGCAGGAATTCGGCGCAGGTGGTGGTCGGATATTTCGCGGGATGCTGTGCGTCCTGACATCCCGGCAGGCATTCGATGCGCGTGTCCGGGTGCGGTTCGGCAAAGAACGGCATCGAGTAGCGATCCACGCCGAGCGGGCTGATCACCCGGTGCGGGGTCGAGCGATAACGGTCGTTGCTCCAGCGTGCCATCATGTCGCCGAGATTGACCACGAAGGTGCCGTCGATGGGCGGCGCGTCGATCCATTCGCCGCGCACGTTCCTGACCTGCAAGCCCCCGGCGCTGTCCTGATAGAGCAGGGTGATGCAGCCGTAATCGGTGTGCGCGCCGGCACCTTGCTGCTCGGCGCAGCTGGCGGTGTGGCGCGGAGGGTAATGGATCATGCGCAGGACGCTGACCGGATCAACGAAGCGGCTGTCGAAAAAGTCGCGTTCGATGTTCAGCGCGAGGGTCATCGCCCGCAGCAGGGTTTGTGCGAGGGCCTGCATGTCGAGGTAATGCTGCTCCATCAATTCGGCCCAGCCGGTTTGCGCGGGATGCCGGTTCGGCCCGCGCAACGGTTTTTCCGCGACCACGTCGGGATGGTTGGCCGGCAAGTGCAGGCCCATGTCGAAGGTCTCTTTCAGATCGCTGGGTTTGCTCGGGTCGAGTTGCTCGGTGGCGATGGCGCCGTAGCCGCGATGGTGACGGGTTTGAGTGATGTCGATCTTGAGTTTTTCTGCTGCGGGTTGCGCAAAAAAACGCTGAGTCTGACCAAGCACCGCGTCGATGCGTTGCGCCGAAATCGGGTGACCCTTGATGTAGAAAAAGCCCCACTCGCGGCAGGCGTGGTCGATTTGTTCGGCCACCGCAGGCCAGGCGTTTTCGTCGTCGCTATAGAGCGGGCTGATATCAATGATCGGAAGACTGTTCATGCACGGGTCCTGAAGAAACGCAGACTGGAGAACACTGAAGAACTCTGTGGGAGCTGGCTTGCCAGCGATGAGGCCATCAAATTCAACATCAATGTTGCCTGTCAGACCGCTATCGCTGGCAAGCCAGCTCCCACAGGGTCGGTGTGTTTTGCGGAGGATTACTTCGGCATCTCGGCCTTCATGCCTTCCACGTAATAGTTCATCGACGCCAGTTGCGCATTGGTCGCGCTTACGCCTGCGGGAATTTTATCGACCCCGGCCTGATCCTTGATCGGCCCGGTAAACGGCTGGAACGTACCGCTCTTGATGTCGGCAATGATCTGCTCGGCCTCGGCTTTCACCGGCGCCGGCACCAGGTCGCTGATCGGCAGTTCAACCGTGCCTTCCTTCAAGCCGCCCCAGTAATCCTGAGGTTTCCAGCTGTGATCGATCACGCTCTGCGTCGCCTGAATGTAGTGCGGCGCCCAGTCGTTGACGATCGAGGTCAGCACCGCTTTCGGCCCGAAGTGGGCCATGTCCGAGGCGTAACCCACCGCGTACACGCCACGACGTTCGGCGGCTTGAATCGGCGCCGGGCTGTCGGTGTGCTGGAACACCACGTCGACGCCCTGATCGATCAGCGCGTTGGCCGCGTCGGCTTCCTTGCCCGGATCGAACCAGGAGTTGACCCACACCACTTTGATCTCGGTGCCGGGATTGTACTTGTTCAGGGCCAGTTGGATGGCGTTGATGTCGCGGATCACTTCCGGAATCGGGAACGAAGCGACATAGCCGATCTTCTTGGTCTTGGTCATCTTCGCCGCGAGGAAACCGCCGACGTAACGCCCCTCGTACGTGCGCGCCAGATAGGTGCCGAGGTTCTTGTCCTGTTTGTAGCCGGTGGCGTGCTCGAAGGTCACCTTGGGAAACTGCTTGGCGACTTTGACGGTGGGGTTCATATAGCCGAAGGAGGTGGTGAAGATCAGGTCGTATTTGTCCTTGGCCATGTTGCGGATCACCCGCTCGGCGTCGGCGCCCTCGGCGACGTTCTCGACGTAGTTGGTGGTGATCTGGTTGCCGAATTTCTCCGCGAGTGCCTTGCGCCCCTGCTCATGCTGATACGTCCAGCCGTGGTCACCGATCGGGCCGATGTAGACGAAACCGACCTTCAGCGGATCGGCAGCGCTGGCGCTCAGACTGATCCCCAGACCGAAGGCGGCGCACAGCAGTTTGTGCAGCGGACGTATTTGCATGAACTCGAACTCCATTTTGTTGTGTGTGGTCAGGGTCAATGCAAATTGCTGACCAACAGGACAAAAAAGCAAAAGATCGCAGCCTTCGGCAGCTCCTACATTGGATCGGCGTACTCACTGAGCTGCCGAAGGCTGCGATCTTTTCGGCGCTGGAACCAACGCAGTGCAACTCGGCGAATTCACGCCATCGGCTGGTGCGCTAAGGTGTAACGAAACGTTAGCGCCGCTCCGCAGTCAGTAGCTCATTCGCTCTCTTCGGCAAAAGGCCCGCCATGCTCACAATCCTCAAGCAAGAAAGCTTTCTGCTGCTGGCAGTCATCGCCGCGTGCGTCGCCTATCCGCTGGAACACTGGCTGCTGCACAGCGGCCAGATCGTCGCGCTGCTCGGCGGTCTGGTGCTGATCGCCTTCATCGTCGCCGCTTCGATGCGCGTCGCCCATCACGCCGAATTGCTCGCCGAAAAGGTCGGCGACCCTTACGGCACGATGATCCTCACGCTCGCCGCCGTACTGGTCGAAGTGGTGATTCTGGCGATCATGATGAGCAACGAAGCGTCGCCCACGCTGGTGCGCGACACGATCTATTCCGCCGTGATGCTCGACATCAACGGCATCCTCGGCCTCGCCGCGCTGATGGGCGGGATCAAGCACGGCGAACAGTCGTACAACGACGATTCGGCGCGCAGTTACAGCGTGATGATCCTCACCGCCATGGGCGTGTCGATGGTGGTGCCGGAGTTTATTCCCGAGGCCAACTGGAAGATTTATTCGGCGTTCACCATCGGTGCGATGGTGTTGCTGTATGCGCTGTTCCTGCGCATGCAGGTCGGCCCGCACAGTTACTTTTTCAGCTACAGCTACCCGGACAAACGCCGCAAGAAAGAACCGCAGGACGCTCAGGCAAAAGCACCGAGCATCGGTCTGTCGATCGGCATTCTGGTGTTTGGCATTGTGGTGATCGGCGCACTGGCCGAAGTGATGTCGAAGACCCTCGATCTGGGCCTGGAAGGTACGGGCGCGCCGCCGGTGATTACGGCGATTCTGGTGGCGGCAATTTCTGCAGCGCCGGAGATTCTTACCGCATTACGCGCGGCACTGGCCAACCGCATGCAGTCGGTGGTCAACATTGCGATGGGCGCGTCATTGTCGACGGTGATTCTGACGGTGCCGGTGATGGAGGCGATGGCGCTGTACACCGGCCAGCCGTTTCAGATGGCGATGACACCGGTGCAGACGGTGATGATCTTCATCACGCTGATCGTTAGCGCGATCAACTTGAATGACGGCGAGACCAATGCCATCGAAGGCATGACGCACTTTGTGCTGTTTGCGACGTTCATCATGTTGTCCCTGCTTGGCCTTTAAGCTCAGCCGAACCCCCTGTAGGAGCTGCCGAAGGCTGCGATCTGTTGATCTTGCTTCTAGAAAAACAGATCAAAAGATCGCAGCCTTCGGCAGCTCCTACAGAGGTCTGTCGTTGTATCAGGTACCTGCGATCAACTGGCGTGCCGCCTGGCTGTGATCGGCGATCAGGCCTTTCAAATCAAGGCCTTCGACCTGGCCGTCAACGACGCGCCACTGGCCACCAATCATCACCCGATCCGCACGATCCGCGCCGCACAACAGCAACGCCGAAATCGGATCATGGCTACCGGAGAAGCGCAGCTCATCAAGCTTGAACAACGCCAGATCCGCCTGCTTGCCCACCGCAATCTCACCAATATCGGTACGCCCCAACAGACTCGCCGAACCCTTGGTCGCCCAGCCCAGTACGCGTTCCGGGGTGATCTTCTCGGCGCCGTAACGCAGGCGCTGGATATACAGCGCCTGACGCGCTTCGAGAATCATGTTCGACGCATCATTGGACGCCGAACCGTCCACGCCCAGACCAAACAGCGCACCCGCGTCAGTCAGATCGATACTCGGGCAGATGCCCGAGGCCAGGCGCATGTTGGAACTCGGGCAATGGCAGATACCGGTACCCGCCTGACCGAGACGGGCGATTTCGTCCGGGTTGAAGTGGATGCCGTGGGCCAGCCAGGTGCGCGGGCCAAGCCAGCCGACGCTGTCGAGATAATCGACGGTGCGCAGGCCGAAACGCTGCAGGCAGAAATCTTCTTCATCGAGGGTCTCAGCCAAGTGCGTGTGCAGACGCACGTCGAGCTTGTTCGCCAGCTCAGCACTGGCCGACATGATTTCCGGGGTTACCGAGAACGGCGAGCACGGCGCCAGGGCGATCTGGATCTGCGCGCCATCGCCACGCTCGTGGTACTCGTGAATCAGGCGCTGACTGTCGTCGAGAATCACCTGGCCTTCCTGCACGGTCTGCTGCGGTGGCAGGCCGCCGTCCTTCTCGCCGAGGCTCATCGAACCACGGGTCAGCATGGCGCGCATGCCCAGTTCGCGCACGGTTTCGACTTGCACGTCGATGGCGTTTTCCAGGCCGTCCGGGAACAGGTAGTGATGGTCGGCTGCGGTGGTGCAGCCCGACAACAGCAACTCGGCCAAAGCGACTTTGCTGGCGAGCGCGAGTTTTTCCGGCGTCAGGCGCGCCCACACCGGGTACAGGGTTTTCAGCCACGGGAACAACGGCTGATTGACCACCGGCGCCCAGGCGCGGGTCAGGGTTTGATAGAAGTGATGGTGAGTGTTGATCAGGCCCGGCAGGATCACATGCTCGCGGGCATCGAACACTGCATTGCACGGTGCCGACGGCTGTTGGCCGGCCGCGAGGACTTCGACGATGACACCGTCTTGCACAACAAGACCGCCACGGGCGTCGAGCTCGTTGGAGGTGAAAATGGCGAGGGGATTTTTTAACCAGGTACGGGTCGCGGGCATGTTGCCGGCTCCTCTGAAAATAGGGTTCAGGGTTGCCAGCTCAGTGATGCCCTGTCTGCTGATCCAGGGTCGCCGCGGGGACGAGGTGCGCAGTTTCAAACAAAACGCTGCATCGGGCAAGCCCAACCCGACCGGACAACAACGCCCAAATACACAACCCCTGTAGGAGCTGCCGAAGGCTGCGATCTTTTGATTTTGTTTTTAAGAGCAAAAGATCGCAGCCTTCGGCAGCTCCTACAGGGGGAGGCGGGGTTACCAGGGAATGGTTTCACCCTTGTAGTTGATGAAGTGATGCCCACCCTTGCCGGTGTACGCATTCACCTGATCAAGCAGCCCACGGGTGCTGGTGTCCACGTCTAGATCAGCACCTTCACCGCCCATATCGGTCTTCACCCAACCCGGATGCAGCGACAACACCGTCATCTTCTGCTCGCCCAATTGCGTGACAAAACTGTTGGTCATCGAATTCAGCGCAGCCTTGCTCGCCTTGTACAGCGCCAGTTCCGGCGCGTCCGGCACGGTCACGCTGCCCAGCCCGGAACTCATGAACGCCAGCACACCGCTGCCGTCACGAATCTGTCCGGCAAAACGCTGAGCCAGATTGATCGGCGCCACCGCGTTAGTGAAAAACAGCTGACCGACTTCGGCGAGCGTCGCGCCGCCCGGGGTCTGATCTGCCGGGCCTTTGACCCCGGCGTTGACGAACAGCAGGTCAAACATTTCGCCCTTGAGCTGCTGACTCAGGGCGATCACCGCTTGCTGGTCGTCCATGTCGAGCTTCTCGATCCGCACCTTGCCCAGCGCTTGCAGCGCCTCGGCGTTTTGCGGATTGCGCACGGTGGCGGTGACTTGCCAGCCGTCGGCCAGCAGGGTTTTCACCAGACCGAGGCCCAGGCCCCGGGAGGCGCCGATGATCAGTGCGTTTTTTGCAGACATGATGGGCTTCCTTGATGAATGAGGATCACGGATTCAATGGACAGGCCTGACCGAGGCGAAGTTGCAACTCCTGCCGCAGCGTGTCGAGTTCGCGCATACGGGTTTCGATCAGTTGCAGCTTGTCGCGCAGCAACTGCGCCACGGCGTTGTCCGGTTTGGGGGCGTTCCACAGCGCGGCAACGCTGTCACTGATTTCGCCGAGGGTAAATCCCAGGCGTTGCGCCGTTTTGATGTAGAGCACCAGTTGCACCATCTCCGGCGGATAGTCGCGATAACCGTTGGCACTGCGTTGCGCCGCAATCAACCCGCGCTGCTCGTAGAAGCGCAGAGTGTCACGGCTGACGGCGCAGGCCTGGGCTAATTCACCGATGCGCATAATGTTTCTCAAAAGGTCTATTGACCCTGGAGCATACTCCAGGCTTTACCGTGGTTGCTCCTCAAATTTCTGGAGCATGGATGATGTGGACTTCAACGCAATATCGCAATGTGGTGCTTGGCAGTGCCTGGTATGACCTGATCGTCACGGTGGCGTTTGCAACGCCGTGGAGTTTTGCCGCTTTGCATGGATTTTTGACCGCACTGAATTTGCCCGGCGAGCTGCCGGCGTTTCAGCCTATGCATATGTTGATGGCGAATCTGCTGGGTTCGGTGGTGTGCGTTTGGGCGGTGCTGCGGATTCGCGATCCGCAGGCGCTTTATGGACGGTATGACGCGGTGGGGCGGTTTCTGTTTGCGGCTTGGCAGGCGTATGCCTTGTTGCATGGCGGCAGTTCGATTCTGATTGTTTTCCTGGTCTTCGAACTGGCGTGGGGCATTGCTCAGGTGTTGCCTGTCAGGGCCTCATCGCTGGCAAGCCAGCTCCCACAGTGTTCGTGTCGTGCACAAAGTTTGTGATCATCACTGAACCTGTGGGAGCTGGCTTGCCAGCGATGGGGCCATTGAAATCAACGCACTAATGCCCTGCCTGCCACGGCTGCCCCAACGACACCGGCGCATACAATCTTGTGCGCAACGCATCCCGCGATAACAACACCAGCACGACAATCGTCGCCACGTACGGCAGCATCGCCAGCAGGCTCGACGGAATCGCCAGCCCCAACCCCTGCGCCACCAGGTGCAGGATGCTGGCGAGGCCAAACAAGTAAGCCCCAAGCAACAAGCGCCACACTCGCCAACTGGCGAACACCACCAGCGCCAGCGCGATCCAGCCGCGCCCGGCGGTCATGTTTTCCGCCCACATCGGTGTGTACGCCAGCGACAGATAAGCCCCGGCCAACCCGGCCATCGCCCCGCCAAACAGCACTGCCAGCGTGCGCACGGTCAACACCGGCAAACCCATCGCACTGGCCGCGTCCGGGTTCTCGCCGACCGCTTGAATGATCAGCCCGACACGACTTTTGATGATCACCCACGCCACCAGCGCAAACAGCGCGAACGACAGGTACACCAGCAGATCCTGGGCAAACAGCATCCGCCCGATCAGAGGAATTTCACTCAGATAAGGAATCGCCAACGGCTCAAACCCGGCCAATGGTTTACCGACCCAAGCCGCGCCAACAAAGGTCGACAGTCCGACACCAAAAATCGTCAGCGCCAACCCGGTCGCCACCTGGTTGGCGTTGAACACCAACGCCACCAGCGCAAACAGCGACGACAACAACATCCCGGCCAGCATCGCCAGCAACACGCCAAGCCACAGGTTGCCGCTGTTGAGCGCGACGATAAAACCGATCACCGCACCAAACAGCATCATCCCTTCCTGTCCGAGGTTGAGCACGCCGCTCTTCTCGCAGATCAGTTCACCCAACGCCACCAGCAACAACGGCGTGCCGCAACGCACCATGGCGTAGAAAATATTGCTCAACAGATCGATATCCATCACAGCGCTCCGGCGGTTACGGCAGTGGTCGAAGTGCGCTTCACCCAACGCAGGTTCAGGCGAGGCCGATAGAGGATCAGCACGTCACAGGCGAGCAGGAAAAACAGCATCATTCCCTGAAACAACTGGGTGATCGCTTGCGGCAGATTCAGGCTCATTTGCGCGCTCTCGCCACCGATGTACAGCAACGCCATCAGCAGGCTGGAGAACAGAATCCCGAGCGGATTCAGTCGCCCAAGAAACGCCACGGTGATTGCCGCATAGCCGTAACCCGGTGACACCTGCGGCACCAACTGGCCAATCGGCCCGGTGACTTCGCAGACGCCGGCCAGCCCCGCCAGCCCGCCGCTGATCAACAGCGCCAGCCAGATCAAACGCTTCTCACGAAAGCCGACAAATCCCGCCGCGCGCTTGTCCAGCCCAAGCACTTTGATCTGGAAACCGACAAAGCTTTTCTGCAACAACACCCATACCGCGACCAATGCGAGCAGGGCGAAATACACCCCGGCATGCACGCGGCCATCCTCCATCAACAACGGCAAACGGCTGGCGTCGCCGAACATCGCCGACTCGGGAAAGTTGAACCCGGCCGGGTCCTTCAACGGCCCGTGGACGCAGAACAGCAGCAAATTCAGGGCGATGTAATTGAGCATGATGCTGGTAAGGATTTCGTTGGCATTGAAGCGCGTGCGCAACCACGCCGTCAGCCCGGCCCACGCCGCGCCGGCGAGGGTGCCGGTGAGCAGGATCAACACCAGCGCCCAACGGCTTTGCATATCGATAATGTTTACCGCCAAGGCACTGCCGGCGAGGGCGCCGAGGAGCAGTTGACCTTCGGCGCCGATGTTCCAGATTCGCGCCTGATACGCCACCGCCAGACCGAGTGCGCAGAGCAGAATCGGCAGCGCCTTGACCAACAATTCTGAGACGCCATACACATCGCTGACCGGTGCGATCAGCAGCGTGTGCAATGTTTGCAGCGGGTCATGCCCGAGGGCGATGAATAGCAGCGAGCCGCAGCCAAGCGTCAGCGCCGCTGCCAACAACGGCGAGCACCACAGCATCAGGCGCGATTGCTGGCCACGGGGTTCGAGGGAAAGCAGCATGTGTATAACTCCGTTAAACCGTGGCGGCTGAAGGGGCGTGGTCGAACTGGCCGGCCATCCAGCCGCCAACGTCGCTGAGTTGGGTATCGGTGGTGTTGTGCAGCGCCGACAAACGTCCACCGCACAGCGCGCCGAGGCGGTCGCTAATCTGGAACAGCTCATCGAGGTCTTCGGAAATCACCAGAATCGCCGCGCCGGCATCGCGCAACGCGATCAACGCACGGTGAATGGTCGCGGCGGCGCCGACGTCGACGCCCCAGGTCGGGTGCGCGGCGATCAGCAATTTCGGTTGCTGAAGGATTTCCCGACCAAGGATGAATTTCTGCAGATTGCCGCCGGACAGACTGCGCGCGGCGGTTTGCGTGTCCGGAGTTTTCACGCCGAAGCGTTGAATGATCTGTTGGGCGAGGGCTTCGACTTTGCCGCGAACGATCAAACCGTTGCTGATCAGGCCTTGCTGGAAAGCGGTGAGGAGGGCGTTGTCAGCCAGACTCAACTCCGGCACCGCGCCGTGACCGAGGCGTTCGGCGGGGACGAACGCCAAGCCCAGTTTGCGCCGGGCATCCGGGCGCAAGTCGGCAACGTTCTGCGCCGCGAAGCGAATGGTCGCGGCCTCGGCGCGCGGCAAGGTGTGTTCGCCACTGAGCAGAGCGAGCAACTCATCCTGACCATTGCCCGCCACCCCGGCGATGCCGACGATTTCACCGCTGAGCACTTGCACATCAATGTCAGTCAGCGAGCAGCCGAACGGATCCGGGTTGTGCCAACTCAAGCCCTTCACCTGCAAAAACGCCGCGCCGCCGCTGACCTTCGGATAATCACCAATCAACGCTGCCGCTTCGCCAACCATCAACTGCGCCAATTGTTGATCCGAGCATTCGGCCGGCACGCAATGCCCGGCCACGCGCCCGCCGCGTAATACCGTGGCGCTGTGACACAACGCGCGTACTTCAGCGAGTTTGTGGCTGATAAACAGAATGCTGCAGCCCTCGGCGGCGAGGCGGCGCAGGGTGATGAACAATTCATCGGCCTCTTGCGGCGTCAGCACCGAAGTCGGTTCATCGAGAATCAGTAAGCGAATGTCCTGCATCAGGCAGCGAACGATCTCCACCCGTTGCCGTTCGCCGATCGACAGGCTGTGGACAAGTCGCTCCGGCTCCAGCGCCATGCCGTAACGGCGTGAGACTTCACGAATCTTCGGCTCCAGTTGTTTCGGCGTGCCGGCTGCGGCGCCCATCGCCAAGGCAATGTTCTGCGCCACGCTGAGGGTCTCGAACAGCGAGAAATGCTGGAACACCATGCCGATCCCCAACTGCCGCGCCTGGGCCGGGTTGCGGATATTCACCGGCTGACCTTGCCAGAGCATCTCGCCGGAATCAGCTTGGGTGACGCCGTAGATAATCTTCATCAAGGTGCTTTTGCCGGCACCGTTTTCACCGAGCAGGGCATGGATTTCCCCTGGCGCAATGCTCAGGTCAATGGCGTCATTGGCCAGACAACCGGGGTAGCGTTTGCTGATATGGCGCAATTGCAGGCGCGGGATGGAAGTGGCGATTGGCATGACAGGCTCGACTTGCTTTGGAGTTGTGCCTGTGGATAAAGCAATTTCCTGGCCATTGAGTCAGGAACGGGAGCGGGCCGCGTGTGCGAGCACCTGGTGCAGAGCATTCAAAGTGAAATCGTATTGTTGTCCGGCACCAATTCAGAGCAAAGCCGTTGATCGGGCGCCAGTTTTGCCCGTCGCGATCTGATCAAAAAACGAGCAATCCCTTGGGGGCTAGATGGATCCAGCGACTGCGCCAGCCATGAACGGGTTATCCACAGCTTGCTCCACAGTTATTGTGCGCAAGCTGCACACCCGGGCATAAGCACGGCGGTGCTTTCTTCTAATGGTGATAAACCGCGCTAACTGACTGTTTCTGTTTGAAAATTTCGTTTCGTTGGGTGAATTGAACGAAAAGTGAACAAACCGCGCAAAGCCACGTGACAGAAGGGTTACAGCGGAATGTACTCAGGTTATCCACAGTCGGGTGCACAGCCGTTGTGGGCAACTCTGTGGAATAAGGAAAACGGGGGATGCCCTAAAAGATCGCAGCCTTCGGCAGCTCCTGCATTTGAAATGCGTTCCCCTGTAGGAGCTGCGGAACGCTGCGATCTTTTGATCTGGGCTTCACCGCTGCAACAAAATCCGTCCACGACTCAAATCCGCCAATTGGCTTTGCAACAACTCGATCTGCGCCTCACCCACCGCCAACTTCAACTCAACGCCATTGGCGGTAAAATTCTCTTCCACCACCAGCCCGCCCAAATCCGCCACGCGCAACTTCACCAACGCCAACTCGGCAAACCCGCAGGCGCAACTCAGCGGCACCCGGCTAATCAGCTCAATCTTGGCCGCCGTCTGCAGGCACTTGTTCGCCCCACCGCCATACGCCCGGGCCAAACCACCCGTGCCGAGTTGAATGCCGCCGTACCAACGGATCACCAGCACCGCGACCTGATCGCAGTCCTGCGCTTCAATCGCCGCCAGAATCGGTCGCCCCGCCGTGCCGCCGGGTTCGCCGTCGTCATTGCTGCGGTATTGATCGCCGAGTTTCCATGCCCAGCAGTTGTGCGAGGCGTTCAGATCGCTGTACTGCTCGAAAAACGCCTGCGCCTCGGCAGGACTGCCGATCGGCGTGGCGAAAGTGATAAAGCGGCTTTTGCGAATCTCTTCGCGGTACTCGCAAAAACCGCTGAGGGTGAAAGGCATAAACGTCTTATAGAGGAGGAGTGAGGCCGCAGCCTTTGAGAATGATGCGGATCAGGTTGTTGCCGGCGTCTTCCATGTCCTGCTTGGTCAACTTGCTGCGACCGCTGACGCGGCAGATCTGCGTGGCGAAGTCAGCGTAATGCTGGGTGCTGCCCCACAACAGGAAGATCAGGTGCACCGGATCGACCGGGTCCATTTTGCCCGCATCAATCCACGCTTGAAACACCGCCGCACGGCCGGTGAACCAGGCGCGGTAATCCTGATTGAAATATTCGCTGAGGCATTCGCCGCCGCTGATCACTTCCATCGCAAAGATCCGCGAGGCCTGTGGCTGACGACGGGAGAATTCCATCTTGGCGCGGATGTAGCGGGTCAGCGCTTCGGCCGGATCGTCTTCGGCGGTGAGGGTGTTGAAGGTGCTGTCCCACAACTCGATGATGTTGCTCAGCACCGCCACGTACAAACCAAGTTTGTTGGTGAAGTAGTAATGCAGGTTCGCCTTGGGCAACCCGGCATTCTGGGCGATGGTGTTCATGCTGGTGCCTTTGTACCCGTGACGGGCGAACTCGTCTTCGGCGGCTTTGAGGATGGTCTCTTCGTTCTTCTGACGAATGCGGCTGGCGGGTTTGCCGCCATGGGCTGGGACTTCAAAGGTCATAGGCACTTCCGGGTTTGTCTGTGGGTGCAACCAGTTGCGTTGATAGCGCACCCACAGGCATCCGACAAGTCCTTGCGCGATAAAACCGTTACGCCTGTTCGATCTTGTTCAGCGGCGCGGGCACTTCAGTGGCCTCGGTTTTCGACTCCGGAAGCAGCAGGCACAGGATGATCGCCGTCAGGCCACCGCTGGTGATGGCCGAGTCGAACAGGTTCTGCACCAGTTTCGGCAGCAGGTGCAGCAGGTTCGGTTGCGCGGCAATGCCCAGGCCGACGCCGAACGAGGTGGCGATGATCGACATGCTGCGCCGATCCAGCGGTGACTGCGCGAGGATGCGCACACCCGCAGCGGCCACCGCACCGAACATCACCAGGGTTGCGCCACCCAGTACCGGTTTCGGAATCTGTTGCAGGACTGCGCCGATCATCGGGAACAGGCCGAGGCAAAACAGGATCGCGCCGATGTACAGACCGACGTAGCGGCTGGCGACGCCGGTCAACTGGATCACGCCGTTGTTCTGCGCGAACGTGGTGTTAGGGAAGGCGCTGAAAGTCGCGGCGATCATGCAACTGACGCCATCGCCAAGTACGCCACCGCGCAGGCGACTTATATAGGAAGGGCCGCTGATCGGCTGGCGGGCGAGCATGCAGTTGGCGGTGAGGTCGCCGACGGTTTCGATGGTGCTGATCAGATAAATCAGCGCGACCGGCAGGAAAGCTGTCCAGTCGAAGCTGAAGCCAAACTTGAACGGCGTAGGAAAACTCATCAGCGGCACGTCAGGCAAGGGCTGCGGTAGCAGTTTCCCACTGAACCAGGCAGCCAGACTGCCGAGCAGCAGTCCGATGATGATTGCCGACAACCGCACCCACGGAGTATTCGAGCGGTTAAGCAGAATGATCGTCAGCAACACAAACACGCCCAGCGCCAGATTGCCCGGCGCACCGAAGTCCGGCGCATTGAAGCCACCGCCGAGATCAGTGATGCCGACCTTGATCAGGCTGATGCCGATCAGGGTGATAACGATGCCGGTTACCAGCGGCGTGACCACGCGACGCAATTGACCGATAAAGCGGCTGAGGACGATCTGCACGATTGCGCCGAAAAAGCACACACCGAAAATCATTGCCAGAATGTCTTCCGGACTACCACCGCGTTGCTTGACCAGAAATCCGGCCGACAGCACCGCACCGAGAAAGGCGAAACTGGTGCCCTGCAGACAAATCATCCCCGCGCCGATGCCGAACGGCCGCCGCGCTTGAATAAAGGTGCCGACGCCCGAAACCATCAACGCCATGCTGATGAGGTACGGCAAATGCGCGGTCAGCCCGAGCGCCGAGCCAATCACTAGTGGCGGGGTAATGATGCCGACGAAACTGGCGAGCACGTGTTGCAGCGCGGCAAGGACTGCGGCGGCGGGTTTGGGGCGGTCGTTGAGGCCGTAGATCAGGTCGCTGGACGGTGCGGAATCAGGCTGCATGGCTTAAGGCTTCTTGTTGAAGGATCGGGTTGATCCTGCTCTGCAAAAAGCTGTCCACTTGCTCAGGTTATTTGCCGTATTTGTCGCCAGGGCCCAACGCTGGCAGGCCTCGGCGGATTTTCAACGCGTTGCCGCCAGACTCTCCAAAAAGCTTTCCAGCACCAAATGAGGGCGCCGGCCCTTGCGCGTGACCGATGCGAGGCTCAGGTCATAAAAACGCGTTTGCGCCTTCAACGCGCGCAAGCGACCTTGCTGCACCCAGAGGCTGGCGTAGTGATCCGGCAGATAGCCAATGTAGCGCCCGGTCAAAATCAGAAACGCCATACCCTCACGGTCAGAAGCACTGGCTGTGCAATTGAGCGCTTGGTAATGCGCTTGAATATCCGCCGGCAAACGAAAGGTCGGGGCAATCGCGTCCTGACTGTTAAGGCGTTCGTCATCGAGTTGTTTGTCATCGACATAAAACAACGGATGGCCAACCGCGCAATAAAGCAGCGAACGCTCGCTGTACAACGGCTGATACTCCAGCCCCGACAAGGCACTGGCCTGCGGTACCACGCCGACATGCAAACGCCCATCGAGCACACCTTGCTCTACTTCATTGGGCGCAATCATGCGAATCTGGATCTGCACATCCGGCCCGCGTTCCTTCAACTGAGCGAGGGCGTGGGTGATGCGCATGTGGGGGAGGGTGACGAGGTTGTCGGTCAGACCGATGATCAGTTCGCCGCGCAAATGCTGGTGCAGACCGTTGACCTCAGTGCGAAAGCTTTCCAGCGCACTTAATAGCTGCAACGCCGACTGATACACCTCGCGACCTTCTTCGGTCAGCGAAAACCCGGCGCGACCGCGCTGGCACAGACGCAAACCGAGGCGCTGCTCCAGATCGCTCATCTGTTGGCTGATCGCCGAACGGCCGATGCCGAGCACGGTTTCCGCTGCCGAGAAGCCGCCGCACTCCACCACGCTGCGGAAAATCCGCAGCAAGCGAATATCAAAGTCACTGACCTGGGCCAGCGGATCGGAGCGACGGCTGCTCATCTTGTTGCTCTCATTGTTTAGCGAAGTTCTAACTGAAGGTTAGAAGAGTTGAATTTCACCGACTTTATCCTCGTGGCAATTTAGCTGCAACAACGCTTTTTATCTCCCTGACGCTTATGCCCTGCGAGGTTTTGCCCGATGAACATGCCTGAAAACGCGCCGTCGCCACTGGCCAGCCAACTGAAGCTGGACGCGCACTGGATGCCGTACACCGCCAACCGTAACTTCCAGCGCGACCCGCGTCTGATCGTTGGTGCTGAAGGCAGTTGGCTGATTGACGACAAGGGCCGTCGGGTATACGACTCGCTGTCCGGCCTGTGGACCTGCGGCGCCGGCCACACTCGCAAGGAAATTCAGGAAGCGGTCTCCAAACAGTTGGGCACCCTCGATTACTCGCCGGGCTTCCAGTACGGCCACCCACTGTCGTTCCAGCTGGCCGAGAAGATCACCGAGCTGACCCCGGGCAACCTCAACCACGTGTTCTTCACTGACTCGGGTTCCGAGTGCGCTGACACCGCGGTGAAAATGGTCCGTGCCTACTGGCGCCTGAAAGGCCAGTCGACCAAAACCAAAATGATCGGCCGTGCTCGTGGTTATCATGGCGTGAACATCGCCGGCACCAGCCTCGGCGGCGTCAACGGCAACCGCAAGCTGTTCGGCCAAGCGATGATGGACGTCGATCACCTGCCCCACACTTTGCTGGCCAGCAACGCCTTCTCCCGTGGCATGCCGGAGCAGGGCGGTATCGCCTTGGCGGACGAACTGCTGAAGCTGATCGAGTTGCACGATGCCTCGAACATCGCCGCCGTATTCGTAGAACCTATGGCCGGTTCCGCCGGCGTACTGGTGCCACCGCAGGGTTACCTGAAGCGTCTGCGTGAAATCTGCGATCAACACAGCATTCTGTTGGTGTTCGACGAAGTGATCACCGGTTTTGGCCGTACCGGCAACATGTTCGGCGCCGACACCTTTGGCGTCACCCCGGACCTGATGTGCATCGCCAAGCAAGTCACCAATGGTGCGATCCCGATGGGCGCGGTGATTGCCAGCTCCGAGATCTATCAGACGTTCATGAATCAGCCGACCCCGGAATACGCTGTGGAATTTCCACACGGCTACACCTACTCGGCACACCCGGTGGCTTGCGCCGCTGGCCTTGCAGCACTCGACCTGCTGCAAAAGGAAAACCTGGTACAGAGCGTTGCAGAAGTCGCCCCGCATTTTGAGAACGCGCTGCACGGTCTGAAAGGTTCGAAAAACGTTATCGACATCCGTAACTTCGGCCTGGCCGGTGCGATCCAGATTGCCCATCGTGACGGCGACGCCATCGTGCGTCCGTTCGAAGCCGGCATGGCCCTGTGGAAAGCCGGGTTCTACGTACGCTTCGGCGGCGACACCCTGCAGTTCGGCCCGACTTTCAACAGCAAACCGCAAGACCTCGATCGTCTGTTCGACGCGGTCGGCGAAGTGCTGAACAAGCTCGACTGATTTTTCCCTCTATATATACCTACAAAAACGGGCATGCCTTAACGGCTGCCTGTGGACAAGAATTCAGGAGTTTTCGATGAGCGTTATCCCGCATTTGATCAATGGCGAACTGGTGACCGAGAACGGTCGCGCGGTTGATGTGTTCAATCCGTCGACCGGTCAGGCTATCCACAAGCTGCCACTGGCCAGCCAGGCAACCATCCAGAAAGCCATCGATGCCGCCAAGGCTGCGTTTCCTGCCTGGCGCAACACGCCGCCGGCCAAACGTGCGCAGGTGATGTTCCGCTTCAAGCAATTGCTGGAGCAGAACGAAGCACGTATCTCGCAATTGATCAGCGAAGAACACGGCAAGACGCTTGAAGACGCTGCCGGTGAATTGAAGCGCGGTATCGAGAACGTCGAGTTTGCTTGTTCTGCGCCGGAAATCCTCAAGGGCGAATACAGCCGCAACGTCGGCCCGAACATCGATGCATGGTCGGACTTCCAGCCGCTGGGCATTGTGGCGGGTATCACACCTTTCAACTTCCCGGCCATGGTGCCGCTGTGGATGTACCCGTTGGCGATCGTCTGCGGCAACTGCTTCATCCTCAAGCCGTCCGAGCGTGATCCAAGTTCGACGCTGCTTATCGCTCAACTGCTGCTGGAAGCCGGTCTGCCGAAAGGTGTGATGAGCGTGGTGCACGGTGACAAGACTGCGGTGGATGCGCTGATCGAAGCGCCGGAAGTCAAAGCGCTGAGCTTCGTTGGTTCGACGCCGATTGCGGAATACATCTACGCCGAAGGCACCAAGCGCGGCAAACGCGTGCAGGCACTGGGCGGCGCGAAGAACCACGCAGTGTTGATGCCGGATGCCGATCTGGACAACGCGGTCAGCGCACTGATGGGCGCGGCCTACGGTTCTTGCGGCGAGCGCTGCATGGCGATTTCGGTGGCCGTGTGTGTGGGTGACCAGGTGGCGGATGCACTGGTGGCCAAACTGGTTCCACAGATCAAGGCGCTGAAAATCGGTGCCGGCACTTCGTGTGGTCTGGACATGGGCCCACTGGTGACAGGTCAGGCGCGCGACAAAGTCAGTGGATACGTTGATGACGGCGTGGCAGCGGGCGCGACCCTGGTGGTCGACGGTCGTGGTTTGAGCGTGGCAGGGCATGAAGAAGGTTTCTTCCTCGGTGGCTGCCTGTTCGACAACGTCACCCCAGAGATGCGCATCTATAAAGAAGAGATCTTCGGGCCGGTGTTGTGCGTCGTCCGAGTGAACAGCCTGGAAGAGGCGATGCAACTGATCAACGATCACGAATACGGCAACGGCACCTGCATCTTCACCCGTGACGGTGAAGCGGCGCGTCTGTTCTGCGACGAGATCGAAGTCGGCATGGTTGGCGTCAACGTGCCGCTGCCGGTACCGGTGGCTTACCATAGCTTCGGCGGCTGGAAGCGTTCGCTGTTTGGCGATCTGCATGCTTATGGTCCGGATGGTGTGCGCTTCTATACCCGGCGCAAGGCGATCACTCAGCGCTGGCCGCAACGTGCAAGCCATGAGGCTTCGCAGTTCGCCTTCCCTAGCTTGTAAGCAGGGGCGATGCAAAGAAGGCCGACTCCTTGGGGTCGGCCTTTGTGTTTTCGGGTTTTTTTGACCCATGTGACAGAATTATGAAAATAGGTGTTGACGGCAGATTTCA
>NZ_JAUJWZ010000034.1:0-26117 GCF_031931925.1 Pseudomonas sp. rhizo66
TGTTTACACCGCGACGCTGACCAATCCGGCCGGCACGCCAGTCACCGTGACCCTGTCAAATGGCTCGGTGATCACCATCGAAGCGGGTAAAACCACTGGCACCGTGACCGTTCCTGCGCCTGCCGATGACGTTTACAAAGACGCCGGCAAAGTCGAAGTCACTATCGAGGATGCTACGGGCGGCAACTTCGAGAACCTGGTACCGAGCACCACGCCGGCCGTGACTGAAGTCACTGACACTGTCGACACCTCGACGGTCAAACTGACCGCCACCGAGTCGGCCGCTGAAGGTGGCACCGTCACCTACACCGCGACGGTCGGCGCGCCAGTCACCGGTTCCCCGGTTGTCGTGACCCTGGCCAACGGTCAGAACATCACCATCGAAGTAGGTAAAACCACCGGCACCGTGACCACCAGTGCGCCGAACGATGCGCTGACTGGCCACGCTCCACTGACCAACGCGATCACCGACGTTTCCGGCGGCAATTACGAAAACCTCGTGGCCGACAAAACCCCGGTCAGCACCACCGTCACCGACACCGTCGACACCACCAACTTGTCGCTGAGCGCGACCGGCTCGGTCAACGAAGGCGGCCAGATCACCTACACCGCGACCCTGACCAATGCCGCTGGAAGCCCGGTCACCGTGACCCTGAGCAACGGCTCGGTGATCACCATCGAAGCGGGCAAAACCACCGGCACCGTGACTGTTCCTGCGCCTGCCGATGATGTCTACAAAGACGCCGGCAAGGTCGAAGTCACCATCAAGGACGCCACCGGCGGCAACTTCGAGAACCTGGTCCCGAGCACCACGCCAGCCGTGACCGAAGTCACTGACACCATCGACACCTCGACCGTGAAGCTGACGGCCGACACCACGGTCGCTGAAGGCGGCACCGTCACCTATACCGCCACTGTCGGCGCGCCGGTCACCGGTTCTCCTGTCGTGGTGACCCTGGCCAATGGTCAGAGCATCACCATTGAAGTGGGCAAGACCACCGGCACCGTAACCTTCACCGCACCGAACGATACGCTGACCGGTCAGGCCCCGCTGACCAACTCGATCACCGGCGTGAGCGGCGGCAATTACGAAAATCTGGTCGCCGACAAAACCCCGATCACCACCACAGTGACCGACACCACCGACACCACCAATCTGTCGCTCAGCGCTACCGGTTCCGTGGCCGAGGGTGGTTCGATCATCTACACCGCGACCCTGACCAATGCGGCGGGCTCGCCTGTCACCGTGACCCTGTCGAACGGCTCGGTGATCACCATCGAGGCCGGTAAAACCACTGGCACAGTGACCGTTCCGGCGCCGGCCGATGACGTCTACAAAGACGCCGGCAAGGTCGAAGTCACTATCAAGGATGCTACCGGCGGCAACTTCGAGAACCTGGTCCCGAGCACTGTGCCGGCCGTGACCGAAGTCACTGACACCATCGACACCTCGACGGTCAAACTGACTGCCACCGAGTCAGCGGCTGAAGGTGGCACCGTTACTTACACCGCCACCGTCGGTGCTCCAGTGACGGGTTCTCCGGTTGTAGTGAGCCTGGCCAACGGCCAGAACATCACCATCGAAGTCGGCAAAACCAGCGGCACCGTAACCGCCACCGCACCTAACGACGCGTTGAACGGCCACACCCCGCTGACCAACGCGATCACTGACGTAAGCGGCGGTAACTACGAGAATCTGGTCGCCGACAAAACCCCGGTTTCGACCACTGTTACTGACACTGTCGACACCACCAACCTGTCGCTAAGCGCGACGGGGACCGTGGCTGAAGGCGGCCAGATTACTTACACCGCGACCCTGTCCAATGCCGCAGGTTCGCCTGTCACCGTGACCCTGTCGAACGGCTCGGTGATCACCATCGAAGCCGGAAAAACCACTGGCACAGTGACCGTTCCTGCACCAGCCGATGACGTCTACAAGGACGCCGGCAAGGTCGAAGTGACCATCAAGGATGCTACGGGCGGCAACTTCGAGAACCTGGTGCCAAGCACCGTTCCAGCCGTCACCGACGTGACTGATACGGTCGATACCACCACGGTCAAACTGACCGCCACCGAGTCGGCGGCTGAAGGCGGCACCGTCACCTACACCGCTACTGTCGGCGCGCCGGTCACCGGTTCGCCTGTCCTCGTGACCCTGGCCAACGGCCAGAACATCACCATCGAAGTCGGCAAAACCACCGGCACCGTGACCACCACCGCACCGAATGATGCGCTGACCGGCCACGCGCCGATCACCAACGCGATCACCGACGTTTCCGGCGGCAACTACGAAAACCTCGTGGCCGACAAAACCCCGGTCAGCACCACCGTCACCGACACCGTCGATACCACCAACCTGTCGCTGAGCGCGACCGGCTCGGTCAACGAAGGTGGCCAGATCACCTACACCGCGACCCTGAGCAATGCTGCTGGTTCACCGGTCACCGTGACTCTGTCGAACGGCGCAGTGATCACCATCGACGCTGGCAAAACCACTGGCACCGTTACTGTCGACGCGCCGAAAGATGACGTCTACAAAGACGCCGGCACGGTTGAAGCGACCATCAAAGGTGCGACTGGCGGCGACTTCGAAAACCTGGTCACCAGCACAGCGCCAGCGGTCACTACGGTCAACGACACCATCGACACCTCCACCGTGTCGCTGACCGCCACGGCGAACGTCGCTGAAGGCGAAACCGTGGTCTACACCGCGACCGTGACCGCACCAGTGACTGGCTCGCCGGTTGTCGTGACCCTGTCCAACGGACAGACCATCACCATCGCTGTCGGTGAAACCACCGGTTCGGTGAACTTCGTTGCACCGAACAGCCCTCTGGCCGGCGGCAGCTCGCTGAGCGTGACCATCGACGGCGCCACTGGCGGCAATTTCGAAAAACTGGCGGTCGACGGCAAGTCCGCTGACACCACGGTTTCGGACACCACCGACACCACCAACCTGAACCTGACCGCGACCGATTCGGTGGCTGAAGGCGGATCGATCGTTTACACCGCGACACTGACCAACCCGGCCGGCACCCCGGTAACCGTGACGCTGTCGAACGGTTCGGTGATCACCATCGAGGCGGGCAAAACCACCGGCACCGTGACCGTTCCTGCGCCAGCCGATGACGTCTATAAAGACGCCGGTAAAGTCGAAGTCACGATCAAGGAGGCAACGGGCGGCAACTTCGAAAACCTGGTACCGAGCACCGTACCGGCCGTGACCAACGTCACTGACACCATCGACACCACCACCGTCAAACTCACCGCGACCGAGTCGGCGGCTGAGGGCGGCACCGTGACTTACACTGCGACTGTGGGCGCACCTGTCACTGGTTCACCTGTGGTCGTGACCCTCGCCAATGGTCAGACCATCACCATTGGTGTTGGCCAGACCACCGGCACCGCGACCACCACCGCGCCGAACGATGCATTGACCGGCCACGCGCCGATCACCAATGCGATCACTGAGGTGAGCGGCGGCAACTACGAAAATCTCGTGGCCGACAAGACCCCGGTTTCGACCAATGTCACCGACACCGTCGACACCACCAACCTGTCGCTGAGCGCCACGGGTTCTGTGGCCGAGGGTGGTTCGATTGTTTACACCGCAACCCTGACCAACCCAGCGGGTTCGCCAGTTACGGTAACCCTGTCGAACGGCGCGGTGATTACCATCGAAGCCGGCAAAACCACTGGCACCGTGTCTGTTCCGGCGCCAGCCGATGATGTCTACAAAGATGCGGGCAAAGTCGAAGCGACGATCTCGACGGCGACGGGCGGCAACTTCGAGAACCTGGTACCGAGCACTGTTCCGGCCGTGACCGAAGTGACTGACACCATCGACACCTCGACCGTCAAACTGACGGCCGATACCACCGTGGCTGAAGGCGGCACCGTCACTTACACCGCCACTGTCGGCGCGCCAGTCACCGGCTCGCCTGTGGTCGTGACCCTGGCCAATGGTCAGAACATCACCATCGAAGTCGGCAAAACCACCGGCACAGTGACCTTCACCGCACCGAACGATGCGTTGACCGGCCAGGCGCCGCTGAGCAACTCGATCACCGGTGTAACCGGCGGCAACTACGAAAATCTCGTGGCCGACAAGACGCCAGTCAGCACCACCGTGACCGACACTGTCGACACCACTAACCTGTCGCTGAGCGCCACGGGTTCTGTGGCCGAGGGTGGTTCGATTGTTTACACCGCAACCCTGACCAGCGCGGCTGGCTCGCCCGTCACCGTGACCTTGTCGAACGGCGCGGTGATCACCATCGAAGCTGGTAAAACCACTGGCACCGTGTCTGTTCCAGCGCCAGCCGATGACGTCTACAAAGACGCCGGCACGGTGCAGGCGACGATCAGCACCGCCACCGGTGGCAACTTTGAAAACCTGGTACCGAGCACTGTGCCGGCCGTGACCGAAGTCACCGACACCATCGACACCTCAACCGTCAAACTGACGGCCGATACCTCCGTGGCTGAAGGCGGCACCGTCACTTACACCGCCACTGTTGGCGCACCAGTGACCGGTTCGCCTGTGGTTGTGACCTTGGCCAACGGTCAGACCATTACCATCGGCGTCGGCCAGACCACGGGCACCGCCACCACCACCGCGCCGAACGACGCATTGACCGGCCACGCGCCGATCACCAATGCGATCACTGAGGTCAGCGGTGGCAACTACGAAAATCTGGTGGCCGACAAGACCCCGGTTTCGACCAATGTCACCGACACTGTCGACACCACTAACCTGTCGCTGACTGCGACCGGCACTGTGGCCGAGGGTGGTTCGATTGTTTACACCGCAACCCTGACCAACGCGGCTGGCTCGCCAGTGACCGTGACGCTGAGCAACGGCGCCGTGATCACCATCGACGCTGGCAAAACCACCGGCACTGTGACTGTTCCTGCGCCAGCCGACGACGTCTACAAAGACGCCGGCAAGGTTGAAGCGACGATCTCAACCGCTACCGGTGGCAACTTCGAAAACCTGGTGCCGAGCACGACGCCGGCTGTGACCGAAGTGACCGACACCATCGACACCTCGACCGTCAAACTGACGGCTGATACCTCCGTGGCTGAAGGCAGCACCGTCACCTACACCGCCACTGTCGGCGCTCCGGTAACCGGTTCACCGGTCACCGTAACGCTGGCCAATGGTCAGAACATCACCATCGAAGTCGGTAAAACCACCGGCACAGTGACCTTCACCGCACCGAACGATGCACTGACCGGTCAGGCACCGCTGACCAACTCGATCACCGGTGTAACCGGCGGCAATTACGAGAATCTGGTGGCCGACAAGACCCCGGTTTCGACCACGGTCACCGATACCGTCGACACCACCAACCTGTCGCTCAGCGCGACTGGTTCGGTCGCTGAAGGTGGCTCGATCATCTACACCGCGACACTGACTAACGCGGCCGGCTCGCCAGTCACCGTAACCCTATCCAACGGCGCCGTGATCAGCATCGAGGCCGGTAAAACCACGGGCACGGTGACTGTTCCAGCGCCCGCCGACGACGTTTACAAAGACGCCGGCAAAGTCGAAGCAACCATTTCGACCGCGACCGGTGGCAACTTCGAAAACCTGGTGCCGAGCACCGTACCGGCAGTCACCAACGTCACCGACACCATCGACGACACCACCGTCAAACTGACAGCGACAGAGTCGACTGCTGAAGGTGGCAACGTCACCTACACCGCGACTGTCGGCGCGCCAGTCACCGGCTCGCCGGTTGTTGTAACCCTGGCCAACGGTCAAACCATTACCATCGGCGTCGGCCAGACCACCGGTACCGCGACCACCACGGCGCCAAACGACGCATTGAATGGACACGCTCCGCTGACCAACTCGATCACTGACGTAACAGGTGGCAACTTCGAGAACCTGGTGGCCGACAAAACCCCGGTCAGCACCAACGTGACCGACACTGTCGACACCACCAATCTGTCGTTGAGCGCGACCGGCACTGTGGCCGAGGGCGGTTCAATTGTTTACACCGCGACCCTGACCAACGCCGCTGGCTCGCCAGTGACCGTGACTCTGTCGAACGGCGCCGTGATCACCATCGACGCTGGCAAAACCACCGGCACCGTGACCGTGCCAGCCCCGACCGACGACGTCTACAAAGACGCCGGCACCGTGCAGGCGACCATCAGCACCACCACTGGTGGTAATTTTGAAAATCTGGTGCCGAGCACGACTCCGGCTGTGACCAGCGTCACCGACACCATCGACACCACCAACGTGAAACTGACGGCCACCGAGTCGGCGGCTGAAGGCGGCAACGTTGTTTACACCGCGACTGTCGGCGCACCGGTAACCGGCTCGCCAGTTGTCGTGACGTTGGCCAATGGTCAAACCATCACCATCGGTGTCGGCCAGACCACGGGCACCGCAACCACCGCAGCGCCAAACGATGCATTGACCGGTCATGCGCCACTGACCAACTCGATCACCAACGTGACCGGCGGCAACTACGAGAATCTGGTGGCCGACAAGACCCCGGTATCGACCACCGTCACGGATACCGTCGACACCACCAACCTGTCGCTGTCCGCGACTGGCACCGTGGCTGAGGGTGGCCAGATCACCTACACCGCAACTCTGACCAACGCGGCCGGCAGTCCAGTGACCGTGACTTTGTCCAACGGCGCCGTGATCACCATCGACGCCGGCAAAACCACTGGCACCGTGACTGTCCCGGCCCCGGCTGATGACGTCTATAAAGACGCCGGCACCGTACAAGCGACGATCAGCACCGCCACCGGTGGCAACTTCGAAAACCTGGTACCAAGCACGACGCCGGCTATCACCAGCGTCACCGATACCATCGACACCACCACGGTGAAACTGACCGCCACCGCCACTGCCGCAGAAGGCGGCAATGTCGTCTACACCGCAACCGTCGGCGCACCAGTAACCGGTTCGCCAGTCGTGGTAACCCTGTCGAACGGTCAGACCATCACCATTGGTGTTGGCCAGACCACCGGCACCGCAACCACTACCGCTCCAAACGACGTCTTGAACGGTCACGCACCGCTGACCAACGCGATCACCGACGTCAGCGGCGGTAACTACGAAAACCTCGTGGCTGACAAAACGCCGGTCAGCACTACCGTGACCGACACTGTCGACACGACCAATCTGTCGCTCAGCGCTACCAATTCGGTCGCTGAAGGCGGTTCGATTGTTTACACCGCGACCCTGACCAACGCCGCTGGCTCGCCAGTCACCGTGACACTGTCGAACGGCGCCGTGATCACCATCGACGCTGGCAAAACCAGCGGCACCGTGACCGTTCCAGCTCCAGCCGACGATGTCTACAAAGACGCCGGTACAGTGCAGGCGACGATCAGCAACGCCACGGGTGGCAACTTCGAAAACCTCGTGCCGAGCACGACGCCGGCCGTGACCAGCGTCACCGACACCATCGACACCACCACCGTCAAACTGACGGCCACGGCGACTACGGCAGAAGGCGGCAACGTCGTCTACACCGCCACGGTCGGTGCTCCAGTGACTGGCTCGCCAGTTGTGGTAACGCTGGCTAACGGTCAGACCATCACCATCGGTGTCGGCCAGACCACAGGGACCGCGACCACCACCGCACCGAACGATGCGTTGACCGGTCACGCACCACTGACCAACTCGATCACCAACGTGACGGGCGGCAACTACGAGAACCTCGTGGCCGACAAAACCCCGGTCAGCACCAACGTGACCGACACCGTCGACACCACCAACCTGTCCCTGAGCGCTACCAACTCGGTCGCTGAGGGTGGCTCGATCATCTACACCGCCACGCTGACCAACGCCGCTGGTTCGCCAGTGACCGTAACCTTGTCAAACGGCGCCGTGATCACTATCGACGCCGGCAAAACCACCGGCACAGTGACCGTTCCAGCGCCAGCCGACGACGTCTACAAAGACGCCGGCAGCGTGCAGGCGACCATCAGCACCGCCACCGGTGGCAACTTCGAAAACCTGGTGCCGAGCACTGTTCCAGCCGTCACCAGCGTTACCGACACCATCGACACCACGACTGTAAAACTCACGGCTACCGGCACAGCGGCAGAGGGCGGCAACGTCGTCTACACCGCGACCGTCGGTGCTCCGGTGACCGGTTCACCGGTGGTTGTAACGCTGGCCAACGGTCAGACCATCACCATCGGTGTTGGCCAGACCACAGGCACCGCGACCACCACGGCGCCAAACGACGCATTGACTGGCCACGCTCCGCTGACCAACTCGATCACCAACGTGACCGGTGGTAACTACGAGAATCTGGTGGCCGACAAGACCCCAGTCAGCACTAACGTGACCGACACCGTCGACACCACCAACCTGTCGCTGAGCGCGACTGGCTCGGTGGCTGAAGGCGGTTCGATTGTTTACACCGCAACATTGACCAACGCCGCTGGCTCGCCAGTGACCGTGACTTTGTCCAACGGCGCCGTGATCACCATCGACGCCGGTAAAACCACCGGCACCGTGACTGTTCCGGCACCGGCTGACGACGTCTACAAAGACGCCGGCACCGTGCAAGCAACGATCAGCAACGCCACCGGTGGCAACTTCGAAAATCTGGTGCCGAGCACGACGCCAGCCGTGACCAGCGTCACCGACACCATCGACACCACCACCGTCAAACTGACGGCAACGGCCACGGCGGCAGAAGGCGGCAACGTCGTCTACACCGCCACGGTCGGTGCTCCAGTGACTGGCTCGCCAGTTGTGGTAACGCTGGCTAACGGTCAGACCATCACCATCGGTGTTGGCCAGACCACTGGCACCGCCACCACTACCGCACCGAACGATGCGTTGACCGGCCACGCGCCACTGACCAACTCGATCACCAACGCCACTGGTGGCAACTACGAAAATCTGGTCGCCGACAAAACCCCGGTCAGCACTACCGTGACCGACACCGTCGACACCACCAACCTGTCGCTGTCCGCGACTGGCACCGTGGCTGAGGGTGGCCAGATCACCTACACCGCAACCCTGACCAACGCGGCCGGCAGTCCAGTGACCGTGACCCTGAGCAACGGCTCGGTGATCACCATCGAAGCGGGTAAAACCACCGGCACCGTGACTGTTCCGGCACCAGCTGACGACGTCTATAAAGACGCCGGCACCGTGCAGGCGACCATCACCGGCACCAGCGGCGGCAGCTTTGAAAATCTGGTGACCAGCAACACGCCAGCCGTGACCAACGTCACCGACACGGTCGACACCACCACGGTCAGCATTACTGGCAGCAGCTCGGTGACCGAAGGCCAGACCGCCAGCTACACGGTCAGCCTGAACCACCCGGCGCAAACCGAAGTGACCCTGAAAATCGTCTACAGCGGTACCGCCGCCGACGGTTCGGACTTCACCGGCGTGTACACCGTGAAGATCCCGGCAGGTGCGAGCAGCGCGCAGTTCAACGTCGCCACCATCGATGACAAGATCACCGAAGGCACCGAGAACTTCGTGGTCAAGATCGATTCGGCCACCGGCGGCAACTTCGAGAACCTCGCAGTCAGCAGCACCAATGGCAGCGTCAGCACTTCGATCATCGACAACGATGCGCCGCCTGTGCTCGACCTGGACGCCAACAACTCCAGCGGTGCGACGGGTGCCGACTACAAGGTGACCTTCACCGAAAACACCCCGGGCGCAGGTGTGTCGATTGCCGACACTGACATCAGCATCACCGACCCGGACAGCACCATGCTCACCGGTGCTACCGTGGTTCTGACCAACCGTCAGGACGGCGATGCGCTGAACCTGGGCAACAGCGTCAACGGCATCACCATCAATGCCAACAGCACCAACGGCACCGTGACCCTGACCCTGTCGGGCAACGCGACGCTGGCCGACTACATGCAGGCCATCAAGAACATCAGCTTCACCAACAGCAGTGAAAACCCGAGCACCGTGCCGCGGATCATTACAGTGACCGTGACCGATGGCGGCAACTACTCCAACACCGCGACCACCACGGTCAACGTGGTGGCGGTCAACGACGCACCGGTCGCTGCACCGAGCAATGTCACCGGCACCGAAGACACCCCGCTGGTACTCGGCTGGTCGACTTTCGGTGTGACCGACGTCGACAGCCCGGCCAGCAGCCTTGGCATCAAAATCACCCAGCTGCCGGGCGAAGGCAAACTGCAGTACCTGGACGGCTCGACCTGGAAAGACGTCGCCAACAACCAGACCTTCAGCAAGGCGGACATCGACGCCGGCAAGCTGCGCTTCCTGCCGGATGCCAACGAGTCGGGCGTCAATGGTTACGGCGGCACCGGCCTGGGCAATAATCAGGCGGATTACGCACAGATCAAGTTCCAGCCAACCGACGGCCAACTGCTGGGCAACACCGGCACCGTGAAGATCGACATCACCCCGGTGGCGGATGCGCCAACCGTGAGCGTGGCCGACAACAGCGTGAAGTCGACCGGCCTGGTCAAGGAAGTCTGGACCGGCCTGGCGGGTCTGGGCACCGACGGCAGTGGTGCGAACTCGACCACCCTGAAAAACGTGATCGACGGCGCCGGCACCCCGAACTCCAGCGGCAACGTGACCAACGTTCAGTCGGACGGCAGCGTGACTGCCGGTACGGCGTCGAAAACTTCGGGCCTGATCTACCTGGAAGCCGGCAAGACCTACTCCTTCAGCGGTGTGGCTGACGACAGTCTGCTGATCACCATTGGCGGCAAGAGCGTGGCTTCGGGTACATGGGGCGCGGGCGGTGCGATCAACGGCTCGTTCACCCCGACCACCAGCGGTTACTACACGCTGGACATCTACCACCACAACCAGAGCGGCCCGGGCAGCTATGACGTCAACCTGTCGGTCAACGGCAGCACGCCGATCGACCTGAGCAGCGCCGGCGTGCCGATCTACACCGGCGTGCAGGATCTGGTGAACTCGGGCGTGACCGTCTCCGATCTGCACGGCAGCAATGGCGAAGGCTATTACGACGGCTACAAACTCAACACCGGCGCCGAAGGCACCACGGTGAAACTGTCGGCGATCACCACCGCCCTGACGGACACCGACGGCTCGGAAACCCTGAGCGTGAAGATCAGCGGCGCGCCAGTCGGCTCGGTGCTCAGCGATGGCGCGGGCCATACCTTCACCGTCACCGCCAGCAGCGGCGACGCCAACGTCACCGGCTGGAACCTTGGCAGCCTGACCGTGACACCGCCGCCGTACTACAACGGCCAGTTCAACCTGACCGTGACCTCGACCTCCACCGAGATGGTCGGCGGTTCGGCGAGCAGCACCGCGACCATTCCGGTCACGGTGGTGCCGGCGGTCTACAACTCCATTGTCGCCACCTCGGCCGATGACACCGTTACCGGTACCGATGGCAACGACATCATCGTCGCCGACATTGGCGGCCTGACCGTGGTGCCTGGCACCAACTACAACATCGCCTTCATGGTCGACAGCTCGGGCAGTATGAGCACCTCGTCGCTCAACGCGGCCAAGGACTCGCTGACCTCGGTGTTTAACACCCTCAAGCAGAGCCTGGGCGGCAGCAACTCGGGTACGGTGAACATCTTCCTGGTGGACTTCGATACCCAGGTCAACAAGTCGGTGTCGGTGAATCTCAACGACCCGAACGCGCTGACCAAGCTCAAAGCGGTACTGGACTCGATGGCGTCCGGCGGCGGTACCAACTATGAAGACGTGTTCAAGACCACGGCCAACTTCTTCCAGAGCACGGAAGCCGTGGCCAACACCGGGGCGAAAAACCTCACGTACTTCATCACCGACGGCCAGCCGACCTACTACCAGACCGGCGAGTCGACCAACCCGACGCTGTACGGCAACGTGAAGTTCGACAGCGTAGTGACGACCAGCAACTACAAGCTGGGCGACACTTTCAGCACGTACATCGACAACACGCATTACCTGAGCATCACCGCCAGCGGTTATGCCCAGTTGCAGACTTACAACGGCCGCGGCTGGAGCACCACCAACCTGGGCACCGTTCACGCTCAGGGCGATGGCACCTACGAGTTATCGAGCCTGGCAGGTACTGGTAACAGCACCACATCAGCGACCACCGATAACTCCAACAGCAGCTTCACCTTGCTCAGCGGCCTGTCGAACGTCGAAGCCATCGGCCTCAACAGCGGCGTCAGCCTCAACGATCTGAAGCCTTACGATTCGGATAAAACACCGCAGACCAACATCGATCCGAAGGATCTGGCCAACTCGATCATCGGCCACACCGAAGCGACGATGCCGGGCAACGACACTGTCAGCGGTGGCGACGGCAACGACATCCTGTTCGGCGATCTGGTGAGCTTCAACGGCATCGCCGGCGAGGGTTATCAGGCGATGCAGGCGTTCGTCGCCAAGGAAACCGGGGTCGACGTCAGTAAGGTCACCACCAGCAACGTGCACCAGTACATCACCGAGCACTATCAGGCGTTCGATGTCTCCGGTGCGCATGACGGCAACGACACACTGTTGGGTGGCGCGGGCAATGACATTCTGTTCGGCTCGGGCGGCAACGACCTGCTCGATGGCGGCAAAGGCAATGACATCCTGCTCGGCGGCACCGGCAACGACACGCTGATCGGCGGCCAGGGTAATGACATCCTTATCGGCGGTTCCGGTGCCGACACCTTCGTCTGGAAGTCGGGCGACACCGGCAACGACGTGATCAAGGATTTCAACGCCAGCGAAGGTGACCGTATCGATCTGCGCGATCTTTTGCAGGGCGAGACCGGCAGCACCATCGACAACTTCCTGAAGATCACCACGGTCGACGGCACGTCGTCGCTGCAAGTCAGCTCGGCGGGCAAGTTCAACTCCGGCGACGCCGCTGCCGCGACTCCGGACGTGACGATCAAACTGGAAGGCAACAACTGGTCGAGCGCCAACATTCACAACCTGATTGCCGGCAGCGACCCGACCATCAAGGTCGATCACAACAACAGCTGATCGTGAACAAAACGGCCGCCCCGATGGGGCGGCCGTCACGTTTGTGCTTATCGCAGCGGTGACGATTGCGTCGCCGCCCCGCATACTCGCGCACAGTTGACTATGCTGCTGACAGCATGACGCTGGTTCATTTCTGAGGGATGCTCAATGTTTTACGTGCAACGCGATGCGCAAGGTCTGTTGATTCGCGTGGAAGCCGCGGCCTACGCCGAGGCCACGGAAACGCTGCCGGCCGACAGCCATGAAATCCAGGCCTGGTTCGCCAATGAAGTGGTGGAAACAAGCCTGAAGCAGCTCAAGCAGAGCGACTTCGAAATGATTCGGGTACTCGACGACCTGATTCAGGTGCTGACCCAGAAAGGCGTGATCCGCGTCACCGACCTGCCACCGGCGGCCCAGGCCAAACTGATGGACCGGACCCAGGCGCGTGAAGCATTGGGCGGATTGAGCCAGTTGATCGATGAGGATGAGGGCGGGTTGATCTGATCCCCCGTAATCAAAAGCCTACCCTCACCCCAGCCCTCTCCCTCCGGGAGAGGGGGCTGACCGAGGTGTCTGGCGTCGCACATCGACCTGAAAAATCGGGTCGATTATGGATTCAAAACAAATCGTTCACATCGGCGTATCTCGCGAATATCCCCCGATCAGTCCCCTCTCCCTCTGGGAGAGGGCTAGGGTGAGGGTGCTTTTGCAATGACTCACCGCCAAGGCTTCGGCTCACCAAACAACTGCCCCTGAACCCCATACAAGCCCATCTCGCGAATCACCGACAATTCCCCTTCTGTCTCGACCCGCTCGGCAATCAGCGGCAGATCAATGCTGTGCGCGGCGCGCTGGATCGCTTCGATAAACAAGCGCTTGTCACTCTCCTGATCAATCGCGCGGATGTAGCTGCCGTCGATCTTCAGGTACGCCAGGCCCAACCGTGCCAGGTTGCCGATCATGCTAAAGCGACCACCAAAGCGTTGCAGGCTCAGTGAGAAGCCCAGCTCACGCAAGCGTCGGGTCAACTGCTCCAGCACCGCTTGTTCGGGCAATTGCTCCTCGCCGATTTCCAGGGTCAGGCGCTCGCCCAGATTGGAATGCGCACGCAGAATTTCGAAGACTTTGTTCAACGCCTGCGGGTCAGCCAGGGTCGCCGAGGACAGGTTCAGCGCCAGCAACTCCTCATGTTCTTTCATCTGCTCCAGCACGCGTTCGAGCATCAGGCGATCGAGGCGTGCGGTCCAGCCGAAGCGTTCCAGCCACGGCAGGAAGCGCCCGGCCGGGATGGTCTGGCCCTGATCATCGAGCAGGCGTGAGAGCACTTTGTAATGCAGCACCAGTTGCGTGTCGGCGGCAGCCACCACTGGCTGGAAATACAGTTCGAAACGCTGCTGGCTCAAGGCCTGATCGAGCAAACGGTGCCAGGCGTGGTGATCGTCACCGACATCCGCCGTCAGGCTCTGATCGATGCACGCCCAATTCTGCTCGCCTTGCCCTTCGGCCTGCGCCAGCGCCTGATCACCGAGCGTCAGTACTTGTTGCGGCGAATCGCCGTGGGTGAACGGTGCCAGGCCGATCGACGCCACGGCAGCCACGTCGGTCGCCCCAGTGGCGTGCAAACTGCTCAAAGCATTGTCGAGGTTCTGCGCCAGTTGCAGCGCTTCCTCACGGACCAGCCCCGGCGCCAGCACGGCAAACTCACCGCCACGAATACGGGTGACGAGGTTCTGGGTTTCCGGGTATTTGGCGCATTCGCGAGACAATTGCTCGCCGACCGCTTTCAACAATTCATCGGTGCGCTGACCACCCAGACGCTGGTTGAGTCCGGCCAGATCCTTGACCCGCAACAGCAGCAGATAACCGGAACTGGCCTGCTCCGGGTTACTCACCCGGTTGTTCAACTGCATTTCGAAATAGCGCCGGTTGGCAAGCCCCGTGAGGTTGTCCTGATAGGACTCGGCGCGCAGTTTCTCGCTGCGCTCGGCCTGCTCCTGGAACAGCGCCTTGAGCTTCTCGACCATCTGGTTCATCGCTTGCACCACGCGGCGCAACTCCGGGGTGCGCGGCAATTCCGGCAGGCTGAGGAATTCGCGACGGGCGATGGCATGGGACTGCTTGACCATGTAATCCAGCGGCTTCAACTGCCGGCGCAACAGCAGCGCACCGAGCGCCGCACTGATCGCACCGCAGATCAGCAGCCAGCCAAGGCTGCCCAAGGCGCTCTGCCACAGCTTGGCGACGGCGAACATCGGGTGGCTGACCACCTCGACCCGCGCCGCCTGCTCCCAGCCACGGCTGACCAGCGCGTCGCCACCGGCCGGCTCCAGGCCGATCAGCTTGACGAACCAGTCCGGCACGTTGGTGACGGCCGGAATGCCGTTGCGCTCAACAATCGTCTGGTCAGTCTTCAGATCGACCACGCGGATGCTCGCGTAATAACCGCTGTCGAAAATCGAGCTGACCAGCAACTCGACCATGGCCGGGTCGTCGATATTCGGCGTCAGCGACAAGGCCAGCGCCGTCGCAGCGTCCTGGGCGTGGGAACGCAACTGGTTGACGTACTGGGTGCGCGAGCTCTCCAGACTGACCATGAAGCTGCCGGTGAAGGCGACCACCAGGAACAGACAGATAGCGATCAACAGCTGTTTGAACAAAGACATCTGAGCGCATGCTCCTAGTTAGTCGTCTCGACCGGGAAACCTTCGGCCTGCATTTTTTTCAAGACATCCTGCCAGCGCGACAGGCGTTTGGTATCACCGACCTTTTTGTTGCCCTTGGCCCCCGGCAAATAAAGGCCTTCGGCATTGAAAGAGTAGACCGGCAGCAAATCGGTTCGCTGCGACGCCGGCTGAATCGGGTCGATCAGGCTGTCGAGCACCAGCGGCATGGCATCGGGGGTGGCATAGTAAGTCAGGACCATGTGCGCGCGGTTCTGGCGCAACGCCTTGACATAGGTAATGCGCAGCTTGTCACTGGAAACCCCGAGGTGACGCAGGCTGAAATACTTGGCGATCGCATAGTCTTCGCAGTCGCCGGCGCCTTTCCATAAGGCTTCGATCGGAGTTTCCCAGTAATCGACCTCGTGCCACAGATCAATGTCCTCCACATAGCGCACCTGTTTGTTGAAGAACAGGTTCACCACTTTGAGCTTTTCCATCTCGCTGACCTGTTTCTGCGTGGCCAGCAGATTCTGCCAGGCATCGATGCGCTGCTGGCCGGCACCCAGCGGCCCGTACAGTGCCGTAGCTTTGCGGCTGATTGTGGAAAAATCCCAATCGGCATGCAGACCGCCCAGCATAAGGCTGGCCAGCAACAGTGCGCAGCCGAGCCAGCGCAGCGTTCGGGGGATCGCGAAACATACCGCCACAGCAGGTTTCCAGGGGCAGGAAGGAAAGCGTTTGATGGTGAAGCTTAGCCCGGCAAAAAACAATGGCACCATGAGATCATGCTTGGCGCGCTAAACTTCAGTTGGCACAGCGATGTTTTACAAGGTTTGACAAGCTGTAGAGCAATCACTAGTGTCATTTGGATCCAAATCAGGCCGACCTACAGGGTGCGTAGTCGTGACACAGAAGCCCAAACCGCTGCACAGCATTAAAGTCGATGGACCGATTCCTGCTCATCTGGCCCGGTCGGTGATCGAAGAAACCCTGCGCTCGGCAATCCTCGATGGTCGTCTGCCCTGCGGCACGGCGCTGCGTCAGCAGGATCTGGCCGATCTGTTCGGCGTCAGCCGCATGCCAGTGCGCGAGGCGTTGCGCCAGCTCGAAGCCCAGGAACTGCTCAGCGTGACCACGCACAAAGGCGCAGTGGTCGCGCCGTTGATTCAAGGGGATGCCACCGAAACCTACGAGCTGCGCATCCTGCTCGAATCCGAAGCCCTGCGTCAGTCGATTCCGCTGCTGACCGCTGCCGACCACGCACGCGCAGCCGATTACATCGAAGAGCTGGAGGCGCAGCACGATTACACGGAAATCGGCCGGCTCAACCGTTTGTTCCACATGGCTCTGTACAGCAAGGCGCCCAACCAACGCTTGCTGCGCCTGGTCGAAGACGGGCTCAACGAAGAAGAACGTTTTCTGCGCTTCAACCTTGAGGCCATGGGCTTGGGCAAATTGTCCCAGGACGATCACCGGGCGATGCTCCAAGCCGTGCAGGATCGCGACACCGAGCTGTCGATCAAACGCCTTGAGCAGCACCTCAATCGGGGCGTCGAAGTGATCACCCGCTATCTTGCCACTCCCGCCGCGCAAAGCCGCCAAGCCGCGCGCTGAGCCCACATCCTTCGCGAATCACCCGCTTACCAATCCTCCAGCGATCCGCCAACCCTCGGGTGGGCGGCCGCATGCCCGCTCCAACCTCCCCTGCGCCGTTCAGTCCGATATTTGCACGTTACCGCTGATGAATCGGTCATAGCCGTGGCGCAAATTTACCCGCACTCTTGAACCGCCACCCTATAAAGAACGGGCGACGCGTCGCGCTGCCGGCGCAGTCCCCGCATCAGGAACCTACGGAAGGAGCCTTGCCACGGGAAAAAGGAAGTCATGGCGCGGGGTCACGGCCAACTTCCGCCTCTCTTAATCATTCAATTCTTTTGATTGGAAAGTTGCTTCGAGTGAGGCATTCACTCTTGTTGACCAATTTTGGCTGTTATTCGCCGAAAGGAGTAACTACGCCCAAATAAAACTTCACCCAGAAGTTTTATCGGAACTACTCAACTTCAAAAAACAGCCAACTTAAAATAATTAAAAATATACTTGTTAAATACTTTGTCGGTGTATTAGCTTTTCCTCGCCAAGTTTGAACTTCACCCCTCAACTCGGCAGCAGCCCGTTGCCCGCGTTACAGCAGCAGCGCTTTATGGGCAGACATGACGCCATGTCACATGCATATCAGGCCCGCACTTACCTATCAGGAAGGAAGGCTGTCGTCTGTCGACAGAAAACAAGTAAGCCGTAGTTCCATTGATTGCGCAGTTGCAGAGCAGTTCCATTTCATATCAACGATAAAGGACATCATGATGCCCACTAAGAACCAACTCGCCCTGAAAAAAGCCGAACTTAGCATTCACCCGATCTTTTCCGAGATCACCTCGTTGTCGGTGTTGCGTCGTTTCATGGAAACCCACGTATTTGCCGTATGGGATTTCATGTCGCTGACCAAACGCCTGCAGCAGGAACTGACCTGTACCCGATTGCCGTGGTTGCCGCCGCGCGATCCTCATGCCGCCCGGCTGATCAACGAAATCGTCCTCGGCGAAGAATCGGATGATCGTCTGACCGAAGGGCATTACAGCCATTTCGAGTTGTACCTGGATGCGATGCGCGAAATCGGCGCGAGCACCACGGCCGTGGAGCGCTTTGTGGCCCTGCAACAGGAAGGCGTGAGCTATGACGTCGCGCTGCAAAGCGTCGAGGTAGATCCGGCCGCCGCGCAGTTTGTCCGCGACACCCTGCGCACCGCCCTGAATGCACCGGGACACAGCGTGGCGGCGGCGTTTCTGCATGGCCGCGAAAGCGTGATCCCGACCATGTTCCAGCGCATTCTTGACGACTGGGGTATCGGTATCGAACAGGCGCCGACCTTCCGCTATTACCTGCAGCGCCACATCGAGGTCGACTCCGAAGACCACGGCCCGGCGGCGGAACACCTGCTCGAACGCCTGGTCGACGGCGATCCGCAGCGCGAGGCCGAGGTCTACGCCAGCGCCATCGCCGCCGTGGAGAGTCGCATCGCCCTGTGGGACGGCCTGCGTGTGAGCATGCGCGAGCCGCTGGCGGAGGTGGCCCAATGAACGCCGCCGACTATCAATCCTTTGCCGACGCCTGGGAGAACCGCGCGACCATCCGCACCCGCCCGCGGCGCGTGCTCGAAGACGACGAGCGCCTGATCTATCCGCTCAGCCGCCAGCCGCTGGTGCTCAGCGAAACCTTCCTGCGCGAGTGCCCGCAACAGCGTGATTTCGCCTTGGTGCAGACGCTGTACAAATTCATCAACGACGTGGTGATTTTCGAGACCGAGATCGTCGACAAGACCGCGCGCAGCATCGCCAAGAATCGCTTCGCCGTGGCCTTCCCGTTTGCCTGTCGTTACGACGCGATGACCGTGGTGGTCGACGAGGACTACCACGCCCTGGTGGCGATGGATTTCATGCAGCAAACGGTAGCGATGACCGGTATCGAACCCATTCAGTTGCCCGATCAGATCGAACTGAGCCGGGCCATCCCCGCTGCCGTCGCACTGGCGCCGGAGCACCTGCGCAGCGCGGTGGAATTGATCTGCGTGGCCATCGCCGAAAACACCGTGACCGGTGATGTTGCCGCGTTCGCCCGCGATGACACGGTCAAGCCGTCGATCAAGGGCCTGATGGCCGATCACTTGCTCGACGAAGGTCGCCATTCGAGTTTCTGGGCGCGGATGGTGCGCATCTATTGGCACACCGCCAACGCGGCGGATCGCGAAACCATCGCGCAGATTCTGCCGGTGTTCATCGGCCATTACCTGACCAACGACATCCAGAAATCCTTCGACCTGCGCTTGATCGACTCTCTGCCGGTCAGCGAGGCCACGCGCCGCTCTCTCAGGGACGAGATGGCCGGGCTGGCGTTCCCGATCAATCGCCATCACCCGCTGCTAGGCAACATCGTCAAGTTTTTCCACAACAGCTCGCTGCTCGACACGCCCTGCGTGCAGCAAGCGCTGCGCGACTACCTGGTTTGATGAGGAGGCCAACATGAAACGTCTCGACATTTTGCTGATTGGCACCAGCCAGGCCATGACCGAGCTGGCGCAGGAACTGGAACAACACGGTCATTCATTGCAACGCAGCGCTGCCGGTGCAGCGACGGTGGATCTGATCATCGACGATGGTTTTATCGGCGCCGGCGATTTCTGCTCGATCCCGCACCTGCATCTGCGTTTGGGTGTCGGCGTGCAACGCACGGCCCGTTTGCCGACACTCGATTTACTGTGCTTCCTCGGCTCGTCACTGATCAGCCGCGTGCCGATTGCTGATGAGCCGTGCGGTAACGGGCAGACGCTGCGGCAACGGGTGCTGACGCAGGTGGTCGATGAAGTGGCGTTGCTGGTCAGCCGCGTCTCCCGCGATGCTGACTATCTGCAGCAGGCCGCGTCAGTGCCTGCGCCGGATTTCGAGCGAATGGAAAACCTGCTGTTTCTCGACAGCCTGGCTTATGTCCATCGCCTCAATGAAACGGCCAATCCTGCGCTGCTGAAACAGGCGCAAATCCCGGTGATCGAGCGCCTGCAACAAAGCTTGATTCGCCACGCCGAGCGACCGGCGCTGCACCTCGCCGAACAGTCGATCAGCTATCGCCAGCTACACGCCCATAGCCGCGCGATTCAACAGCGCTTGCTGCCCTTGCTCGAACAACATCCGCAACCGTGGGTGGTCGGCATCTGCCTGCCGAAAAGCCCGGCGTTGTTCGCCTCGATTCTGGCGATCCTCGGCAGCGGCGCGGTATATCTGCCGCTGGAGCCGAGTCATCCACTGCAGCGCCAGCAATACATTCTGCAAAACGCCGGTGCGCTGCTGTTGTTGCATGACGGCGAGCATCCACTCAGCGCAACCATGGCGGGGTTGGATGTCAGTCGCATCCATAGCGACGAGGCAGATCTCCGCCAACCGCTGATGCGCCGCCGCTTCGAACTTGATGCGCCGTGCATGGCGCTCTACACCTCGGGCACCACCGGGCATCCGAAGGGCGTGCTGCTCAGTCAGGCCAACCTCGCGCACTTCACCGCGTGGTACGCCGATTACGTGCAATTGCAGAGCGAAAGTCGGGTCTTGCAGTTCTCGTCGCTGAGCTTCGATTCGTCGCTGATCGACATCTTCCCGACCCTGCTCGAAGGTGCCGAACTGGTGGTGCCCGACGACACGCAACGGCGAGATCCGTTGCAACTGATCGCGCTGATCCGCCGCCGACACCTGACCCACGCATTCCTGCCACCGGCGCTGTTGAGCATCCTGCCGCTGGAGCAACTGGAAGGTGTGCAAGTGATGACCGGTGGCGACGTCTGCGAGCCGTTCGTCATTGAGCAACTGACCCGCCAAGGCACACTGCACAATCTCTACGGCCCGACCGAAGCCACGGTGCTGATCACCGCCCGCCAGCTAGTCCCCGGTGACAGCAACCGCAGCCTCGGCGCGCCGATCGCCAACAGTCAGGTGCTGATTCTCGATGACGATTTGCAACCGGTACCGGAGCACACCGTCGGTGAATTGTTCATCGTCGGGCCCGGCGTCTGCCTCGGTTATCTGAACAATCCACAGCAGACCGCCGAGCGCTATCTGACCCTGCAATTACCGGACGGCGAAACGCTGCGCGCCTACCGCAGCGGCGACATGGCCAAGTGGGGTGAGCACGGTATCGAGCTGTGCGGGCGCCGCGACAATCAGGTAAAAATCCGCGGCTTCCGGGTCGAGCCGGAAGAAATCGAACGCTGCCTGCGCGAGAGCCAGTTGTACCGACAAGTGGCGGTGGTGATCGACCCTCAGCGGCGCATTCTGGCGTTCCTTGCCCAGCCGCAATCGGAAGCCGCACGCGACGCGCTGAAAGCCCACGCCAGGCAGTTTTTGCCGGACTACATGCAACCGGTGGCGTGGACCGAGCTGGTGAGCATGCCATTCGCCAGCAACGGCAAAGTCGATCGTAAAGCGCTGCTGGAGCTGCCGGTGAGCGTGCAGAACAGCGGGTCGAAATGCCTACCGGCAAATGCCGACGAAGCATTGCTGCTGCAGATCTGGGCGGAGTTGCTGGAGCTGCCAAGCAGCGACATATCCACCGACGAAAGCTTCTTCAATCTCGGCGGCCACTCGATCCTGCTGTCGCGCATGTTGCTGCGTTTGCGTGAAGAGTTCGGCCGTAGCATCTCGATCAACCGCTTCATCGAACTGCCGACCATCATCAAACTGGCAACGCTGGTGCGTGGCACCGATGACAGCGCCGTACTCAGCGCTCAGGCCATGGCCGACGCCGAGCGTGCGCTGGAAATCGAACCGCTGCCGATCAGCCGCATGGGCGATGTGCACAAGGTCATCGTCACCGGCGCCAACAGTTTTGTCGGCGTGCACATCGTTGAGGCGCTGCTCGGTTGGGGTGCCAGCGAAGTGGCGTGTCTGGTGCGCGATGGCGGCGGCAAAACCGCAGCGCAACGCTTCGCCGAGTCACTGCGGGAAAACCGCCTGGAGCATCTGGATCTGAGCCGGGTGCGGGTTTACGCGGCGGATATTACGCGTCCGCAGTTGGGCCTGAATGACGACGATTATCAGCGCCTCGATCGCGACTTCGGCGCGCTGGTGCACAACGCCGCCAACGTCAATCACGTGCTTGATTACGAGTCGCTGGCGGCGGACAACGTCGAACCGGTTTTCGCGCTGCTGCGCCTGTGCGAAGGGCAGAGCAAAAAGGTTTTCAATTTCGTCTCGACACTGTCGGCCTCAAGCACGGTCGACGATACCGGACGGGTGCTGGAACTGCCCGCCTCCACGACCCCACCGATCTACATTCGCAACGGCTACAACCTCTCGAAGTGGGTCGGCGAGCGCATCCTTGAACGGGCGCGGGAGCGCGGCGTCCGGGTCAATCTGTATCGCCCCGGCAATATCAGTTTCAACAGCTTGAGCGGCGTTTGTCAGCCGCACAAAAACCGTTTGATGCTGATGCTCAAAGGCTCGATCCAGCTCGGCCAGGTGCCGGCCTTTGCGCTGAATTTCGACCTGATGCCGGTGGACTTTCTCGCCCGCTTCATCGCCTTCCACGCCAGCCGTTATTCGCCCGACCGCGCGGTGTTCAATCTGCATAACCCCGAGCCTTTGAGCTGGGACGCCTACGTCGCGTCGTTCCGCGAAACCGGCAGCGAGTTCTCGCTGGTCAGCGTCGCCGACTGGCAGCAGCAACTGAACCGCGTCGACGCCGACAACGCGCTGTTCGGTGTGCTCGGTTTCTACCTCAACGGCTTTGAAGAGGACATCGGCGACATCTCCCTGATCGGCCACGCCAACGCTGAGGCCGGCGTGCAGCAGATGGGCGCGCACTACCCGCAGAAATCCCCGGCGCTGCTGCGTCGTGGCTGCGACTACCTGAAAGAAATCAACTTCATCTGATCCATCAAAAAGGAGCAACACCATGAGCACTCTGCAACCCGATACCCTGATCAAAAACCCGCATGGCTGCCATGTCGTCTCTTCGGTGGAAGTACCGACGGACGCAGCGCAAGTCTGGGCGGTGGTCGGCAACTTCGGCGGGTTCGACCGATTCATTCCGGCGCTGTCGCACATCGAAATGACTGGCGACGGTGTGTCTTCGCTGCGCAAGAAATTTTTCAAGGACGGCAATGTGGTGGTCGAGCAACTCAACTCCCGCGATGAGCAGGCGCGAAGCATGACCTGGACGACGATTTACAACACGTTGGGGGTGGCGAATCTGTGGGCGGCGATGAATGTCGAATCGCTGGCCACGGGTAAGTCTCGGGCGACGTGGACGATCATTGCCGAGCCGGCTTCGGGCGGTGAAGAGGCGTTGCCGGGGTTCAAGGATTTTGTGCAGGGGTTTGCGGATGATGCGATGGGGAATGTGCTGAAGCTGTTTGTCTAAGGCTTCGGCTTTGCGGTGAGTTTTAGACCGCTTTCGCGAGCAGGCTCTTTTCCACAGAGAAATGCATTCCAAATGTGGGAGCGAGCCTGCTCGCGAAGAACGATAACGCGGTCAGATTTTGAAGCTGTCGACCAATTGCTTCAGGCGATTGGCCTGCTGCGACAACGCATCGCAATCCTTCAACGTTTCATTGAGGTTAGCGACGCTCTGCTGGTTCAGCAGGTTGATCTGATTGACGTCGACGTTGAGGGTTTCCACAACGGCGGTCTGCTCTTCCGTGGCCGCGGCCACCGACTGGTTCATGCCGTCGATTTCACCGATGCGCTGGGTCACGCTGACCAGACGCAAACCGGCCTGATTGGCCACTTCCACGCTCTGCTCACTGGACGCCTGACTGGCGTTCATCGTGGTCACCGCTTCGCGCGAACCGATCTGCAACGACGTGATCATCTTGTGGATCTCTTCCGCCGATTCCTGGGTGCGATGGGCCAGGTTACGCACCTCGTCCGCCACCACGGCAAAACCACGTCCGGCTTCACCGGCACGCGCCGCTTCGATCGCAGCGTTGAGTGCCAGCAGGTTGGTCTGTTGCGAGATGCCTTTGATCACATCGAGGATGTGGCCGATGTTGTCGGTGCTGGCATTCAGGGTTTCGATCTGCGTGCACGACAGGCTGATCTTCTGCGACAACTCGGTCATCGCCTGAATCGTCTGCTCGACCACCTGACGACCGTCATCGGCCTGCTCGCTGGCGCCGCTGGCGTGCTGCGAAGCATCGGCAGCGTTGCGGGCGATTTCCTGAGTGGCCGCGCCCAATTCGTTGATCGCGGCAGCGACGCTGTTGGTGCGCGCACTTTGCTCGTCAGAACCGATGATCGAAGCGTTGGACGACGCCATTACGCGTTGCGACAAGTCGTGCACATGACGGGTGGCGGAAGACACTTCGGAAATCGACGCGTGAATCCGCTCAACGAACTGATTGAAGGCGCTGCCTAATTCACCGAACTCGTCCTTGCTCTCGACCACCAGACGACGGGTCAGGTCGCCTTCGCCCTGAGCGATGTCCTGCATCGCGCGGCCCATGGTGGTCAGCGGACGCATCAACACGTTGATCAACAGGCTCAGCAGCAGGGCAATCGCGGCCACAGCCACAAACATCGCGATCAGCGCCGAGGTACGGAATTGGCTGAGTGCGGCGTAGGCTTTGTCGCGATCGATCGACAGACCGATGTACCACTGCGCATTCGGCAGATCGCTGACCGGAGTAAACGACAAAATACGCTCCTGACCGTTGAGCACCACGTTCTGGTTGCCCTTCTCGATGCGTACGCTGGTGTTCGGGTAGATGTCTTTCAGGTTTTTCATGACCTGATCTTTGTCCGGGCTGACGATCACCTGACCGTCGGCGCTGACCAGGAACGCATGACCGAGACCACCGAAGTCCACCGAATTGATGATCTTCACCAAGGTTTCCAGGCTCAGGTCACCACCGACCACACCGAGCAGTTCGCCGTTCTTTTTCACCGGCATGGCGATGGTCACCACCAGTCCACCAACGGCAGCCATATACGGCGGCGTCAGCATGGTTTTGTCAGCCGCGACGGCTTGCTTGTACCACGGGCGCTGACGCGGGTCGTAGCCGTCCGGCATCTTCGCATCAGGGCGCTGGGTGAACACACCGTTAGCCTGACCGACGTAGGTGAACTGGAAGTTCGAGGTGAAGGCCGGCTGATCGACGAGGCCCGGGAAGTCGGCGTCCTTGCCCTGATGGGCGACGTTCTGCGCGAGGTTTTCCAGCACCAGGATCCGCCCGCTCATCCAGTTCTGCACGCTGCTGGCGGTCAAGTCACCGGCCTGTTGTACGGAGGACTGGAGGTTCTGGCGAATGGTGTTTCGCTGCAGGTAGTCGTTGTAGAGGGTGAACAGCGCGAACGCCAGGACCACGACGCCCGAAGCGGCCAACAGGATTTTATGGCTGAACTTGAGATTCATTTCATGGGACTTCTTATGCCAAAAGTGGGGATGCGTTCCGGATGCAACATTCCATGTACAGCGCAGGCAGCGTTCTTCTGGCCGCTCTACTTTGGTGCACGCATGTCTCATCAGTCTGTCGGCACATGTCGGAGAAATCTTAGGGCTGTGCGGAAAATGGATGGTATTTCTGCCGGATTCCCGCCGAACGGCGTGCCAGAGCTTTCGCCGCGGTGTTTCTCCGGAGCAATGTTCCGGCAGCAGTTTCGAATCCTGTAACCCTTTTTCCCGTGCATAAAAAAGCCAGCCCCTGATGTTTCAAGGGCTGGCTTTGTCGTTTCTTTACCTGATCCTGAAATGACAAAACCCCTGTCTGCGTTAGCAGACAGGGGTTTCGGAATTTAATCTTGACGATGACCTACTCTCACATGGGGAAACCCCACACTACCATCGGCGATGCATCGTTTCACTTCTGAGTTCGGGATGGGATCAGGTGGTTCCAACGCTCTATGGTCGTCAAGAAATTCTGTATCTGGCCCGTCAACACGGTAACAAGCCAGAAAAAACGGATGTTTCTACTT
>NZ_JAUJWZ010000035.1:0-22070 GCF_031931925.1 Pseudomonas sp. rhizo66
CAAGCTTTAAAAACGGCACAAACAAAAACGCCCGACCTTCACAGGCCGGGCGTTTTGTTTTGCCCTGAAGAATCAGGACTGACTGGTTGGCGTCGACGGGGTCGATGCAGCAGTCGGGGTGGTCGCCGGAGTCGGTGCTGCGGCGGAGTTGGACGCACTCACCGGAGCTGCCGGGGTGGCCGGTTTGGCTGCAGCAGGTGCGGCCGGTTTCGGCGCAGCGGCTTTCGGCGCGGCCGGTTTTTTCACTGCCGGTTTTTTCGCCGCAGCGGGTTTGGCTGCAGGCTTGGCAGCCGGTTTGGCGGCAGCGGTTTTGGCTGCAGTTTTGGCGGCTGGTTTAGCTGCAGCTTTGGCCGCAGGTTTTGCTGCCGGTTTCGCAGCGGCTTTAGCGGCAACCGGTTTGGCGGCGGCTTTGGCTGCTGGCTTGGCGGCAGCGGTTTTCGCTGCTGGTTTGGCCGCAGCTTTTGCAGCAGGTTTAGCCGCCGCTTTGGCCAGAGGCTTGGCAGCAGACTTGGCCGCAGCCGTTTTCGCTACCGGTTTTGCCGCAGCGGTTTTCGCCGCCACCGGTTGGGTTTTCAGACCGGTGAGTTTTTCGATCTGCTTGGTCAAGGTTTCCACCTTGCTATGCAGTGCTTTGACCTCATTGCGGCTCGGTACACCCAAGCGCGAAATCGCGCTGTTCAGGCGCTTGTCGAAAGCCCCTTCCAGCTCGTCCCACTTGCCCAGTGCGCGATCTTTCACGCCGCTGATACGCGACTTGGCCGAAGAAGCGGAGTCCTTGGCCGCATCGACTTTCTTGCCGACTGCAGACTTGGTGAGCTTCTCGGCTTTCTCGCCATCTTTGACCAGTGCCTCGAAGAGTTTGCTGCCGTCAGTGTCGATCTTCGAGTACACGCCTAAACCAGCCAGCCAGATTTTGCGGGAGTAGTCTTCGACTTTCCCGATCCACGAGCTGCCTTCTTTATCGGTGTTCTTTTTACCAGCCATCCCGTTCTCCTTAAGATTTACGCGCGACGCGTTCGAGCAATGCCGTCAGCTCATCGAGCTTAGCAGAGAGTGTCTCAACGTCATGTTTAGACGGAATGCCGATACGATTCAAGGCGCTTGCTACGCGGGAGTCGAATGCCTTCTCGACCTTGTCGAGCTGAACTTCGACACGACCTTTGAACGAGCTGACTTCGCCCTTGGCTTCATCGATCTCGGCGTTGGCCGCTTCGAGTTTTTCGGTGACGACTTTTTTGCCTTTCTTTTCAACAGTTTGACCAGCCTTGATCAACTCTTGAAAGTAGTCGCTGCCCTCTTGGCCGACCTTGGCGTAGGCACCCAGGCCTGCCAGCCAGATCTTGCGGGCATAGGATTTGACGTCGCCCAGAGCAGAAGTCGATGCGTCGATTTTTTTCTTCAAAATAACTTTGGCCATGGTGCACCTCACGCGCAGAAGGTTTGAGGAACTGCCCGGGAAAGTGTCGGGCTCTGGCACAAAGTAGGCAGAAAAATTAGAAACGGCACCCTAACAACTGACATGAATCGGTGGTGCCTGAATGAAAAGATCGCAGCCTTCGGCAGCTCCTACAGGGGAATGTGTACGTCTGTAGGAGCTGCCGAAGGCTGCGATCTTTTGATGTTCAAACCAGGGCTTTGTCGAGGGCTTTTTCGATTTCGGCTTTGATCATGCCGCTCATGGCCGACATCATGATGCCCAGCTCCACATCGACCTTGATCGAATCGTCCGCCACATGCACCGCGCCTTTCACACCCGAGCGCTTGAGGTTCAGCGTGTCGCCGGACCACTGCGGCTCCAGGCCGTATTGATCGGAGAGTTTCTGCGCCAGCTTGTCGGCCTTTTCGCGGGCGGCTTCCTTACCCAGGTTGTGGGCACGCTCAACACTGATTTTGGCCATTGAATGACTCCTGCTTTATGAATAGGTCTCGGTAAATCTTGACCGCTGCTGCGGCAAATCGTCCCGAAGGTTGCCCATCTTACCTTTAGCCATTCCAAGACAAAGCATGGCTTGGGGATTAGAATGTCGCGCATTCTCTTTTGGTGACAGCGATATGACTGATCAGCGCAAAGGCAGCGATGCCGAACCCACCACTCACTTCGGCTTCAAAAACGTTCCGGAAAGCCAGAAAGCGGAAAAAGTCGCTGAAGTTTTCCACTCCGTAGCCGCCAAGTACGACCTGATGAACGACCTTCTGTCGGGCGGCATGCACCGTCTGTGGAAGCGTTTCGCGATCGAACTGTCCGGTGTGCGCAGCGGTAACCGCGTGCTGGACATCGCCGGCGGTACCGGTGACCTGACCAAAAAGTTCTCGCATCTGGTTGGCCCGGCCGGCCAGGTGGTGCTGGCCGACATCAACGAATCGATGCTCAAGGTCGGGCGTGACCGCCTGCTCGATCTGGGTGTGTCGGGCAACGTCGAGTTCGTCCAGGCGGACGCGGAAAAACTGCCGTTCCCGGACAACCACTTCGACTGCGTAACCATCGCCTTCGGCCTGCGCAACGTGACGCATAAAGAAGACGCCCTGCGCTCGATGCTGCGCGTGCTCAAGCCCGGCGGTCGTCTGCTGGTGCTGGAATTCTCCAAACCGACCAACGCGCTGATGTCGAAAGCCTACGACGCCTATTCGTTCGCCTTCATGCCGCTGATGGGCAAGCTGATCACCAATGACTCGGAAAGCTATCGCTACCTGGCCGAGTCGATCCGCATGCACCCGAATCAGGAAACCCTGAAGTCGATGATGGTCGACGCTGGTTTTGACCGCGTGACCTATCACAACATGACCGCAGGCATCGTCGCCCTGCACCGCGGCATCAAGCCCTGATGTTGCTCACCGGGCTGCTCGCCAGCGTTGAACTCGGCCTCAACCGGGTGCTGCGTCTCGACAGCACGGCGCTGCCGCGGCTGGCGCATCTGACCGGCAAGGTGATTGCCGTCGACTGCCGCAGCCCGGCGCTGCAACTGTTCATTCTGCCGAGCGACGAAGGTCTGATGCTGGCGTCCCATTGGGAAACCGGCGTCGATTGCACTCTGCGTGCGCCGGCCGCAAGCCTGATCAAACTGGCCGTGAGCAAAGACAAGACCGCGGTGTTGCACGCCCCGGAAGTCGAGCTCGATGGCGACAGCGGCGTGCTGCTGGAGCTGGCCGGTGTCCTGCAAGATCTCGAGCTGGACTGGGAGTACGAACTCTCGCGCTGGCTGGGACCTGTCGCCACGCAATTGGTCGGTGGCCATCTGCGCAGCCGCGCACGCTGGTATCAACAAGGATTTGCCAGCCTCAACCAGAACCTCGCCGAATACCTCGCCGAAGAATCGCGCACCCTCGTCGGGCAGCGTGAAGCCGAAGCACGGTTCAGCGAACTGGACCGGATCAAACTTGATCTGGAACGTCTCGAGGCGCGTTTCGAGCGCCTTTCCCGATCCCTCGACCCAAGCGATAACGCATGAAGCTGCTTGCCGTCCGCCGTCTGTTGCGCATCCAGCGCGTCGTGATCCGCTACCGCCTCGATGACCTGCTGTTCGATCTGCCGCTGCCCTGGTTTCTCCTGGCGCTGCGCTACGTGCTGCCGTGGCGCTGGTTCCCGCGCAAGCCGCTGGAGCTGAACCGGGGTGCACGCTTGCGCTTGGCGTTGCAGGATCTCGGGCCGATTTTCATCAAGTTCGGGCAGATTCTCTCGACCCGCCGTGACCTGCTGCCGGAAGACATCGCCGATGAGCTGATGCTGTTGCAGGATCGCGTGCCGCCGTTCGATTCGCAGCTGTCGATCAAGCTGATCGAAGAACAGCTGGGCAAGAAGATCAGCGATGTGTTCAGCCGTTTCGACGTTGAGCCGCTGGCCTCCGCCTCGGTGGCGCAGGTGCACGCCGCGCAGCTGAAAACCGGCGAAGAAGTGGTGGTCAAGGTCATCCGCCCGGGCCTGAAGCCGATCATCGCGCAGGATCTGGCGTGGCTGTTCATCCTCGCCCGCGCCGCTGAAAAACTCTCGGCCGACGCGCGTCTGCTGCACCCGGTCGACGTGGTGCAGGACTACGAAAAAACCATCTACGACGAACTCGATCTGCTGCGCGAGGCGGCCAACGCCAGCCAGTTGAAGCGCAACTTCGAAGGTTCGCCGCTGCTCTACGTGCCGCAAGTCTATTGGGACTGGTGCCGGCCGAAAGTGCTGGTGATGGAGCGTATCTACGGCATTCAGGTCACCGATCTGGCGACCCTCGCCGATCAGCGCACCGACATGAAAATGCTCGCCGAGCGTGGTGTGGAAATTTTCTTCACCCAGGTGTTCCGCGACAGCTTCTTCCACGCCGACATGCACCCGGGCAACATCTTCGTCAGCACCGTCAATCCGTGGAGCCCGCAATACATTGCGATCGACTGCGGCATCGTCGGCAGCCTGACCCCGGAAGACCAGGATTATCTGGCACGCAACCTGTTCGCGTTCTTCAAGCGTGATTACCGTCGTGTGGCGCAACTGCACATCGATTCGGGCTGGGTGCCGGCGGAAACCAAACTCAACGAATTCGAAGCGGCGATCCGCACCGTGTGTGAACCGATCTTCGAAAAACCGTTAAAAGATATTTCATTTGGCCAGGTGCTGATGCGCCTGTTCCAGACCGCGCGGCGCTTCAACATGGAAGTGCAGCCGCAACTGGTGCTGCTGCAAAAGACCCTGCTTAACATCGAAGGCCTCGGCCGTCAGTTGTATCCGGATCTGGATCTATGGAACACCGCGCAGCCGTTCCTGGAGCGCTGGATGCGCGAGCGCGTCAGCCCGAAAGCCCTGCTGGGCAACGTGCAGAGCCAATTTGAACAGTTGCCGCACTTGGCCAACATGGCCCGCGATCTGCTCGAACGCATGTCCCAGCCGCACGCCTACGACCCGCCGCCACCGTGGCACAAACGCAAAGATGACTGGTTCCTGCGCCTGCTCGGTTGCACGCATCTGGCCGGCGGGGCGATCCTCGCCAGCGGTGGCCCATTGCACGAATTGGGGCATTGGCCGGCCGGAATCATGGTGGCAGTCGGCTTGTATCTGGTCGTTCGCCGATAGCACGAATCAGCTGCAAGTTATAAGCTGCGAGCTGCAAGCCTGACGATACTGGAACACCGCAATCTGCTTTTACTTGCAGCTTGAAGCTCAAAGCTTGTAGCTGCGTTTCGGGAATTGAAGATGAAAAACTGGCTGGATGAGATCAAGTGGGACGCTGATGGCCTGGTGCCGGCGATTGCCCAGGATCACAAGACCGGACGCGTGCTGATGATGGCCTGGATGAACCGCGAAGCGCTCGAACTGACCGCTGCGGAAAACCGTGCAATCTACTGGTCACGTTCCCGTGGCAAGCTGTGGCGCAAGGGCGAAGAGTCCGGCCATGTGCAGACCTTGCATGAAATGCGTCTGGACTGTGATGCCGACGTGATCATCCTGATGGTTGAACAGATCGGCGACATCGCTTGCCATACCGGCCGTCAAAGCTGCTTTTATCGTGTCTTCGAAAACGGCGACTGGAAAACGGTCGATCCGGTCCTCAAAGATCCGCACGCAATCTATTCCGCAGGACACACACATGAGTGACACCCTGACTCGTCTGGCCCAAGTACTTGAAGAGCGCAAAGGCGCAGCGGCCGACAGCTCCTATGTAGCCAGCCTGTATCACAAGGGTCTGAACAAGATTCTGGAGAAAGTCGGCGAAGAGTCGGTCGAAACCATTATTGCCGCCAAGGATGCCGCGATCAGTGGCGACTGCAGCGATGTGATTTACGAGACCGCCGACCTGTGGTTCCACAGCATGGTCATGCTCGCCCAACTGGGGCAGCATCCGCAGGCCGTTCTGGATGAACTTGACCGTCGCTTCGGCCTGTCCGGACACGTCGAGAAAGCCTCGCGTCCGTCCGCCTGAACAATTTTTAGAGAGGAACAGCAACATGGGCATTTTTGACTGGAAACACTGGATCGTCATTCTGGTTGTCGTGGTGCTGGTGTTCGGCACCAAGAAACTGAAAAACCTCGGCACCGACGTTGGCGAGTCGATCAAGGGCTTCCGCAAAGCCATGAACGACGATGAAAAACCGGCTGCCGATCCAACCGTGACGCCTGCGCAGCCGGTGCCACCGGTGCAGCCGCAAGCCACCGCTCAGGCCAACCCGCCGCACACCATCGACGTGCAGGCGCAGAAAGTCGAAGAGCCGATCCGCAAAGACGTGTGAGCACTGACTAATGTTTGGTATCAGCTTCTCTGAACTGCTGCTCGTCGGCCTCGTTGCCCTGCTGGTGCTGGGCCCCGAGCGTCTGCCGGGCGCTGCACGCACCGCCGGCCTGTGGGTCGGACGGCTGAAGCGCAGCTTCAACGCGATCAAACAGGAAGTTGAACGTGAAATCGGTGCCGACGAGATTCGTCGGCAACTGCACAACGAGCACATTCTGTCGCTGGAGCAGGAGGCGCGGAAGATTTTCAATCCGGTTCAGCAAGAGCCGACGCCGGTTGAGCATGTGGGTCAGCAGACGATTCATGCGCCGACCGCGCCTGCTACGACGCCTGCACCTGCTGCCGCTGTAGCGCCGGCAGAACCAGTGCCCGCGCCTGCAGAAACTTCGGTTGAACACGTAGCTACGACCGCCGCGCCGATCCAACCAGCGCCTCACGATCCAACATTGCCGCCGCGAGCCCCATGAGCGATCTCCCCGAAAACGACCAGCACATGCCGCTGGTTTCGCACCTCACCGAGTTGCGCACCCGCCTGCTGCGTTGTGTGGCGGCGATCTTCATCATCTTCGCCGGGCTGTTTGCGTTCACCCAGCAGATCTATACCTTCGTCTCGACGCCGCTGCGCCAGTACCTGCCGGTCGGCGCGACGATGATCGCCACCGACGTGTCGTCACCATTCCTGACGCCACTGAAGCTGACGATGATGGTTTCGCTGTTCCTCGCGATCCCGGTGATCCTGCATCAGATCTGGGGCTTTATCGCACCGGGTCTGTACAAACATGAGAAACGCATCGCGGTGCCACTGCTGGTGTCCAGCATCCTGCTGTTCTACACCGGCATGGCGTTCGCCTATTACTTCGTGTTCCCGCTGATCTTCAAGTTCTTCGCTGCGGCCACTCCGGCCGGCGTGGAAATGATGACCGATATCGCCAGTTACCTCGATTTCGTCATGACGCTGTTCTTTGCCTTCGGCGTGGCGTTCGAGATCCCGGTCGCCGTGGTGCTGCTGGTATGGATCGGCGTGGTCGACGTCCAATACCTGAAGAAGATCCGCCCATACGTGATCATCGGCTGCTTTGTGGTTGGCATGATCCTCACCCCGCCGGACATCTTCTCGCAGACCTTGCTGGCCGTACCGATGTGGATGCTGTTTGAAATCGGCATTCTGTTCGGTGGCTTGATCAGCAAGCGCGAACGCCCGGACGAGAACGCGGCCGACGACCACAACGACCAGCCGCCAGCGACCCAGGCATGAACCTGCTGTTGCTCGAAGAGGCCGACTTCATCGCGGCCGACCGCGTCGTGCTGCGTGATCGACGCCTGACGCACATGCAGGAAGTCCACCGCTCGGAAGTCGGTGACAGCCTGCGCGTGGGGCGGATCAATGGGCTGATGGGCACGGCTGAACTGCTGCGCCTCGAAGCGGGTGAAGCTGAGCTGCGCGTCAGCCTCGATCAGCCGCCACCGGTAAAGCTGCCGCTGACGCTGGTACTCGCGCTGCCACGCCCGAAGATGCTCCGTCGGGTGTTTCAGACCGTGGCGACCATGGGCGTGTCGAAGGTGATTCTGGTCAACAGCTACCGGGTCGAGAAGAGTTTCTGGCAGACGCCGTTTCTTGAACCTGACGCGATTCGCGAAAACCTGATCCTCGGCCTCGAACAGGCCCGCGATACTGTGCTGCCGCAAATCATCATCGAAAAGCGCTTCAAGCCTTTCGTTGAAGACCGACTGCCAGCGATCACCGATGGCACCCTCGGCCTGGTCGGCCACCCCGGCAACTATCCGCCGTGCCCGCGCGCCTTGAGCGAACCGGTAACGCTGGCCATCGGTCCCGAAGGTGGCTGGATTCCTTACGAAATCGATTTGCTGGCCAAGTCCGGCCTGCAACCGGTGCAACTCGGCGAACGCATCCTGCGCGTCGAAACCGCCGTCACCGCCCTCCTCGCCCGTCTCTTCTAAGTTCAACTCCGCTCCCGTGCAGGAGCTGCCGAAGGCTCGGGCCGCGATCGGACGATCTTTTGATTTTGCTTCAAAAAAACAAGATCAAAAGATCGCAGCCTCGTTTCACTCGACAGCTCCTACAGGATGGCGGCGTCCCGGATAAATGGCGTTACAGATTGCCATCACTCGGCCGATACCTTCTCCATAAGTCCAATTAGTGGTCCGAAGGGAGTGGTCGCATGTACCGTTGGTTAGCCGAGAGTCTTGGAAACGTCAGCGTCAAACGCAAGCTGGGCATCGGTTTCGGCCTGGTGCTGTTGCTGACACTGTTGATCACCTTCACCGGCTGGACCGGCATGAGCGGCATTATCAGCCGCGGTGACAAACTCGGCTTTATCTCCAGCCTCAACGAGCTGACCAAGGACCTGCGCCTGGCGCGCATGGATTACGACATGCGTCGCGGCGAGCAGGGACCGGGCGCGGTCAATGAATTGCTGAGCACACTCGACAGCGGCCTGCAGTCGGCGCGCGGCATGATCGAACAGCCCACCGATGCGGCGATGGTCGACCAGCAACTGGCGGCCGTAGCCGAGTACAAGCGCGCGTTTGGGGAAATGACCCAGGCCACCGTGCAACGTGAAGATGCGCGCAGCAAGCTGGGGGCAAACGCGGACAATGCCGTGGCCAAGGTCAGCGAAGTCGAAAATGCACTGCTGCAAGGCGACAGCGTTGCGCAATACAACGCAGTGATCGAACTGAGCAAACTGCTGCAGCAAGCGCGTTATCAAGTGCGCGGCTACACCTACAGCGGCAAGGCCGACGCCGAGCAACCAGCCCTGACCGCGATCGACAATGCTCTGAAAAACCTCGAAAGCCTGCCGTCCCGCGTCCCAGATCAGCATATCGCCAACCTGCAGCAAGCCACCGACTCGCTCAAGGCTTACCGTGCAGCCGTGGCTCAATTCCGTGATTCTCAAGTAAAAAACGCTGCAGCACTGGTCAAAATGTCTGCTCAGGGCGACATTTTGATCGCCGTCAGCAAGAAACTGACTGAATCGCAGACTGTGGTTCGGGACACAGACGCCGCACGTGCCAAAAACCTGCTGCTGATCGCCACCGCACTGGCCGTAGCCTTCGGCTTGCTGGCCGCGTGGGCAATCACTCGCCAGATCATCATCCCGCTGAACCAGACCCTGAAAGTCGCCGAGCGCGTGGCCGCTGGCGACCTGACCCACAACCTGGTGTCCCTGCGTCGTGACGAACTCGGCCAACTGCAACGCTCGATGCAGAGCATGACCCAAGGCCTGCGTGAACTGGTGGGCGGGATCAGCGATGGCGTCACGCAGATCGCCAGCGCTGCCGAAGAACTGTCGGCGGTGACCGAGCAGACCAGCGCCGGGGTCAACAATCAGAAAATCGAGACCGACCAGGTCGCCACCGCCATGAACGAAATGGCCGCCACCGTGCAGGAAGTCGCGCGCAACGCTGAAGAAGCTTCCGAAGCCGCCGTCGCCGCCGATCAACAGGCCCGTGAAGGCGACAAAGTCGTCGGCGAAGCGATCGCGCAGATCGAGCGCCTGGCCGCTGAAGTCGGCCACTCCACCGAAGCCATGGGCGAACTGAAGCGTGAAAGCGACAAGATCGGCAGCGTCCTCGACGTGATCAAATCCGTGGCCCAGCAAACCAACTTGCTGGCCCTCAACGCCGCCATCGAAGCGGCGCGTGCCGGTGAGGCCGGACGTGGCTTTGCCGTGGTCGCCGATGAAGTGCGCAGCCTCGCCCAGCGCACGCAGAAATCCACCGAAGAAATCGAAGAGCTGATCGTCGGCCTGCAGAATGGCACCCAGCAAGTGGCGACGATCATGGACAACAGCCGCACCCTGACCGACAGCAGCGTTGAGCTGACCCGTCGCGCGGGTGGTTCGCTGGAAAGCATCACCCGCACTGTGTCGGCGATTCAGGCAATGAACCAGCAGATCGCGGCGGCAGCCGAGCAGCAGAGCGCGGTGGCGGAAGAGATCAACCGTAGCGTGCTGAATGTGCGGGATGTGTCGGATCAGACGTCGGCGGCGAGTGAAGAGACCGCGGCTTCCAGCGTTGAGCTAGCGCGCTTGGGCACTCACTTGCAGATGCTGGTCGGTCGATTCAAGGTTTGAGGTGATTCATCCACCTCGGTTCGCTCTGAACCGGGGTGATGCTATCGCTGGCAAGCCAGCTCCCACAGTGAATGGGTTGAACACAGACTTTGTGATCGACTACAAACCCTGTGGGAGCTGGCTTGCCAGCGATGGCGGCCGAGAGAACGCCGCAGTTACAGAACCTGACGCAAGAAGGCCTGCGCACGCGGATCCTTCGGCGCATCAAAAAACTCCGCCGGCGCGGCATCCTCCAGCAATTTGCCGTGATCGAAGAACAACACCCGATCCGCCACTTCCCGGGCAAAGCCCATCTCGTGGGTGACGCAAACCATGGTCATGCCTTCCACGGCCAGGTTCTTCATCACGTCGAGCACCTCGCCGACCATTTCCGGGTCGAGCGCCGAGGTCGGCTCATCGAACAACATCACCTTCGGCTCCATCGCCAGCGCCCGGGCGATCGCTACGCGCTGTTGCTGACCGCCGGACAAGCGTGACGGAAACTCGTTGGCCTTCTGCGCAATCCCGACCTTTTGCAGCAACTCCATCGCCTTGGCTTCGCGCTCTTTCTTGCCGCGCTTGCGCACGACTTTCTGCGCCAGACAGAGGTTTTCCAGCACGGTCATGTGCGGGAACAGGTTGAAATGCTGGAACACCATGCCGACTTCGCGGCGGTAGGCGTTGACGTCGGTTTTCGGGTCGGCCAGTTGCAGGCCGTCGATGCTCACCGAGCCGGAATCGAACTCTTCCAGGCCATTGAGGCAACGCAGGAAGGTCGACTTGCCGGAACCCGACGGGCCGATCACCACCAGCACTTCACCCTTGGCGACTTTGGTGCTGACGTTATCCACCGCGCGCACGACTTGCCCACGGGTGTCGAAGACTTTTACCAGATCGCGGACTTCAATCACTTTGTGCGAGCCTCCGCTCAAGCCGACTGGCGATTTTCGACAGCGGCAGGTTGATCAACAGGTACAGGCCGGCGACGCAGAACAGGATTTCGAACGGCGAGAACGAAGTGGTGATGACTTCACGGCCGCTTTTGAGCAGCTCGGTGATGGCGATCACCGACACCAGCGAGGTGTCCTTGACCAGACTGATGAACTGCCCGGCCAGCGGCGGCAGCACGCGTTTGAACGCTTGCGGCAGCACCACGTGGCGCATCGACTGGCCAGCGCTCAAGCCGAGCGAGCGCGCCGCTTCGTTCTGGCCACGGGCAATCGACTGCACGCCGGAGCGGATGATCTCGGCCACGTAAGCGCCAGTGAACAGCGACAGCGCGGCGATCCCGGCGAACTCGCGGGACAGGTTCATCACCGTGCCGATGAAGAAGTAGAAAATGAAGATCTGCACCAGCAGCGGCGTGCCACGCACCAGTTCGACGTAGATCGTCGAGAGGTCACGCAGGGTCGGGTTGTTCGACAGACGGCACAGGCCGGTAACCAGACCGATCAACAGACCGAGCACGCCAGACACCACCGACAGCCAAAGCGTCGTCCACAGGCCCCACAACAGCGGTCCAGCCGCCCAATGCCGGGTTACACCCACGACATCGCCTTCAGCCACATCATCGCCCTGAGCGAACTGCAGGCTGTTAGCGTCGACAGTGAGGTGCTGTTCGTCATCGGCGTCATTGCGCAGAGTGACTTGCGCGCTGCTGCCCTTGCGCACCAGTTCGGTGACGGTGGAAATATCCGTAGCGCGCTGGGTTTCTTCAGCCTGATAGGCGAAGTACTGCGGCACGCGATTCCAGCGCCATTCGTAGGACATCAGCGACGTCGCGTAATACAACGCGCCGGCCAGGCCGACCAGCACCAGCACGGTGAGGACGTGCCAGGGCCATTGGGCTTTTTTCTGTTTCATTGCAGGTTCCGGAATTGGTGTTGCTTACAAGGCCCTCTTCGCGAGCAGGCTCGCTCCCACATTTGAAATGCATTCCAATGTGGGAGCGAGCCTGCTCGCGAAAGGGGCGACGCGGTCTGGCAGACCGGCGTTATTCCATGTCCTTGAGCCACTCGGTGCTCTTGAACCACTTGTCATGGATGCGATCGTAGGTGCCGTCTTCGTGTATCTGGTGCAGGAAGTTGTTGATGAAGTTGAGGCTGTCGTAATCACCCTTCTTCAGACCGAAGGCCAGTGGCTCGTAGGTGAACGGCTTGTCGAGGAACACCAGTTTGCCGGCGCCAACCTTGTTTACCGCGACAACGTTGTACGGTGCGTCGTAGATGAACGCGTCAGCCTTGCCGTTGACCACATCGAGCACGGCTTCCTGCTCGTTGTCGTAGCCGTGGTACTTGGCTTTGGAGATCAGCTTCTTGGCAACCATCTCGCCGGTGGTGCCGAGCTTGGAAGTGATGCGGTAGTCGGCGGTGTTCAGGTCTTTATACGACTTGATGGTGCCTTCCAGCTCTTTGCGGATCAGCAGAGTCTGGCCGACAACGATGAACGGTTCGCTGAAGTTCAGGCGCAGGTTGCGTTCCTGAGTCAGGGTCATGCCGCTGCCGATCATGTCGAACTTGTCGGTCATCAGCGCCGGGATGATGCCGTCGTAACCGGTAGAGACCAGTTCCAGCTTGACGCCCATGGCCTTGGTCATGGCTTTGAGGAGGTCGACTTCGAAGCCGATGATTTCGCCGCGCTTGTTGGTCATTTCGAACGGCATGTAGGTCGGATCCATACCGACTTTCAACGTGCCGCGCTTGACCGCGTCATCGATTGCGCCAGCCTGCGCCGCATTGACTGCAACCAGTGCCGTGACGCCGACCAGCAGCATCGACAGATACTTCTTCATCTTCAAGTCCCCAAAACCATTGCATTTGCGGCGCGAAAACCAACAGTGACGGGCAAAAAAGCCCGGGTGCGCCAATTCGGGGACGGATGCTAACGCACTCGTTTTTTTGCACAAGGTTTAATGGGCGATTTGTTTAACAATCAAGAGCTGACCCTCACCCCAGCCCTCTCCCGGAGGGAGAGGGGGCCGACCGAGGTGTCTCAAGCTATACGCCGACCTGAAAGATCGAGTCGATTATGGATTCGGCAAAGCAGGATCAGGTCGGTGTAACTCGAATATTCAACGCGGTCGGTCCCCTCTCCCTCTGGGAGAGGGTTAGGGTGAGGGGCTTTTCAGCAGGCAAAAAAAACCCCGCAACATCGCGGGGTTTCTTTATCAGGCCGGCTGAGCCTGCAAACTCACCGGTCGCAACGGCAGCAGCGGCGCATGCGGATCGGCTTTCACCGACGCCCGCCATGCATCCAGCCACTCGGCGTGACCTTCTGCCCAGACCTGCTCATGCAGACGTGCCAGCGCCACAGGGTCGCTCAGCAGTTGCAGACGATCATGGTTGTTCAGCCCGGCCGGGCCAACCTTGATCGCGTGACGCACACGTTCCTGACGCAGCCATTCAATCGGCTCGGCCTGACCGTGACGCGAAGTCGCCAGCGAGCACGCCAGAGCGTTCTGCTGTGGATCGACCACGGCGCGGACGAAGCCGTCGTTCAGGGCGTGGTAACGGTTTTCGTGGGTGTACTGATCGGTCGCCAGCAGCGCCTGCGGCGGATTGTATTCCTCAGGGATGAGGAACAGGCTCTCGTCACGGGACTTCAGGCCCAGACCGACACGGCTGGAGATCACCGACACCGGGATCGACAGCATCAGCGAACCGACGATCGGCACCAGCCACCAGAGGAAGCTCGGGTTCAGCCAGATCACCAGCAGCGCCCAGCAGAAACCCAGCAGGGTTTGCGGGCCATGACGTTTGACCGCTTCGCTCCATGGCGTGGAGTCGTCGTCACGCTGCGGCGAGTTCCAGGTTGCGGCCCAGCCGAGGAACGCGGCGAGGACGAAACGGGTGTGGAAAATCATCCGCACCGGCGCCAGCAGCATGGAGAACAACATCTCCAGCAGCATCGACAGGGTCACCTTGAACTTGCCGCCGAACTCTTTCGCGCCCTTGGCCCAGATCAGGATGATGCTCAACAGTTTCGGCAGGAACAGCAGCACGATCGTGGTCGAGAACAGCGCGATCGCCTTGTCCGGGTGCCATTGTGGCCACAACGGATAGAGCTGACGCGGTTCGAGGAAGTACTGCGGCTCCATCAGCGTGTTCACCGCCAGCAGCGCGGTCGACAACACCAGGAAGAAGAACCACAACGGCGCCGACAGGTACGACATTACGCCCGTCAGGAACACCGCGCGGTGTACCGGGTGCATGCCTTTGACCAGGAACAGACGGAAGTTCATCAGGTTGCCGTGGCACCAGCGACGGTCACGCTTGAGTTCGTCGAGCAGGTTTGGCGGCAGTTCTTCGTAGCTGCCCGGCAGGTCGTAGGCAATCCAAACACCCCAACCGGCACGGCGCATCAGCGCGGCTTCAACGAAGTCGTGAGACAGGATCGCACCGGAGAACGCACCTTTGCCCGGCAACGGCGCCAGGGCGCAGTGGTCGATAAACGGCTTCATGCGGATGATCGCGTTGTGACCCCAGTAGTGGGATTCACCCAACTGCCAGAAGTGCAGACCGGCGGTAAACAGCGGGCCGTACACGCGAGTGGCGAACTGCTGCATGCGCGCATACAGCGTGTCCATGCCCGACGCACGTGGCGCGGTCTGGATGATCCCGGCGTCCGGCGTGGCTTCCATCAAGCGCACCAGACTGGTCAGGCACTCGCCGCTCATCACCGAGTCAGCGTCGAGCACGACCATGTACTTGTAGTCACCGCCCCAACGACGGCAGAAGTCGTCGAGGTTGCCGCTCTTGCGTTTCACACGACGGCGGCGACGGCGATAGAAGATCTTGCCGAAGCCTTTGGCCTCGCGGCAGACGTCCAGCCAGGCCTGTTGCTCGGCGACGCAGATGTCGGTGTCGTTACTGTCGCTAAGGACAAAGAAGTCGAAGCGATCCAGATCACCGGTGGCAGCAACCGACTCGAATGTCGCCCGCAGACCGGCGAACACGCGCGGTACGTCTTCGTTGCAGATCGGCATGACCAGCGCGGTACGGGCGTCTTTGGCAATCGGCTCGTTGCCGGCGCTTTTGCCGGAGATACGGTATTTATCGTGACCGGTGAGCAACTCGAGGAAGCCCATCAGTGCGGTCCAGAAACCGGCCGAGACCCAGCAGAACAGAATCCCGAACAGAATCAGGATGCTGGTTTGCAGCGCATACGGCAGTACCTGCGTGGCGGTTTGCAGCAGCGGCTGATGCAGGACTTCTTCGAGATCGACGAACGACCAGCCCTGGTACGGCATGATGCCTTTCATGTACCAGCCGGCGACGATGGTCTGACCCAGCATCAGCAGCAACAGAATGTAGCGACGGATCGAACCGACGGTGCGCCAGCGCGCGGCCGGCAGGACATTTTCGTCCTTCGGCGGCTGCGGCGGGTTGGTGCGACCGGTCAGACGGCGCCAGCCACGCACCAGAATATTGGTGCGCCATGGCTCCGGCACGACTTTGGTCCGACGGATCGGCGGCGTCGCCTTCATGCTGACACGACCGCTGGCGTCAAGCACCAGCATCTCCGCGTCTTCAAGTTCTTCGGCAGTGCTGAGGATCAGGCGCTTGCCTACCGAAGCCTGGGCGGCCTCGGCAGGAGCGTCGAACGTTGAAGACGACAGGCGTTCATGCAGCTCGCTGAACGACTGGCAGCCCGCGAGTTCCGCGCGCTGCTCGTCGGTCATCGGCAGATGCGCCAGATACTCGGACAGAGTCTCTGGCTGTACTTGAGAGTTACTCATCGGCAGGCAACTGATAGCTCCAGGTCTCGGTCAGGACTTCTTCAGTCGGTGCCGATTCCGGTGTGGCTGGGGCCGCGTCCGCAGCGGCTGGCTGCTTGGCGTCTTTGTTGGCCTTGTCCTTGGCATCTGCGGCTGGCTTGGCGTCAGCCTGTTTGGCCTCGGCGGCCTTGGCTTCCTTGTCGATTTTCTCTTGTTGCTTGGCGGCAACCTTGTCGGCCTTGGCGACGGACGAGTTGGACGCCGGCACCGAAGACTTGGCCAGATCAGCGGTCACGACTGGCTGCACCAGTGCAGCACGCATCTCGGTCGATTTGCTCGGGTCCTTGATCTTCATGCGCAGGGTCAAGCGCCAGCCCTTGGTTTCCGGGTTGTAGCGCACGCTGTTCTCGACCAGTTCGGCGTTGTCGCCAACACTGACCTGGCTGCGCACGTCGGCATCCGGGGCCAGCGCGGCCAGCGATGGGCCTTCGAAGTCGACCAGGTAGGCAACGCTGCCGTCCGGCTGACGAATCAGGTTCGATTGCTTGACGTCACCGGTCGAACGCAGGGTCTGGGAAACCCAGGCGCTGTCCGGCGCGTGAATCGCCGCTTCGTCCATGGTCCAGTGCATGCGGTAGGCGAATTCCAGCGGCTTGCCCGGCTCCGGCATGGTTTCCGGGCTCCAGAACGCAACGATGTTGTCGTTGGTTTCGTCGGCGGTCGGAATCTCGACCAGATCAACGGTGCCTTTGCCCCAGTCGCCCTTCGGCTCGATCCAGGCGCTTGGGCGCTTGTCGTAGCGGTCGTCGAGGTCTTCGTAGTGGCTGAAGTCACGGCCACGTTGCAGCAGACCGAAACCACGCAGGTTTTCGACGCTGAAGTTGCTCACAGCCAGGTGTTTAGGGTTGTTCAGTGGACGCCAGATCCACTCGCCGTTGCCGGCATGGATCGACAGACCGCTGGAGTCGTGCAGCTCACGACGATAGTTGAGGACTTTCGACGGCTGGTTGGCGCCGAACAGGAACATGCTGGTCAGCGGTGCGATACCCAGTTTGCCGACCTTGTCACGCAGGAACATCTGCGCCTTGACGTCGACAATGGTGTCGCTGCCCGGACGCAGAATCAGACGGTAGGCACCGGTAGCGCGCGGCGAATCCAGCAAAGCGAAGATCACCAGGTGCTTGTCGCCCGGCTTCGGCTGTTGAATCCAGAACTCGCGGAAACGCGGGAACTCTTCGCCCGACGGCAGCGCGGTATCAATCGCCAGACCACGAGCCGAGAGGCCGTAGGTGTGGCCCTTGCCGACAACGCGGAAGTAACTCGCGCCGAGCATGGTCATGATTTCGTCTTGCTTGTCGGCCTTGTTGATCGGGTACAGCACACGGAAACCGGCATAACCCAGTTGCTCGGTGGCTTTCGGATCGAATTTCAGGTCGCCAAAATCGAAGCGCGTCGGATCGTATTTGATCTCTTCGACGGTGTTCGCTGTGATTTCGTTGATTTTCACCGGTGTATCGAAGTGCATACCTTGGTGATAGAAGGACAGTTTGAACGGGGTCTTCTGATCAGCCCACTCAGCCTTTTCGGTGAGGAAGCGGATTTTCTGATAGTCCGCGAACTTCATGTCGCGGAATTCGTTCGGCAGGTTGCTGCGCGGGGCTTCGAACTTCTGCCCGGCCAGCTCTTTGGCCTTGGCCGATACATCGTCAAGATTGAACGCCCAAAGCTGACCGGCGCTGAGCAGGCACAGGAGCGCCGAACCCGCTACCAGGGCACTTCGCATGCGTTTGGCAGACATTTTTGCTGCATTACAGGGACTAACAATCACGAGCAACCCTCGCCGAAAACAGATCAAAAAACCAACGGCCAGCTATCTATATGCCAGGTTGGCGAGCATTGTTCCGACTCCGTTGGGGCAAAATGATTCCCCAATCGGATCCAGACAAGTCTCTACCTAAGTCAAAAATGAATCAGCGAACGCTGATCCCAGTGCGCGCGATTATCTAGTAGCCCGCATGACAACGCATCAGGGGTAACAAAGTATTTATCGCGAAAACACCCTAAAAACGGTCGAAATTTCCCAAAAAGGTGTTTCAAGCGCTTTCAGGTCTGTAACAAAAAGGTAACCGGGCCATCGTTGACCAAATGCACCTGCATATCGGCGCCGAATCTACCTGATGCCACAGTGCCATGCACCTGTTTCGCACTGTTCAATAGATAGTCGAACAATTCCTCGCCCAAGGCCGGAGGCGCCGCCGTCGAAAAGCTCGGACGCAACCCGCTTTTGGTGTCGGCCGCGAGGGTGAACTGCGAGACCAGCAGCAACCCACCGCCGACATCGGCGAGGGACAAGTTCATCTTGCCCTCCGCGTCACTGAACACCCGATAGTTAAGCAGTTTATGCAGAAGTTTGTCGGCGCTGGTACGCGTGTCGTCGGGTTCGACCGCCACCAGCACCAGCAAACCGTGATCTACCGCGCCGACCACTTCGCCGGCGACTTCAACCCGCGCACCGCGTACGCGCTGTAACAGCCCTTTCATGCTTCTTCAGGCGGCAGGTCGAGCAAGCGCCGGGCCATGTTGCCCGCCGCACGTACCAGCGCATCGGTGATGCCCGGTTCGGACGCAGCATGACCGGCATCGCGAATCACCTGCAGTTCGCTGTTCGGCCAGGCTTGATGCAACTCCCAGGCGTTGTCGAGCGGGCAGATCACGTCGTAACGACCATGAATGATCACGCCGGGCAGGTGGGCAATCTTGCCCATATCGCGGATCAGTTGGTTCGGCTCAAGGAAGGCATTGTTGGTGAAGTAATGGCACTCGATCCGGGCAATCGACAGCGCGCGCTGTGGCTCGGAGAAGCGATCAACCACCAACGGGTTCGGCCGCAGGGTCGCGGTGCGCCCTTCCCAGGTCGACCAGGCTTTGGCCGCGTGCATCTGGGCGATCTGGTCGTTGCCGGTCAGGCGCTTGTGGAAAGCGCCGAGCAGGTCGTCGCGCTCGTCCAGCGGGATCGGCGCAATGTAGTCTTGCCAGTAATCGGGGAACAGACGGCTGGCACCGGCCTGATAGAACCACTCGATCTCCTGCGGGCGGCAAAGAAAAATCCCGCGCAGGATCAGACCGTGCACACGCTCAGGGTGGGTTTGCGCGTAAGCCAGCGCCAGGGTCGAGCCCCACGAGCCGCCGAACAGCACCCATTTATCGATGCCCAGGTGTTTGCGGATGCGCTCAAGATCGGCGACCAGATCCCAAGTGGTGTTGTTTTCCAGGCTGGCGTGCGGCGTGGAACGGCCGCAGCCGCGCTGGTCGAAGGTGACAATGCGATACAGGTTCGGATCGAAATAGCGACGGCTCTGCGCGTCGCAACCGGCGCCGGGGCCGCCGTGGATGAACACAACCGGCAAACCCTCCGGTGAACCGCTCTCGTCGACGTACAGCGTATGGGTGTCATCGACAGCCAGATCGTGCCGGGCGTGAGGTTTGATCTGCGGAAACAAAGTCTGCATTGCGCGCTCCGTAAGGGGTCGAGGTCATCCCTGGGGGGACTTCTATTATTCTGCCGTTGGGCATCATAAACCCGATTTACGTCAATGAGCATGCTCTGTAGGAGCTGCCGAAGGCTGCGATCTTTTGACTTTGCTTTTCAGAATCAAAAGAAAGATCAAAAGATCGCAGCCTTCGGCAGCTCCTACAGGGGTGGATCAGCCGCCGTAGTGTTTTTCGCCCCAGGCCAGATAGCCTTGCAGCAACTCTTTGAGCACCACCCGCGTCGGCTCGGCCAGGTCGTCGCGATAGCGGAACGGTTCAAACTCTTCCATGTAGGTGCACTGGCCAAGCTCCAGTTGCACGGCGTGGATGTTTTCGGCCGGGTTGCCGTAATGACGGGTGATGTGGCCGCCCTTGAAGCGTCCGTTGAGCACGTGGCTGTATTGGCCGTGACGCGCGCAGATCGCTTCAAGTTGCGTGGCCAATTGCGGATCACAACTGGCGCCATTGAAGGTGCCGAGGTTGAAGTCCGGTAGTTTGCCGTCGAACAGGTGCGGGATGATCGAGCGGATCGAGTGCGCGTCGAACAGCAGCGCGTAGCCGAATTCGGCTTTCAATCGCGCCAGTTCTTCCTGAAGCGTGCGGTGGTAAGGCGTCCAGATCTGTTCCAGGTAAGTTGCGCGCTCTTCTTTCGACGGCTCGTGCCCTTCGCGGAACAACGGGATGCCATCGAACAGCGTCGCCGGATACAGCCCGGTGGTTGCACCGGCGTACAACGGTTTGTCGTCGGACGGCCGATTAAGATCAATGACAAAACGCGAGTACTCGGCAGCCAATGTACTGGCGCCCAGTTCTTCAGCAAAATCGTAAAGCCGGGGGATATGCCAGTCAGTGTCCGGCAGGCTTTTCGCATCGGCGATCAACCCGGCTTCCACCGCTGGGGTCAGGCGCACGCCGGCATGCGGCATGCTGATCAGCAACGGCACACGACCTTGTTTGAAACTCAGAACCTTATCCACAACCGCCCTCCTATAGATTTGATTCGACGCCGTGACGCACGACGCGTTTATCCAGATCACCACCGAGCCAATAGGCCAGATCCGCCGGGCGATCGATGTACCAGGCGACGAAATCGGCGACCTTGCCGACTTCCAGCGAACCGTGGGTGTCGGCCATGCCCAGCGCTTGTGCGGCGTGAATGGTCGCGCCGGCCAGGGCTTCTTCCGGGGTCATGCGCAAGCAAGTGCAGGCCATGTTCAGCATCAGGCGCAACGACAGCGCCGGCGAGGTGCCGGGGTTGAGGTCACTGGCGATGGCGATTTTCACCTTGTGCTTGCGCAAGGCGTCCATCGGCGGCAGCTGGGTTTCACGCAGGAAGTAGAACGCGCCCGGCAACAGCACCGCGACGGTGTCGGATGCGGCCATGGCAATGGCGTCGGCCTCGTCCATGAACTCCAGGTGATCGGCAGACAACGCCTTGTATCGCGCGGCGAGGCTGGAGCCGTGCAGCGATGACAGCTGTTCGGCATGCAGCTTCACTGGCAGGCCGAGTTTTTGCGCGGCGATGAACACACGCTCGACCTGCTCTGGCGAGAACGCCAGGTATTCGCAGAAAGCGTCCACGGCGTCGACCAACCCTTCGGCAGCCAGCGCGGGGAGCATTTCAGTGCAGATCAGATCAATGTAGTCGTCGGCGCGATCCTTGTACTCCGGCGGCAATGCATGAGCGGCGAGGCAGGTGCTGCGCACGCTGATTGGCAGCTCCTTTTCCAAGCGACGGATGACCCGCAGGATCTTGCGTTCGTTGGCCAGGTCGAGGCCGTAACCGGATTTCATTTCCACCGTGGTCACGCCGTCGCGCATCAGGCTCTTCAGGCGTTTGGCGGCGCTGGCGAACAGTTCATCTTCAGTGGCTTCGCGCGTCGCACGCACAGTGCTGGCGATGCCGCCACCGGACGCGGCGATTTCCGCGTAGCTGACACCTTGCAGACGTTTTTCGAATTCGCCACTGCGGTTGCCACCGAACACCGTGTGGGTGTGGCAGTCGATCAGGCCGGGGGTGACCCACGCGCCTTGCAGGTCATTGACCGCCGGGTATTCGCCGGACGGCAATTGATTGCGCGGGCCGATCCACTCGATGAGCGCACCGGACGTCACGATGGCCGCATCCTCGATGATCGAGTAGACGCCCTGCGCCATGGTTGCGACGTGGCAGTGTTGCCAGAGGGTTTTCACTGTTGGCCTCCGTTGGGGTTGGTTTGGTGGGTAGCCTTGAAAAGCCCCTCACCCTAGCCCTCTCCCGGAGGGAGAGGGGACTGACCGGGTTGTTCTGTCGAGGTACGCCGACCTGAAAGTCTTGAGCCGAACTCAGGCCTTGAAGCTCACCGAGATCGACTTCCTTTTCCCTCTCTCTCACAGGGACGAAAAAGGACTGACCGTTGTTCTGTCGAGGTACATCGACCTGAAAATCTTGAGCCAAACTCAGGCTCTGAAAACCACGAGGATCTGCTCTTTTCCCCCTCTCACTCCCGGAGAAGAAGGACTGACCGGGTTGTTATGTCGAGGTACAGCGACCTGAAAATCTCGAGC
>NZ_JAUJWZ010000036.1:0-21805 GCF_031931925.1 Pseudomonas sp. rhizo66
ACTGGTCACCGAATACCGCTACGACTGCCAGCACCGCCTGATCGGCCTGACCCGCCCCGACGGCCAGACCGCGTCATACAAGTACGACGCTTTCGGCCGACGCATCAGCAAAACCGTCAACGGCGAGACCACCGAATTCTTCTGGCAAGGCGACCACCTCGTCGCCGAAAGCAGCGAAAGCGAATACCGCAGCTACGTCTACGAACCCGGCACCTTCCGCCCGCTGGCCCTGCTCGACGGCAAAGGCCCGAAAAAAGCCTGCCCCTTCTACTACCAACTCGACCACCTCGGCACCCCGCAGGAACTCACCGACTACAGCGGCGAAATCGTCTGGTCCGCGCAATACGACACCTACGGCAAAGTCGCCACGCTGACCCTGGCCGGCGAAGACTACCTGAACCAGCCGCTGCGCTTTCAGGGGCAGTATTTCGACGGCGAAAGCGGCCTGCATTACAACCGCCATCGGTATTACGACCCGCGGCTGGGGCGGTATCTGACGCCGGATCCGATCAAGTTGGCCGGTGGGTTGAATCAGTACCAGTACGTGCCGAATCCGACGGGGTGGGTGGATCCGCTGGGGTTGAGCTCTAACTGCCCGCCGCCGAATAAGCCTGAGTGTGAGGTGCCGGGTGGGGCTGGTGGGGCTAAGGTTGATGAGGGTGAGCCGAAACTACCGGAAATTGCTCACAATATAGATCCAAAAACTTTGAAGCGAGTACATACAATAGAGGGAAAAACCTCAACCAAGACAGTCGAGGATTATAAAAATAAAATGCGCAACGGATACGATCCAACAGATCCCATCAAGGTCATAGAACATGACGGCAATCTATATATTTTGGACGGACACCATCGCGCAGCAGCTGCACGGCAAACTTCGACTAATGTGACAATAAAACTCATAACCGATCTCAAAGCGTATAACGGAGCGCTAAGAAGCATTGAAGACATATTAGAGTCAGCAAATAATGTGGGCCTGGACAGATTGGAGCACCGGAGAAGAAGATGAGCGACCAAAATGAAACTTTGGACATCCTGATAAATGACTTCATATCCATGGTGGAGTCCAGCACCCTGATATTTGAACGCAAGTTTGGAACTCGAGACATTCGAAGGCTTTGGTACACCAAGGTAATAAAGCGACGCGGGAGAGTCACTCGAGGCGTTAAATATGAATTGCATGGTATTGGCTGCCGCATCAATTTATCGACAGGAAGCGTAGATTTTGACTATGGCCCCAACGGTGAAATCAATGGCTTTGATACTTGGCGTCTATACAACTTCGCCCGCGAAAGACCCTCTAAACATAGAAAATATTGCGATGAAGAAACCATTAAAAAAGAACTCAAAGAATATATAGAGCTAAAAAAAATAAAAAAAATGTCAGGCATAAGTAACCTATATATATTGGCTGACTCAAAAGAAACCGATTAGACACGACCAAAAAAGGGCCTGTTGAATCAGGCCCTGAAAAACCAAATACATACTCTCAACTCACTACAAAAAACCGTCACAGCTCATACACATACCCCTCATCCGCATCATTCAGCGGCACCGTCGCGTCGTCCATCAATGAGCCGGATCTTCATTCCTCGGGTCACTGATGAACGGCAATTTACTCGGGTCTTTTTCGCCTATCGAGCGACGTGCGACAGCCTGTCATCGCCCCCCGACTCAACGGAACCCACCCCGTGAATCAACGACCCATAACGCCGGCTGAACTCCCAGCTATACGGCACGCCATCCTTGCTGCTGCCGTTGTCCCAATTCACCGACCAGGTCATCAGGCCCTTGATCGGCAGCCCCTTGATCGCCAGACGCTTGAGGACATTACCGACCACGGTTTTGTCGATCACATAACCGGTTGCCGCCGCATCGTTGTTGGCCGGCAGGCCTATGACGAATTTGTCCGCCGCGATGCGGGTGAAGCCGCGTGTGCCGGTCACCAGACTTTCGGTCAGGTAATAAAGGAAATCTTCCTTCAGCGCATCGTTGTTCTGCGCAATCCACGCACCCGCGCCGTTGTTGGCTTCCGGTACCCAGACACCGTCGCCACCCTGGTTGTAGAACTGTGGGGCGATGAAGTCGTAGTAGCCTTCCAGTGCCTGCAGATAGCTCAGGTATTTGCCAGTGCTGGTCAAGTATGGAAACTCCGGGGCCATGCTGATGATGAAGTGCTTGCCTTGGCCTGCGTAGTGATCCTTGACCAGTTTCAGTGCGGCCGGCAGGACGGTCTTGTTGGCCGCGAAATCAATCGCGCTCTGTTCAAGATCGATGTCCAGCCCGTCGAAGCCGTAGGTTTCCACCAGACGGATGATTTCATTGGCCAGCGGTTGTTCCTGACCGCTGCGCAACTCGATGTGCGCATCGGCACCGCCGAGGGAAATCAACACAGCCCGCCCTTGGCTGTTGAGTACGCCAACCTGACGGCGGAACTCGGCATCGGAAACGTTGAACGGCTTGAAGGTCGGAATCCCGCTGCCCTTCATAAAGGCCACCGCGACCACGTTGTACTCCTTGGGCACTTCTTCCAGCGAAAGGCTGGCAAAGCGGCCCTGGCGGTAACCATCGCTCGGGCCTGCGGGCCAGTTGTGCCAGAAGCCCATGAGGATCTTTTTGCCGGCAATGCTCGGCATCAGCGAAGCGGCATCGCTCGCGGCGTTTTGCACTAAAGAGAAATCGATATTTGACATGTTCTAATCCTTCAGAACCTGTGGATTTGGCGACGCAGCGCCGTTATTTGAAGTCGACGTCGAAGGCCTGATAGAAGGCGTTGCCGGTGTTGGCGACGATCCACATCAGCACGATTACGTGGTGGCCTTTCTTGTTGACCGGCAGTTTCACCGCGTGATTGACCTTGGCCTTCAGTTCATTCGGGTAGCTGTAATACGGCACCTGAGCGTAGAAGTCCTCGAAGAACGGTTGAGCTTCCAGTTGCGCACGGGTAATGCGCTGTTTCGGGTCCCAACCGTCCTTGGTAATCAGCCAGCGGTAACCGCGCGTGGTGTGCGGCGCGGTGTATTCCCACTTGATTTCGAGGGTTTGGCCCGGGGAGACATTGAGCAGCGGCCAGGTGAACGGACGAGCGAGCTTCTTGCTCATTTCCTCATTGGTGAAGTTCACGCAGTCGCGGGCATCACTCTTGCCACCGCTGAGAATGTAGCCGTCGGCCGGAGGCGTGACACTGTCCGAGTCGCTTTGATAAGGCGCCGGAAACGGCCCCGCTGCCAGCGCCGGGAAATTCTTCCCGCCTTCCATCTCGTTGACCTGCCAGGCACCGAGCAGTCCTTGCTCAATCGCCACCGCACCGCGGCTTGCAGGGGAAATGACACGACCGTGTCGCAGTTGGGTTTGGGCTTGTGGTTGATTCATGTTTTTCACTCCGTTGATTTAAGAACTCTCCTTTCCGAGGAGAGGCCTTCAAGCTAACGGAGACGAATTTTTTGTCCATCGGCGGTTTTGTCGCAGTCAGTGAGTGCAAGTCAGCAAAACAGCGCAAATACTGGATGGATATACAGCTACCTACGATAAATCCCACCCGAGATAGCGCCAAAAGATTACACGCCGATGCTGCAAAAACTGCCATTCAGTACTCACGACAGCTGTGCCTGGAACTCCTTTTCGTACTGCCCGGCGAGTTGTACTTTCTGTTTTTCGTTGAGCAATTTGCCAGCCATCTGGAAGAACTTCTGCTCTTCTTCTTTCAAATGATGATGAACCTTGTCCGACAGCTTCTTGGCGGTCGCCAGCCACGCCGGACTGGACATCTCGGTCTCGTCGAGTTCTTCCATCATCTCGTCCATTTCATGGTGTTCAGCGATGGCATGGCGGCTCAGATCGACCCCCTCATCAAGCTCCATCAACGGAATGTAGAAATGGCGCTCCTCAGCAGTTTCATGAGCCTGGAGCTCTGCCTTGAGCTGTTTGTAGGCTTCGACCCGCTCCGGCGTATCGCCGCTGGTTTCGATCAGGGTTTTGGCGTAAGTACGCTGGCGGTCGTGGCTTTCGCGAAGGGCTTCGAAAATATTCATGGGGGATCCTTATCAACCGCGTGCTGGAATGACGCTGTAGAAGCTAGACCCCGGCGCGTGAGCGGCAGTTCCACCGGGTTGAGAGGGGCTTGGAAAATCACTGCCGGGCAGGATAGGCTGCGGGCTCACATCACAAGGAAGTCGGGCATGAACCTGCGCATCGAGCTGTCACAAAACCCTACCGAGGAAGAACGCACAGCCATCCTCGCGCCGCTGCGCGCGCACAACGTTGCCAAAGCCGGACCCTCGACATTCGAGCCGATCGCTCTGTTAGTGCGTGATGAACACGACGCTATACTCGGTGGATTGTATGGCCACACGTTCTATCGTTGGCTGTTCATTGAGTTACTGGCGGTGCCGGAACAGGGCCGCGGAAAGGGCATTGGTTCGCAGTTGATGCAAAGGGCGGAGGATCTGGCGCGAGAAAAAAACTGCGTTGGCATCTGGCTCGACACCTTCTCCTTTCAGGCACCTGAGTTTTACAAGAAGCTTGGATTTAGCGAATGCGGAGAGATTCTGGATTACCCACTGGGACATAAGCGGCATTTCTTCCAAAAGCGGCTTATCAGTTGACTGCGTTGGCCCCTTCGCGAGCAAGCTCGCGAAGGCGGCTTGAGCCTCACCGCGACCATTGGCTCTACAAACAGGTCGCCAACGCTGCCAACCGGCGCTTGGCGACAAAGTCGTCCTTCTGCGCGTAGTAATTCAGCGTCGTCCCCGACGCTTCAGTGATTACGTCGACAAACGACTCTGCCGAACGGGTATACACGGTCGTCCCGCCCGATTTACGGGGTTCCAGATACGCCGCCGCATCCACCCCGAACACCGCTTCGTCCTGCCAGCCGAATTGCACACAGCGCGCCACGTCTTTTTCGGCTTTGTCCGAGGTCAACACCTTGTACGGGGTTTTCGTGCGAGCATCGTCCATCACCGAGCCTGCGCAACCGGCCAGCAGTGTTGCGGCCAGCGCTACCATCAGAATTCGCATTGCATTCGCTCATTCAGAAAAAAGCGGACTGTATCATCGCAGCAGCAGGAATCGTTCTGCTTTACTGCATTTATAGCGCGACAGGCGCAGGCCGCTGCGGCAACCTAAGGTCATCAGCCTCACAAGGAAAACACATGGCGCCTACCGACCAGCGACATGAACATGCTCTGAAAGTGTTTCTCGACGCGCGTCCCGAACTGCGCGAAACCCTCGACCATCTCAACCCGTTGCTGGCCCAGGCCAAGGGCGAAACGCAAGCGCAGTATCGTGAAGAACGACTGCATGAAGCGTTCGAGGCCGAGGCGGAACAACAAGGTCTGTTTGCCTGGGAGCTGACACTGCTACTGACGGCCTCAACGCCTGAGGAATACCAAGCCCAGCGCCTTGAGGTACACCGTGAAGTCGCAGAAATGGCTCATATGGGCTGGCTGGAATATTGCGATCTGTATGGCATAGAACCGTAACCTGCGCCCAAGGACACCCCTACCGATGCTGCCATCCGCCTCGACTCACCGCGCCAGCCCCGGCCACCTGCACACACAAAAGTGGCGCGGACGGATTGGTCTGGCGCTGGTGGCCAGCCTCTCGGTCCTGGCCGGGATGACCGACGCCATCGGTTTTATGGCCAGCGGCGACTTTGTCTCGTTCATGAGCGGCAACACCACCCGACTTGCCGTGGCGATCAGCGATGGCGATATCGGGCTGACCCTGCGTTTGCTGATCCTCGTCGCCACTTTTATAGCCGGGAACGCCCTGGGCGTTATCGTTGCCTGTTTCGGTGGACGCCGGGCGCTGCCGTTGCTGCTGTGCATCGCCACCCTGCTGTGCGCGGCAGCCGCCTGGCCATTCGACAGCCAATTGCCGGCGCTGATGGCGGCCATTATTGCGATGGGCATGCTCAACGCGTCGGTTGAAGAGGTGAACGGCTTGCCGGTCGGGCTGACTTACGTGACCGGCGCCTTGTCGCGGTTCGGCCGTGGGTTGGGGCGCTGGATGCTCGGCGAACGGCGCAGCGGCTGGCGGGTGCAACTGGTGCCCTGGAGCGGGATGTTTTTCGGTGCGATTCTGGGGGCGGTGCTGGAACAGCATTTGGGACTCCAGGCAATGTTTGTCAGCGGTTTGCTGGCTGCAATCATCGGGCTGTTCTCACTGAAAATCCCGCGGCGCTGGCAACTGGGTTACATGCCCCGCTAACGGATTCCTGAACCAACGCTCATGTAGGAGCTGTCGAGTGAAACGAGGCTGCGATCTTTTGATCTTGCTTTTAAAGATCAAGATCAAAAGATCGCAGCGTGCCGCAGCTCCTACATGAATTCGCACTGTCCCCAAGAGCAGCAGGTGGACAGTTGTTCGCCCAAAAGCGGTGTGTGCAACTTGGGTTTCGCGGCTGCCTCGATAAAGCTTTATCATGGCCGCAGTTTTGCTGATCGAGTCCGTCATGAAGTTCGCCATTGCGCTGTTTTCCGCCGCCCATGCACCCTCCTCGCGCCGCGCCCTGCTCTTTGCGCAAGCCGCGCTGGCCGGTGGGCATGAAATTGCCCGGCTGTTTTTCTATCAGGATGGCGTGTACAACGCTTCGGATGCGGTGGTCACCCCGCAGGACGAACTGAACCTGCCCCAACAATGGCGCACCTTCATCACCGAACAGAAGCTGGACGGCGTGGTGTGCATCGCCGCCGCCCTGCGCCGTGGTGCGCTGAACGCTGACGAAGCCAAGCGCTATCAGCGTGACGCCGTCTCCATCAGTGAGCCGTGGGAATTGTCCGGCCTCGGTCAGTTGCATGATGCGGTACAAGACGCAGACCGCCTGATCTGCTTCGGAGGTGCGTGAGATGGCCAAATCCCTGTTGATCATCAGCCGTCAATCGCCATGGTCTGGCCCCGGTGCCCGCGAGGCCTTGGACATCGTGCTGGCCGGTGGCGCTTTCGATCTACCGATCGGCTTGTTGTTTCTCGATGATGGCGTGCTGCAACTCGCCGCCGCGCAGAACGCCAAGGCCCTGCAGCAGAAAGACTTGAGCGCCAACCTGCAGGCGCTGCCGATGTTCGGCGTCGAAGAATTGTTTTACTGCGCCGACAGCGCCAGCACGCGCGGGCTCGGCAATCTGTCGCTGGACGAAGCGCAGCCGCTCACCGCCGAGCAAATCACCGCCCTTATTGACCGTTACGACCAGGTGATTACCCTCTGATGTCGACTTTGCATGTGTTGTCTCATTCCCCCTTCGGCGACGATCGCCTGACCAGTTGCCTGCGCTTGATCGGCAGCAATGATGCGTTGCTGCTCTGCGGCGATGCGGTGTATGCGTTGCAACCGGGCACCGTGCCGTTCACCACCCTGCAAAGCCGTCAGATCAAATTATGGGTTCTGGCCGAGGATGCACAGGCGCGCGCCATTGAAGTCCCGGACTGGGCCGAAACCATCGATTACCCAGCCTTTGTCGAGCTGTCGATCCACCACGAAAAGGTCAACAGTTGGCTATGACTTCCATGACCGTCGGCGCCCGCGCCATCGAACTGGACAAGGACGGTTTTCTCGTCGACCTGAGCGACTGGTCGGCTGATGTGGCCAGCGCCCTCGCCGCCGCCGAGGACATCGTGTTGACGCCCGAACACTGGGAAGTCCTCGAACTGCTGCGCAGCTTCTACGCCGAATTCCAGCTGTCCCCGGCCACCCGACCATTGATCAAGTACACCGCATTGAAACTCGGCCCGGACAAAGGCAACAGCCTGCACCTGAACCGATTGTTCAAAGGCACCCCCGCCAAACTCGCCGCAAAACTGGCGGGCCTGCCCAAACCGACGAACTGTCTATGACCGACTTTCCAGCACTGACCCTCGAAACGCCTGCCGAACACCCATTCGCCCAATTCGTGCGCATCCTCGGCAAAGGCAAACGTGGCGCTCGCGATCTGACGCGCGAAGAAGCCCGGGAAGCCATGGGCATGGTGCTCGACGACACGGTTGAAGACACCCAGCTCGGCGCGTTCCTGATGTTGCTGCGGCACAAGGAAGAAAGCGCCGAGGAGATGGCCGGGTTCACTGAAGCGCTGCGCGAGCGCTTGCAGGCGCCGAAGCTGAACGTTGACCTGGACTGGCCAACCTATGCCGGCAAGAAGCGCCATCTGCCTTGGTATCTGCTGGCGGCCAAGTGCCTGGCGCAGAACGGCGCGCGCATCTTCATGCACGGCGGCGGCGCACACACCGCCGGGCGTCTGTACAGCGAGCAATTGCTTGGCGAATTGAACATTCCCTTGTGTCGCACCTGGCAACAGGTCGGCGCGGCGCTGGACAACGGTGGCCTGGCCTTCATGCCGCTGGTGGACTGGGCGCCGCAGTTGCAGAAAATGATCGATTTGCGCAACACCCTCGGCCTGCGCTCGCCGATCCATTCGCTGGCACGGATCCTCAATCCGCTGGGCGCGCGCTGCGGCCTGCAAAGCATTTTTCACCCTGGCTACCAGGCAGTGCATCGCGATGCCAGCGGATTGCTTGGCGATACGGCGATTGTAGTCAAAGGCGATGGCGGCGAAATCGAGATCAACCCGGATGCCGACAGCCACCTCTACGGCACCACCGGCGGCGACAGCTGGGACGAGGAATGGCCACAATTGTCGGCGCAGCGCCACGTCAAACCGGCGACTCTGGACATTGAACATCTGAAAGCCGTCTGGCGTGGTGATGTGGTCGACAGTTACCCGCAAATGGCCTTGATTGCGACCATGGCGCTGGCCCTGCGTGGACTCGGCCAGAGCCGTGAGCAAGCCTTCGCAACTGCCGAGCAATACTGGGCCGCGCGGAACAAATCGATTTAACCGATCATTCGCGCCCGATCTTTGCGCTTTTTGTTCGAACTCATCGGAATAGACTCGACTCCAACGATTATTGGTTTACGGAGTCTTGATCATGGGTTTACTCGTCGACGGCCACTGGCAGGACAAGTGGTACGAAAGCAGCAAGGACGGCGCGTTTCAGCGCGAACAGGCCAAGCGCCGCAATTGGGTAACCGCCAACGGCGAACCCGGCCCCAGTGGTGAAGGCGGATTTGCCGCCGAAGCCGGGCGCTATCACCTCTATGTTTCCCTCGCCTGCCCATGGGCGCACCGCACGCTGATTCTGCGCAAGCTAAAAAGCCTGGAAAGTCTGATCGACGTCTCGGTGGTCAGTTGGTTGATGCTGGAGAACGGCTGGACCTTCGACACCGCGCTTGGCTCGACCGGCGACAGGCTCGATGGCTTTGAATTCATGCACCAGCGCTATACCGCCGACACTGCCGATTACACCGGCCGCGTCACGGTGCCAGTGCTGTGGGACAAAAAACTCAAGCGCATCGTCAGTAACGAATCGGCGGAAATCATCCGCATGTTCAACAGTGCGTTTGATGATCTGACCGGCAATGATCTGGACTTCTACCCGGCGCCATTACGCGGCGAGATCGACGCGCTGAACGAGCGGATTTATCCGGCCGTGAACAACGGCGTGTATCGCGCAGGCTTTGCGACATCGCAGCAGGCTTATGAAGAGGCGTTCGATGAGGTGTTTGCCGAGCTGGATCATCTGGAGCAGCTGCTGGGTGCCAATCGCTACTTGTCGGGTGAGTACCTGACGGAGGCGGATATCCGCTTGTTCACCACGATGATTCGTTTTGACGCGGTGTACCACGGCCATTTCAAGTGTAACCTGCGGCGGATTGCCGATTACCCGAATCTGTCGAACTGGCTGCGTGAGCTGTATCAGTGGCCGGGGATCGCCGAGACGGTGGACTTCCAGCACATCAAGAACCACTACTACGGCAGTCACAAGACCATCAACCCGACAGGGGTTGTGCCGAAGGGGCCGGAACAGGATTTCACCGTGGCCCATGATCGGGCGCGGTTGGCTGGCAAAGGGGTTTGGTTAAAGGGCTAACAGCAGAAGCAAAAGATCGCAGCCTTCGGCAGCTCCTACTTGAGAATGCGTTCCTCTGTAGGAGCTGCCGAAGGCTGCGATCTTTTGATCTGATTCAGACCTGCGCCTGAGCCCCTTCGAACCACGCCAGTTTCTCGCGCAGTTGCACCACTTCACCGACGATGACCAATGTCGGCGCATGTACTTCATGCTCCGCCACCAGTCGCGGCAGGTCAGCCAATGTGCCGGTAAAGACCCGCTGATTGACCGTGGTGCCCTGCTGGATCAATGCCGCCGGGGTATCGGCTGAACGACCGTGTTTGATCAGTTGTTCGCAGATGACCGGCAACCCGACCAGGCCCATGTAGAACACCAACGTCTGCGCCGGCGCGACGAGGTCGACCCATGGCAGATCGGTGGAGCCGTCCTTCAAATGCCCGGTAACAAAACGCACGGACTGCGCGTAATCACGATGCGTCAGCGGAATCCCGGCATACGCCGCGCAACCGCTGGCCGCCGTAATCCCCGGCACGACCTGGAATGGAATGCCGTGGGCTGCCAGTTCTTCGATCTCTTCGCCGCCCCGGCCGAAGATAAACGGATCACCACCCTTCAGGCGCACCACGCGCTTGCCGGCCTTGGCCAGATCGACCAGTTGCTGGTTGATCTGATCCTGCGGCACGGCGTGATCAGAACGACGCTTGCCGACATAGACCCGCTCGGCATCACGACGGCACAGCTCAAGAATCGCTGGCGCCACCAAGCGGTCGTACAGCACCACATCGGCCTGTTGCATCAGACGCAAAGCCTTGAACGTCAGCAAGTCCGGATCGCCCGGGCCCGCGCCGACCAGATACACCTCGCCGGTCGTGACCATGGCTTCGCCATCGATCTTGGCTTGCAGCAGACGCTCTGCTTCGGCGCCCTGCCCGGCCATCTGCCGTTCGGCAATCGGCCCCTGAAACACGTCTTCCCAGAAACCACGACGCTGCTGCACATCCGGAAAAAGGTTTTTCACCTGATTGCGGAAACGCGCGGCGAGTCCGGCCAATTGGCCGTAGGTCGATGGAATCCAGGTTTCGATCCTGGCCCGAATCAAACGCGCCAGTACCGGTGCATCGCCGCCGCTGGACACGGCAATGATCAGCGGCGAACGATCGACGATCGCCGGGAAGATCACGCTGCACAAGGCAGGCGCATCGACCACGTTGACCGGCACGCAGCGCTTGTGCGCATCGGTGGAGACTTGGGCGTTCAGCGTCTCATCGTCGGTGGCGGCAATAATCAACCCGCAACCGTCGAGATCCGCCTCGACGTAACCGCGCAACAGGCACTCACCGCCAGAAGCAGTGACCAGCTCACGCAGTTGCGTTTCGATTTCAGGTGCGACCACCCGCAGCAGCGCACCGGCATCGGCCAGCAGGCGGGATTTGCGCAAGGCAATTTCCCCCCCACCGACGACCAACACACGACTGCCGCGCAGGTTGTGAAACAGCGGCAGATATTTCATTTAGCCGATGACCTCAAGGCCACCCATATACGGCTTGAGTACGTCCGGCACACGGATCGAACCGTCGGCCTGCTGGTAGTTTTCCAGCACGGCAACCAGGGTACGACCGACCGCCAGACCGGAACCGTTCAGGGTGTGCACCAGTTCAGGCTTGCCGGTTTCCGGATTGCGGAAACGCGCTTGCATACGACGGGCCTGGAAGTCACCGCAGTTCGAGCACGACGAAATCTCGCGGTACTTGTCCTGGCTCGGGATCCACACTTCCAGATCGTAAGTCTTGACCGCGCTGAAGCCCATGTCGCCAGTGCACAGCGCCAGGGTGCGGTACGGCAGACCAAGCAGTTGCAGGACTTTCTCGGCGTTGGCAGTCAGGCCTTCCAGCGCTTCCATCGATTGCGATGGCTCAACGATCTGGACCATTTCAACTTTGTCGAACTGGTGCTGACGAATCATGCCGCGCGTGTCACGGCCCGATGCGCCGGCTTCACTGCGGAAGCACGGAGTGTGCGCGACGAACTTGATCGGCAACAGTTTCGAGTCGACGATTTCGCCGGCCACGATATTGGTCAGCGACACTTCAGCCGTCGGAATCAGGTACAGATCGGCTTCGCCTTCGCGAGCGATCTTGAACAGGTCTTCTTCGAACTTCGGCAGTTGACCGGTGCCTTGCAGCGCCGGGGCCTGAACCAGATAAGGCGTGTAAGCCTCTTCGTAGCCATGCTCGTTGACGTGCAGGTTGATCATGAACTGCGCCAGCGCGCGATGCAGACGGGCGATCGGGCCGCGCAGCAGAGCGAAACGGGCGCCGGACAGCTTGGCGGCGGTTTCGAAATCCAGCCAGCCGAACTTCTCGCCCAGGGCAACGTGGTCTTTCACTTCGAAGTCGAACGCGGTTGGTGTACCCCAGCGGCGCACTTCAACGTTGTCGTCTTCGTCCTTGCCAACCGGCACGGATTCGTGTGGCAGGTTCGGGATACCGAGCAGGATCGAGTCCAGTTCGGTCTGGATCGCGTCCAGCTCGACCTTACCGGCACTCAGTTCGCCCGCCATGCGCTCGACGTCCGCCATCAATGGCGCGATGTCTTCGCCGCGCTGCTTGGCCTGACCGATGGATTTGGAACGCGCGTTACGCTCAGCCTGCAGTGCTTCGGTGCGGGTCTGGACGGTCTTGCGCTGTTCTTCCAGCGCTTCGATGCGCGCGGTGTCCAGGGCAAAGCCACGGGAAGCCAGGCGGTCCGCTACGTCCTGAAGGTTGCTACGTAACAGTTTGGAATCGAGCATGTCGGTTTCTCGTTATCAAAGTTTGGTCAAGGACAGGCCAGCCCACGTCGCGAGCAGCCCGCCGAATACGCTGAGTGCCGCATAGCCCAGGGCCAGCGGCACCTGCCCGCTTTCCAGCAGGCGCACCGTATCCAGTGAAAAGGATGAAAAAGTCGTCAGCCCCCCGAGGAAGCCGACCATCAACCCGGCCCGCACCTCGATCGGCACTTCCGGGCGTATCAAAAACAGGCCGTACAACACGCCAATCAGCAGGCAGCCCACGATATTAACGGCCAGCGTCGCGGTATAGAAGTGCCGCGGCCAATTGGCGTTGACCCAATTACCGGTGGCGAAGCGCAACAAGGTGCCGGCAACCCCGCCGGCGGAGACTGCAATGACCAATGGAAGCACTATTTTCTCCGTTGCCGAGGGCTTAAACGATCAAGTTGAGCGAGGTGGTTGAGCTTCTCGCCGATCTTCAACTCCAGGCCGCGCGGCACCGGTTGGTAGAACGGGATGGGATCAAGCTCTTCCGGGAAATAGTCTTCGCCGGCGGCGTAAGCGTCCGGCTCATCGTGGGCGTAACGGTATTCGTCACCGTAGCCCAATTGTTTCATCAGCTTGGTCGGCGCGTTGCGCAGGTGCAGCGGCACTTCCAGCGAACCGTTTTCAGCGGCGGCGCGCAAGGCGGTTTTGAAGCCCATGTACACCGCGTTGCTTTTCGGCGCACAGGCCAGATAAGTGATGGCCTGGGCTACGGCCAACTCGCCTTCCGGGCTGCCGAGACGTTCCTGCACTTCCCACGCCGCGAGGCACAGGCTGAGTGCGCGCGGGTCGGCGTTACCAATGTCTTCGCTGGCCATGCGCACCACGCGCCGGGCCAGGTACAGCGGATCGCAACCGCCATCGATCATGCGTGCGAACCAGTACAGCGCACCGTCAGGATTCGAGCCGCGCACGGATTTGTGCAGCGCCGATATCTGGTCGTAGAACGCCTCGCCACCCTTGTCGAAACGCCGACGGGTATCGCCGAGCAGGCTCTGCAGCAGCTCGGTGCCGATCTCGCTGTTGTCTTCAGCCAGGTCCGAGGCGTTTTCCAGCAGGTTGAGCAGACGCCGGCCATCACCATCGGCAGCCGACAGCAACATCTGGAAGCCTTCGTCGTTGAGCGTCAGGTTGCGCTTGCCCAGACCGCGCTCCTCGGTCAGTGCACGGTGCACCAGTTTGCGCAGCGCCGCTTCGTCGAGGCTTTTCAGCACGTAGACACGGGCACGCGACAACAGAGCGTTGTTGAGTTCGAACGAAGGATTTTCGGTGGTGGCGCCGATGAAGATCAGCGTGCCGTCTTCAACGTAAGGCAGAAACGCGTCCTGCTGGGATTTGTTGAAGCGGTGCACTTCATCGACGAACAGAATCGTGCGCTTGCCGTACTGGCCGGCCTGCTGTTTGGCGATTTCAACGGCCTGACGGATCTCTTTGACCCCGGCAAGCACTGCCGAGACCGTTTCGAAGTGCGCATCGGAGACTTCCGCGAGCAACCGCGCCAGCGTGGTTTTACCCACGCCTGGCGGCCCCCAGAAGATCATCGAATGCAGGGCACCCTGCTCCAGCGCCTCACGCAGAGGCTTGCCGCGAGCGAGCACGTGCTCCTGACCGACGTACTCATCCAGATTGGTCGCACGCAAACGCGCGGCCAGTGGCTGGGCAATCGGTGCACTGCGAAACAGATCCATCACGTAGCGTTGAAACCTCTATTTGATCTGGAGCAGATCATTGTCCCTGTGGGAGCGAGCCTGCTCGCGAATGCAATGGTCCATTCAACATTAATGGTGACTGATACACCGCATTCGCGAGCAGGCTCGCTCCCACAGGGTTTCGTGTTTATTCCTGGATCACGTCCGCACCCTTGGGGATGTCGAACTTGAACTTCGATGCCGATACCGGCTCGTTGGCCTTGACCCCGGTAAACAGGATATTGGTGCGCTGGCCGACGCTGTCGATCAGTTGCATGTCGTTGAGCAGACCGTTGCGGAACGACAGACGCAGGTTATCGAACAGGGTGTCTTTGGTTTTCGGCTTCAGCGTGAAGTCGATCACGCCGCCCGCTTCTTTCGCGGTGATATCAAAGCTCTGGCTGATCTTCGACACATCACCGGACAACAGCAGCGCCGGGGTCTGGGTCAGACGCTCGTCGAGCTTCTTGATGGTCGCCTGTTCCAGGTCCGGATCCCACAGGGTGACCTTCTTGCCATCGGAAACCATGGTCTGCTCGGCCGGCGCGTTGGTGTGCCAGTAGAACAGGCCCGGACGCTGCAGGGTCATGTTGCCGGTGGTTTCCTGCAACTGCGTGCCGCTGCCGTCGAGGGTCAGCTGCGAGAAGTTCGCGCTCAGGGTCTTGGATGTTTCCAGCAATTGGGTCAAACGCTCCACGTCCTTGTCATCGGCGTGGGCCGTGAGCGTGGTCAGCGCCAGTACTGGCAGCAGCATGCGGATAAGACGCATGGGAGTCCTCTTGAATACTCGTTGGGAGAGCGGCGGCACATCATTGTCCCGCCTCTTGCGTTTGCAATCAGTCGCGTACCGGGCCCGGGGCCAGGACTTCACGGGAACCGTTGGTGTTCATCGAGGTGACGACCCCGGCCATTTCCATGGCTTCGATCATCCGTGCGGCGCGGTTGTAACCGATCTTCAGCTTGCGCTGTACTGCGGAAATCGAGGCGCGACGGCTTTCCAGGACAAACTGTACAGCTTCGTCGTACAGCGCGTCAGCTTCCGGATCATCGCCGTCGCCACCACCGCTGCTGCCTTCAAAACCGCTACCCGCCTCTTCGACACCGTTGAGGATGTCGTCGTTGTATTCCGGTGCGCCGCGCAGTTTCCACGCTTCGACCACTCGGTGTACTTCATCGTCGGATACAAATGCACCGTGAACCCGGATCGGCAGGCTGGTACCCGGCGGCATGTAGAGCATGTCACCGTGGCCCAACAGTTGTTCGGCGCCACCCTGATCGATGATGGTGCGGGAGTCGATCTTGCTCGACACCTGGAACGCCATACGGGTCGGAATGTTCGCCTTGATCAGGCCGGTGATCACATCCACCGACGGCCGCTGGGTCGCGAGGATCAGGTGGATACCTGCCGCACGGGCCTTCTGGGCGATACGGGCGATCAGTTCTTCAACTTTTTTGCCGACGATCATCATCATGTCGGCGAATTCGTCGACCACCACAACGATGGTCGGCAGCTTCTGTAGCAACGGCGCTTCGTCGTGGATGCTTTCACGCTTGTACAGCGGATCGCTCAACGGCTCGCCGGCATCCTGGGCTTCCTTGACCTTGGCGTTGAAGCCGGACAGGTTGCGCACGCCCATCTTCGCCATCAGCTTGTAGCGGCGCTCCATCTCGGCAACGCTCCAGCGCAGAGCGTTGGCGGCGTCCTTCATGTCGGTGACGACCGGGCACAGCAGGTGCGGAATGCCTTCGTAGATCGACAGTTCCAACATCTTCGGGTCGATCATGATCAGCTTGGCGTCTTCCGGGCCGGACTTGAACAGGATCGACAGGATCATCGCGTTGACACCCACCGACTTACCGGAACCGGTCGTACCGGCCACCAGCAAGTGCGGCATCTTCGCCAGGTCAGTGATGACCGGCTTGCCGCCGATGTCGTGACCCAGAGCCAGGGTGACCGGCGACTTGAAGTTGTCGTATTCAGACGTCGACAGCACCTCGGAGAAGCGCACGATCTGCCGGTCTTCGTTAGGGATCTCGATACCGACGGTGGTCTTGCCCGGAATCACCTCGACCACACGCACACTGGTCACGGCCAGCGAACGTGCAAGGTCTTTGGCGAGGTTGGCGATGCGGCTGACTTTGACGCCGGCAGCAGGCTGAATTTCGTAACGGGTAATCACCGGGCCCGGGTGAATAGAATCCACCGTGACCTCGACACCGAACTCCTTGAGCTTGATCTCCAGCAAATGGCCGACCGCCGCCAGGGATTCCGGTGAGTAATTGAGTTGTTTCTTTTCCGCAGGGTCAAGAATCGAGATCGGCGGCAAGGTGCCTTCCACGGCGCTGTCGACGAACAACGGCACTTGCTTCTCTTTCTGCACGCGCTTGCTTGGCTCGGGCGCTTTGGCTGGAGCTGGCGCAATGACCGGCGGCACTTGTTTCTCGCGGTCGGACATGTGCTTGCTCAGGGCTTGCTCACGTTCGATCAGGCGTTCTTTGACTTTGGCCTGCTCACGCTTGTCGGTGACTGTCGGCGCGACCACGTCGTGGACGCGATCATCGACTTCACGCAGTTGCGCGACCAGTTGTTTGCGTTCGGTACGCGCCGACCACCAACGATTTAGCGCGCCCTGGAACAGTTCGAACAGGTCGAGGGTGATCTTGCCGGTGATGTCCATCACCTTGAACCACGACAGGTCGGTAAACACCGTCAGGCCAAACAGGAACAGCGCGATGAACAACAGCGTGCTGCCCTGAATGTTCAGCGCATTCTTCGCCAGATTGCCAAGGCTTTCGCCCAGCGCACCACCAGCGCCCGCCGGCAGGCCCGAGGCCGCGTGGAAGTGCAGATGCGCCAGCGCAGCGCCGGACAGCACCAGAAACACCAGACCGATCAGGCGCCAGGAGAACAGCCAGCCGCTCCACTGCCACGGCTCGTGGCGCTGGCGGAAGATCTGGTACGCCTTGATCGCCAGCAACAACGGGAAGATGTAGGCGAAGTAACCCAGCACCATGAACAGGATGTCGGCGCTGTAGGAACCCGCCGGGCCGCCGAAATTCTGTACGTCATCGATCTTGCTGTTGTGGCTCCAGCCCGGATCGTCCTTGCCGTAGGTCAGCAAAGCCATCATCAGGAACAGGCACAAGGCACCGATGGCGATCAATGCACCTTCCTTGAGCCGGTAGTGCAACTGCTGGCGCCAGAGCGGAACGACTGTTTTTGGTGCTTCGGTGGATTTCTTCAAAACGCTTCTTTTCCTGCGCCCGAGGCGCGTCCATCTATTGAATGACGATAAAAAACTGCCCAATCCAGGCAGGTAAAAAAGTTAACGAGCACAACTGAGACTACTTTTAACACTGTGCTACCGCTTTTATAAACACAGCGCACCGCGAACATTCTGTAACAGCCCGGCATTGTACGGGTTTGTGCGTGCGATGCCATGCTTCAAGCCCCAGGATTGAGCATAGTCAAGCACATAGAACCCGCGACTCAATTTGAGCATGCATTACCTTTTGTGACAAAGGCTTATGAGGTGTATTTGATGAACGTAGCGAAGCATTCACGCCTGATCATCCTCGGCTCCGGTCCGGCCGGTTACAGCGCTGCCGTGTATGCCGCCCGCGCCAACCTCAAACCCGTGGTCATCACCGGCCTGCAGGCCGGTGGCCAGCTCACCACCACCGTCGAGGTCGACAACTGGCCCGGCGACGTCGAAGGCCTCACCGGCCCGGTGCTGATGGAGCGCATGCAGAAACACGCCGAACGCTTTGCCACAGAGATCGTTTACGACCACATCCACACCGCCAAGTTGCAGCAACGCCCGTTCGAGCTTGTCGGCGACAGCGGCACCTACACCTGCAACGCCCTGATCATTGCCACCGGCGCCTCGGCGCAATACCTGGGACTACCCTCGGAAGAGGCCTTTGCCGGCAAAGGTGTTTCCGCCTGTGCGACCTGCGACGGCTTTTTCTATCGCAATCAGGTGGTCGCCGTGGTCGGCGGCGGCAATACCGCGGTCGAGGAAGCCCTGTACCTGTCGAACATCGCCAAGGAAGTACACCTGATCCACCGTCGCGACAAACTGCGCGCGGAGAAGATTCTTCAGGACAAACTGTTCGAGAAAGCCGCCAACGGCAACGTGCGCCTGCACTGGAACCAGAATCTCGACGAAGTGCTGGGCGATGCCAGCGGCGTCACCGGCGCGCGACTGCGTGACAGTCATACCGGTGAAACCCTTGATCTGGCGCTGGCCGGGGTATTCATCGCCATTGGTCACAAACCCAACACCGATCTGTTCCAGGGCCAACTGGCGATGCACGACGGCTATTTGCGGGTCAAGGGCGGCAGCGACGGCGACGCTACCGCCACCGAGATCCCCGGGGTGTTTGCCGCTGGTGATGTAGCCGACCACGTTTACCGTCAGGCGGTGACGTCGGCGGGCGCTGGCTGCATGGCCGCACTCGACGCCGAGAAGTATCTGGACGACATTCCTGTCATTTAACGGCACACTTTATCGCGGGCCATACAGCCCGCACCGCCCTCCCCTTCTGCAAGCCTGGATGCCATGCTGACTTGGTTACAACGTAATTCCCTGACGTTTCCGCCGCTGGAAAAGGCCATGCGCGACCCCAACGGATTGCTCGCCGCCGGTGGCGATCTGTCGGCCGATCGGCTGATTCAGGCATATCGCCACGGCTGCTTTCCGTGGTTTTCCGAGGGCCAACCGATTCTCTGGTGGTCGCCGGATCCGCGCACGGTGTTGTTTCCCGACGAACTGCATGTCTCGCGCAGCCTCGGCAAACTCCTGCGCCAGGCACGCTATCAAGTGACCTTCGATCAGGATTTCGATGCCGTGATCCGCGCCTGCGCCGCACCACGGGATTACGCGGACGGCACTTGGATCACCGAAGCCATGCAGGACGCGTACATTGAGTTGCATCGTCGCGGCTTTGCTCATTCGGTGGAGGTCTGGGATCAGGGCGAACTGGTCGGTGGCCTGTACGGCCTGGCGATGGGTCAACTGTTTTTTGGTGAGTCAATGTTCAGCCGCGCCGACAACGCCTCGAAATTCGGCTTTGCCACCCTGGTGCGTCACCTGAAAGACTCGGGATTCGTGCTGATCGACTGCCAGATGCCGACCGATCACCTGCACAACCTCGGTGCCCGAGCGATTCCTCGCCACGAATTCGCCGACTATCTGGCTCGCCACCTGGATCAACCCAATCATGCCACTTGGGTTTGCTGAGCGACTTTTGCGCGCGTGGCTTACACTTAATTCACCAGCTTATCCCGAGGGTTGATCATGACCGAGTTGGCGCGTTTGAAGTTCTATGCCACTCAGCCTCACTCTTGCAGTTATCTGCCCGAGGAGCAGGCCACGACCCTGTTTCTCGATCCGAGCCAGCCCATGGATGTGCATGTCTACGCAGACCTGTCGGAAATGGGCTTTCGTCGCAGCGGCGATCATCTGTACCGCCCGCATTGCCAGAACTGCAATGCGTGCGTTCCTGCGCGCATCCCCGTGGCGCAGTTCATGCCCAATCGTCAGCAGAAGCGGATTTTCAAGCGCAACACGGATTTGCAGGTGCGCCCGGCCAAGCCGCAGTTCAGCGAAGAATATTTCGATCTGTACCAGCGTTACATCGAACAACGTCACGCCGACGGCGACATGTACCCGCCGAGCCGTGATCAATTCGCGACGTTTCTGGTCCGCGATTTGCCGTTCTCGCGCTTTTACGAGTTCCGACTCGACGGACGGTTGCTCGCCGTAGCGGTCACCGATTTGCTGCCGAACGGTTTGTCAGCCGTGTACACCTTCTACGAACCCGCCGAAGAACGCCGCAGCCTTGGCCGATTTGCCATCCTCTGGCAAATCGCCGAGAGCCAGCGCCTCGGGCTTGAGGCGGTATACCTCGGTTACTGGATCAAGAACTGCAAAAAGATGAACTACAAGACGCAATATCGTCCCATCGAATTGCTGATTAATCAGCGCTGGGTGATCCTCAACTAAACCCAAGCCGTAAACCCCTTGGCGTAAACACCATTTTTCGGGCACAATGCACGCCGCTTTTGCCTGGCGCAGTTGCACCGGGCCATTCATTGGATACCGAGGGCTTTACTGCATGTCGAAAGAAGACAGCTTCGAAATGGAAGGCACTGTCGTCGACACCCTGCCCAACACCATGTTTCGTGTGGAGTTGGAAAATGGGCACGTCGTAACCGCGCATATTTCCGGCAAGATGCGCAAGAACTACATTCGTATTCTTACCGGTGACAAAGTGCGCGTCGAGCTGACGCCCTATGACTTGAGCAAAGGGCGCATCACTTACCGCGCTCGTTAATCAAGTCAATACAAGACGCCCGGTTTATGCCGGGCGTTTTTGTATCTGCGTTTTGTTGGTTTTGTGTGTATATCCGTTTCTGCGGATGCTGCCGCTGGCGGTTTCGCTCTTACAGCGACTCACTTTTCCAAACGCCGAAAAGTAAGCAAAAGGCTTTGCCCCTGGCGTACGGCCCGCTCGCCGGAGCTCGGGGTTCCCGAGCTACGGTGTCCATTCGGGGGCATCGCCTACGGTTTGCTTCGCTGCACCTCCTCTCGATGAATGCGGCTTCGCCGCACGGCGCTGCGCGCCTACCCCCGGATGAACACCTCCGCTCGGCCTGCCGAAGGGGCAAAAGATCAAGAGCCGAAGCAAGATCAAAAGCCAGATCAAAAGCCCCTCACCCTAGCCCTCTCCCAGAGGGAGAGGGGACTGACCGAGTTGTTTGGGAGAACTACGCCGACGTGCGATACCGCGTCGAACTGAGGCTTTGAAAAGCACACAAATCGGCCCCTCTCCCTCCACTCCCGGATGTAGAGGGGACTGACCGGGGTGTTTGGGAGAGGTACGCCGACATGCGATACCGCGTTGAACTCAGGTTTTGAAAAACACATAAATCGGCCCCTCTCCCTCCACTCCCGGATGCAGAGGGGACTGACCAGGGCGTTTGGGAGAGCTACGCCGACATGCGATATCGAGTCGAACTCAGATTCTGAAAAGCCCACAAATCGGCTCCCTCTCCTCGGGGAGAGGGCTGGGGTGAGGGGTGAATCCAACACCGAACAAAAGCCGACCGCATGCTCTTCACCACTCAACAGGATGAGCGTTAGCTCGGCTGCAGCTTTTGATCTTGATCCACGGGCGACGTCGGAAGGCTGAGCGGAGGGATTGATCCGGGGGTGGGAGCGTAGCGACCGTTTGGCGAAGCCAAACACAGCGAGAGGAGGTGCAGCGAAGCAAACCGTAGGCGCTGCGCCCGGATCGATCCCGGAGCGAAGGAACCCCGAGCCCCAGCGAGCGGGCCGCACGTAGGAGCAAGCCTTTTTGGTTACTTTTTCGGCGCCTGGAAAAAGTGACG
>NZ_JAUJWZ010000037.1:0-21348 GCF_031931925.1 Pseudomonas sp. rhizo66
ACTGATTGGGGGATGCTGCGGAGATACGCCGACCTGAAATTTCTTTACCGAATCCAAACAGGTCCAAATGCTGACCTCATCCAATCCATAATCGACCCGGTGTTTCAGGTCGATGTAAGACGCAAGACAGCGCGGTCGGCCCCCTCTCCCTCTGGGAGAGGGTTGGGGTGAGGGGCTTTTCTGAGTATCAAAAAAAACCCGGCCGAAGCCGGGTTTCTCGTCAAGCGATCACTGCATCCACGGGGGTGGCGGGGGCTCTTCGGACTTGCCTTTCGGCTCGTCGTCCGCCGCACGGATGGCCTGCTTGCGTTCCTCGTCGAGGCGCGCCGCTTCGATCTCGCGCAATACCCCGCCAACGTCGGCCAGGTCTTCCGGATCATCGAACTCACCGGTCAGCACACTGTTCGGGTGCAAGGTGCCGGCTTCGTACAACGCCCACATTTCCTTGGCGTACTTGGTCTTCTTCAACTCCGGGGCAAAGCGCCCGAAGTACGAAGCCATGTTGCCGACATCGCGCTCCAGCATGCTGAACGCGTGGTTGTTGCCGGCAGCGTCGACAGCTTGCGGCAGGTCGATGATGACCGGGCCGGTCGGCGTCAACAGCACGTTGAACTCCGACAGGTCACCGTGCACCAGACCGGTACACAACATCAGCACGATCTGCGAAATCAGGAACGCGTGATACTCGCGCGCCTGATCCGGCTCCAGCACCACGTCATTCAGACGCGGCGCCGCATCGCCGAACTCGTCGGCCACCAGCTCCATCAACAGCACGCCGTCGAGGAAGTCGTAGGGTTTGGGCACCCGCACACCGGCACCGGCCAGACGGAACAGCGCCGCCACTTCGGCATTCTGCCAGGCATCTTCGGTCTCCTTGCGACCGAACTTGGAGCCTTTCGCCATCGCGCGAGCCTGTCGGCTGTTGCGCACCTTGCGGCCTTCCTGATACTCGGCCGCCTGGCGGAAACTGCGTTTGTTCGCCTCCTTGTAGACCTTTGCGCAACGTAACTGATTGCCGCAGCGCACCACATAAACAGCTGCTTCTTTGCCACTCATCAGTGGGCGCAGCACTTCGTCGACCAGACCGTCCTCGATCAGGGGTTCAATGCGTTTTGGAGTCTTCATCAGCTTTTATTGTGGGTCCTTTATTACCAAACACGCGAATGTCACTCGTTATACGGCAATCCTCGCATCACGGGGAGGGGTTGCCGACCTGTGAACGTTGAGAATGCACACACTGTGCCGGATTAAACAGGGCCAACTCTGCGCTCGCGCATCGACCGTGGGGAATCATAGCTGAGGCCGTTGGACTTGTTGGTACATGTCTTCAAGGGCATTTGCGACAGAATCTGACATCCGGGTGATGCCCCTTCGGCAGATTTTTTCCAAGTCGCCTCAATTTCCCTGTTTTGCAGCCGAAGCCCTCAATGACAGAGGGATTTGTCCGGCAATCGTTCCACAACAATCAGCGATGCCGCGCTCGGGGACACGGGTGATCCACAACGTTTTCGGCTGCCAATAAACCACAAGTCATCTGCACTGCGTGGGCCTACAAGAAAATCTGGAGCGCGGATGAACATCAAACAGAAATTGACGTGGGCGTTTGCAATCATCGCCTGCTTGCCGGTGGTGCTGGTCGCAACGCTGGTGGTGATGAACCTGCGCAGCGATGCCCGGGACAGTTTTGTCGACAGCAGCGGTCGCGAGATTCGTCAGGTCAGCAATGCCATGCAGCTGTTTTTTGACGGTATCAGCCAGAACGTCGATTACCTGGCATCGCAACCGCTGATCAAAAACACCGACGACAGCCTCAAGACCTACATGAGCGCCAACGCCGAAACCATCCCGCAGGGCGAGATGGACAAAAAGGTCTTTGCGTTCCTGCAGGATCTGGGCAACGCCCACCCGGCTTACGCCTATGCCATCGTCGGCACCGCGGCTGGCGGTTATGTGTCGTGGCCGGACGACCCCAAACTCAATAACTACGACCCGCGCCAGCGGCCTTGGTACAAGGCCGCCCAGGCCAAACCGGGCAAGCCGTTGCGGACCGCCGCTTACTACTGGGCGCAGGACGATGCGACCTACGTCAGCACCGTGCGCACCATCGACAACAAACTCGGCAGCAACGGCGGCGTGGTCAGCATCGACGTGACGCTCAAGCAACTCACCGAGATCGTCAAACAGATCAAACTGGGCGAAACCGGCTACCTGATGCTGCTGGAAAACAGCGGCACGGTGCTGGTCGATCCGAAACAGCCGGAACATAATTTCAAGCCGCTGGACAGCCTCGGCGAAGGCTATGCACAACTGGCCAAGGCCGGCAAAGGTCTGGTCGAAGTCGAGCTTGACGGCGAACGCTACATGGCCAACGTCTGGCCGTCGGAGCAATTGGGCTGGACCTTCGTCGGCCTGATCAAGCAAAGCGATGTGATGAGCTCGGCCACGCAACTGACCTGGCTGATCGCGATCATCGCCGCCGTACTGGCCGTGCTGTTCGCCGTGGTCGGGGCCAGTTTTGCCAGCCTGATCGTGCGTCCGATCCGCAGCGTCGCCAGTGGTCTGGAGGGCATCGCGCAGGGCGAAGGCGACCTGACCAAAAACCTCGACATTCGGGGCAACGACGAAACCGCGCAACTGGCCAACTGGTTCAATCAGTTCCTCACCGCGATCCGCAGCCTGATTCAACACATCGGCGGTGCTGCCGGGAAAATCCTCGCGACCTCGCAGAGTTCGACCCGGGTTTCAAGCGACATGGCCGAAGCCGCCGGACGTCAGCGTGAAGCCGTCGACATGGTCTCGACCGCGTTCCACGAAATGGTCGCCACCGCCAACGAAGTCGCACGCTCGTGCAGTCAAGCGGCGGACTCCGCCGACAGCGGCCAGCGTCAGGCTCGCCAAGGCCAGCAGCAGATTGATGCGGCGGTTCACAGCGTCGATCAACTGAGCCAGGAGCTGGAACAATCGGCGCAGTCGATGCAGCAACTGGAGCGCGACAGCAACGATATCCAGTCGATCCTCGGCACCATCCGCTCCATCGCCGAGCAGACCAACCTGCTGGCGCTCAACGCCGCCATCGAAGCGGCGCGCGCCGGTGAGCAGGGCCGCGGTTTTGCCGTGGTCGCCGATGAGGTGCGTGCGCTGGCCAAGCGCACGGCGGATTCAACCGCGGAAATCGACGGCTTGCTCGGCAATCTGGCCAAGCGCACCAGCCAGGTCACGCAACAGATGCACGCCAGCCTGGAGGTGTCGCAGCAGTCGGTGACGCGCATCGGCGAGGCGCGCGAAAGCTTCGCGCAGATCCGCGAGTCGGTGGACGTGATCCGTGACATGAACACGCAGATCGCTACCGCCGCTGAAGAACAGCATCAGGTGGCTGAGGACATCAACCGGCACATCAGCCAGATCCACGGTGATGCGCAGTTGGTGGCAGAACTGGCCAACTCGGCGCGTCTGGATTCGCAGAGTCTGGCGGGGTTGTCGAATGAGCTGGATGGGTTGGTCAGACGGTTTCGTACCTGAACCTCAAAAGCCCCTCACCCCAGCCCTCTCCCTGAGGGAGAGGGGGCTGACCGAGGAGTCTGGCGTTATGCATCGACCTGAAATACCGCGTCGATTATGGATTCTGTAAAGCAAGATCAGGTCGGCGTAACTCTGCAGCATCCCCCAATCGGTCCCCTCTCCCTTTGGGAGAGGGTTAGGGTGAGGGGCTCTTTCAGCGTCAGCGTTCGATGATGGCGGTGACGCCCTGCCCGCCCGCCGCGCAGATCGAAATCAGGCCCCGGCCCTTGCCGGCAGCGTCCAGCAACTTCGCCAGGTTCGCGATGATGCGCCCACCAGTGGCGGCAAACGGATGCCCGGCCGCCAGCGAACTGCCCTTCACATTGAGTCGGCTGCGATCGATCGAACCCAGCGGCGCGTCGAGGCCCAAGCGCGTTTTGCAGTATTCGGGATCTTCCCAGGCCTTCAGCGTGCACAGCACCTGAGCGGCAAAAGCCTCGTGAATTTCGTAGTAGTCGAAGTCCTGCAAGGTCAGCCCGTTGCGTGCGAGCAATCGCGGCACGGCGTACACCGGCGCCATCAACAGCCCTTCAGCGCCGTTGACGAAATCCACCGCCGCGGCTTCGCCGTCACGCAGGTAAGCGAGGATCGGCAAACCGCGTTCCTTGGCCCACTCCTCACTGCCGAGCAGCACCACAGACGCGCCATCGGTCAGCGGCGTGGAGTTGCCCGCCGTCAGCGTGCCTTTCGCGCTTTTTTCGAAGGCCGGTTTCAGTGTCGCGAGTTTTTCCAAGGTCAGGTCCGGGCGCAGGTTGTTGTCGCGGGTCAAGCCAAGGAACGGTGTCATCAAGTCGTTGTGCCAGCCCTCGCTGTAGGACGCGGCGAGTTTGTGGTGGCTGTCGAGGGCCAGTTGATCCTGATCTTCACGCGGGATCTGCCAGGTCTGCGCCATCAGCTCGCAGTGCTGGCCCATCGACAGGCCGGTGCGTGGTTCGCCATTGCGTGGAAATTCCGGGATCAAGTGTTGCGGCCGTAACTGCAGAAAGGTTTTCAACTTGTCGCCAGTGGTCTTGGCGCGGTTGGCTTGCAGGAGAATTTTGCGCAGGCCTTCGCTGACACCGATCGGCGCGTCTGACGTGGTGTCGACGCCACCAGCAATGCCGCTCTCGATCTGGCCGAGGGCAATCTTGTTCGCCACCAGGATCGCCGCTTCCAGTCCGGTGCCGCAGGCTTGCTGAATGTCATAGGCGGGCGTGGCCGGCGACAGACGCGAGCCGAGCACGCATTCGCGGGTCAGGCTCATATCTCGTGACAATTTCAGCACCGCGCCCGCCACCACTTCGCCAATGCGCTGGCCGTGCAGGTTGTAGCGTTCGATCAGGCCTTCGAGGGCGGCGGTGAGCATCGCCTGATTGCTGGCCGTGGCATACGGCCCGTTGGAACGGGCGAAAGGGATACGGTTACCGCCAATGATCGCGACGCGGCGCAGCTGACTCATGAATAACTCCTTGTTGAATATCTGGATTCACAGAGAATCCTGTGGGAGCTGGCTTGCCAGCGATGGGGCCGGCACATCCAACCTCTTCAGTGGCTGACACTCCGCTATCGCCGGCAAGCCACCTCCCACAGGGTCAGTGGTCTACTCTGCTGTTCTAGCGTAGGCCTTATTGCGTGGATCGAACGATTGATTGCCATCGGTAGTCCACACTTTGAACCCCAACTTCTGGAGAGCGTTCCATGTCTGACCGCTATATCGACTTCGCCAACTCGTCCCTCGGCCATCGGCTGGTCGGGGCGCTGGGCCTGCCGTCGCCGGTGCGACTGGAACGCTGGCAGGCCGGGCGCCTGCGGCCGGTGGAAGGGGCACTGCTGATCGGCGGCGGGCCGCTGGCCGAACGCATTAGTGCATTCGCCAACCGTTTGACCGACGGCATCTACCGCTACGGCGAGCAACCGGCGAGCGCCACCGAATGGATTCCCGGCCATGGCCCGAAACTCAAAGCCGTGGTGTTCGACGCCAGCGAATTGCTGCACACCGACCAGCTCAAACAGCTGCGCGAATTCTTCCAGCCATTGATGAAGAACCTTGAGCACAGCGCCCATCTGGTGATTCTTGGCCGTGCCCCGGAAACCCTCGGTGATCCGTTTGCCGCCAGTGCGCAACGAGCGCTGGAGGGGTTTTCCCGTTCACTGGCCAAAGAGCTGCGCAGCGGCGGCACGCTGCAACTGATCTACGTCGGTGAAGGTGCCGAAGATCAACTGGAAGGCCCGTTGCGGTTTTTCCTCTCGCCGAAAAGTGCGTTCGTGTCCGGCCAGGTGATTCGCCTGACGGCTTGTGCCACGCCAGTCACTGACTGGACACGACCGCTGGCCGGGCGCAAGGCGCTGGTCACCGGCGCTGCTCGCGGTATCGGCGCATCCATTGCCGAAACTCTCGCTCGCGATGGCGCCGAGGTGATCCTGCTCGACGTGCCGCCGGCGAAGACCGATCTGGAAGCCCTCGCCGCCCGCCTCGGTGGCCGCGCGATCACTCTGGATATCTGTGCCGCCGACGCCGCCACGCAACTGATCGAACAACTGCCCGACGGCCTCGATATCCTGGTGCACAACGCCGGCATCACCCGCGACAAAACCCTGGCCAACATGACCCCGGAATTCTGGGACGCGGTGCTGGCGGTCAACCTCAACGCGCCGCAAGTGCTGACCCAGGCACTGCTCGACAGCGGCACGTTGCACGACAACGCGCGGGTGATTCTGCTGGCCTCGATCAGCGGCATTGCCGGTAATCGCGGGCAAACCAACTACGCCGCGAGCAAGGCAGGGCTGATTGGTCTGGCGCAAGCCTGGGCGCCGACGTTGCTGGAACGCGGTATCAGCATCAACGCCGTCGCGCCCGGCTTTATCGAGACGCAAATGACGGCACACATTCCGTTCGGCCTGCGCGAGGCCGGGCGACGCATGAGTTCGCTCGGTCAGGGCGGTTTACCGCAAGACGTCGCCGAAGCGGTCGCGTGGCTGGCGCAACCGGGCACCGGCGCATTCACCGGGCAGGCGCTGCGGGTCTGTGGACAAAGTGTTCTGGGGGCTTAGGCATGAGCATCGAATGGCATACGCTGGATCGCGAACCGCGCCTGCCCGGGCTGTACGCACGGGCGGCGACGCGACGCAAAATCACCGGCACCCGGTTGCCCGACAGCGGCTTGCGCTGTTGGGTCGATGTCGATGGCCAACGCCTGGCGGCGTATCGCAAGGTCTGCGGGTTCGCCGATGACGGTCTGCTGCCACCGACGTATCCGCATATCCTCGCCTTCGCTCTGCAGATGCAGCTACTCACCGCCAGAGAATTTCCGTTCCCGCTGTTGGGACTGATTCATTTGAGCAACCGCATTCGCGTGTTGCGCCCGATGGGCGGGATCGCTCGGGCGCAGGTGAGCGTACGCGTGACCAATCTGCAAGCGCATCCCAAAGGCGCAACATTCGATCTGCTGACCACGCTGGATGATCAGCTCGGGCCGTTGTGGGAAGCCGAAAGCCAGATGCTCTGTCGCGGCGTCAAGCTTGAGGGCGAGCCGGTCGAGCAGACCTGGGAGCCTTCGCAATCGCTGGTGGAGGTGGCGCGCTGGAAAGCCTCGGCCGATATCGGCCGGCAGTACGCCAAAGTGTCCGGAGACTACAACCCGATTCACCTGAGTGCGGCCAGCGCCAGATTGTTCGGTTTTCCAACCGCCATTGCCCATGGCTTGTGGAACAAGGCGCGGACCCTCGCAGCCCTCAGCGATCACTTGCCCAAGGCCAACCTCGAGATCGCCGTGCACTTTCGCAAACCGGTGCGTTTGCCCAGTGAGGTGACCTTACTGGCGAGCGCCGCAGGGTCCAGTGGTGAGTTGCGGCTGATCGGTGCGCAAGATCTGGAACACATGGTCGGGCAGTGGCAACCGATTGCCTGAGCACTCGGGACACCATTAATTGTGTGTATATAACTTAAGTGTTCGCCGTCCTTCCCCCCTCCACTGAAAAAACCAGGGCCTTGATTATCAAGGCCTTTTTTTGTCCGGCTATATCCTGGGTATTAGTCCTTAGGCGCTGAACTTCACCTTATATATAAAGGCGTTAATACCAACTTGAGAATGGTCTGAAACCGGCCCCTGGACTGAGATTGAGCACAACGGGCGAAGGCATCACCGACGACAGATCGGCGAGCCATCGAAGACAACGAACGTTGTGACAGGTGCAAGGAATCTCAATCATGAAAACTCAAGGCATGTGGTGCAAATCGGCAATCGCTCTGGCATTGATTCTCTCCCTTGGCCTCACCGGCTGCAGCAGCGGTGGTGGCGGTCATAAAAGCAGTTCCGGCAGTTCTTCGGCGGACGGTACTGCAGGCACTGGCGGCACCTCGGGTACTGGCGGTACGGGTGGCAGCGGTGATACAGCGGGCACTGGCGGCACCGGTAACACAGGCGGTACTGGCGGAACCGGTGGTACAGGAGGCACCGATCCGACCAATCCAACCAACCCGACAGATCCAACGGCCCCCACCAACCCGACCAATCCAACCCCTACTCCGCTGGTGACCACCACGCTGGTGCAGGATGTCGGTAATACCGTCGCGGGTGTCGGCGATGGCGTGGGCCAGATCGGCGACTCTCTGAGCACGGTTCCTGTTGTCGGCGGGGTGGTGCAGAGCGCGGCCAACACCGCTGGCAATGTCGTCAGCACCTTGGGTGACGGCGTCGCCAATGGCGTTGGCAAACTGGCCACCGATCCTAACGGCCTGACCACCACCGTGGCTTCAGTTGGCGGTGTAGTGACGGATGTCGGCAACGGCGTCTCCGACCTCAGCGCCAAGCTGTCCACTGCGACTGGCAGCGTTCCGGTGGTGGGCGGTGTGGTGACCAAAGTCGCGCCGCTGCTCGATGGCGTCGGTGAAAAAGTCACCATGCTCGGCAATACCCTCGACACCACATTGACCAGCGGCCCGACCAGCCAACTGACGAACAAGCTCGGCGGTAGCCTGGTGCCAGTGATCGCGATGGTCGAAAGCACCACCGACAAACTCGGCGCGACCACAGGTCTTGGCGATCCACTCAAAGGCGTGGTTGCGCAAGTCGGCGGCGCGGTGAACACCCTAGGCGGCAAGGTCACCGATGCGGGTAACGGCAACGCCTTGACCAATACACTCGGCGGCGCGTTGAGCAATACCGGTACCGCGGTCGGCAAGGCTGGTGGTCTGGTGTCCAACGGCACTGGTTCGGGTACTGGTGGAGTGGGTGGTGGTTTGGGCGGCGGCCTCGGCGGTACTGGCCTGCTGCAAACGGTCGGCGGCGCGGTGGTCAACGTCGGCGCTGGCCTGAATGCCGGTAATACCAATGGCGTGGTCAGCGCAGGTGGCGTTACCGCTGTCGGCCTGGGTAATACCGTCGCTTCGCTCAACACTGTACTTGGCGGATCGGGCACCCCGATCACCGCAACCACCTCACCTCTGGCCACGGTTGGCGGAGCGCTGGGGGCAGGCCTGAACCCGGTCACCAGTGCTGTTACCAACGTGACCCAACAAGTCGGCGCAGCTACCGGTATCGGCTCCCCCGTCGCAGGTCTCACCGGCCAGGTGGGCGGTGCGGTCAGCAGTATCGGCAACACCATTGCTGCGACCAACAACCCGGTCACCACCGCAGTCGGGGGCCTGGTCAACAACGTCGGCGGCACGGTCACTGCCGTCGGGGGCCTGGTCAACGGAGGTACCACAGGTGGCGGTCTGGGCGGGGTACTCGGTGGCCTGACTGGCACCTTGGGAGGCAATCAACGCTAAATTGCACCTGGCCGATTCGACGGCCTCACCTACAGCGCCTACGCTTGGTTGAGGGCGGAAGATTCCCACGAGTCTTCCGCCTTTTTTCTTAGGAAAATTCAGCCCAGTGCCGTGATCTGACCATGGAGTGTCCTATGCGCGTAATGGCATCCCTGCTGTTCCTCAGTCTCAGTTCCGCAGCCCTCGCCGACACCCTGCCCAGCTTTCTCAACAGCAACGAAACCATCCGCAATCTGCCGGTGCCGAACCTGCCGGCCGACGCCTACCGACCGAGCGCCACGCCGGTGCAGGTGCCGGACGCCGGTGCCGCTGCCGCACAACCGCTGCTGATGGACACCAAAATCAAACTGCAAACCGTGCAGATCGAAGGCGGAACCCTCTACCCGCTCAACGAACTCGCCGAAATCTATAAGCCTCTGATCGGCCGGCAAGCCACGCTCGCCGAGCTGATCGAAGCCACGCGCAACATCACTCGACGCTATCAGCTGGACGGTTACTTGCTGTCCTACGCGTTCTTGCCGCAGCAAAATTTCAATGACGGCGTCGCGCGCGTGGTGCTGGTGGAAGGTTACGTGCGCGATATCCAGATCCAGGGCGATGTCGGTCGGGTCAGAGCCTTGCTCGACAAACTGGCGGCGAAGATCCAGGCCGAACGGCCGCTGACCCGCAAAACCTTCGAGCGCTACACCACACTGATGACGCGCATCCCCGGCGTGACGATCCAGGCCCAGGTGCCACCGCCCGGCACCACCGACGGCGCCACCACCCTGGTCGCCCAGGCCAGTCGCAAACCCTTCACCAGTACGCTGAGCACCACCGAAGACAACCGCAACGGCACTCAGGCCCTGCTCGGCGTCAGCAGCAATTCGCAAACCGCGATGGGTGAGCAACTGACCCTCAGCGGCCTCTTTCCGCCGGGTGACGATCACGAGCATTACTACCGCCTCGACTACAACCAGTTCATCAATGACGAAGGCGCACAACTGGCGCTGTCGGCTTCACGCTACCGCGCGGACCCCGGCACCAATGTCCTGCTCGACAATGGCCTGCAACTCAAACCGCACCGCGAAAACGACCGCTACTCGATCGGTTTCACCTTGCCGCTGATTGCCGCCTCCAACGAACTGCTGACGGCCGGTTCAAGGCTTTACGCGGTCAACGACAAGACCCGCTACAACGTGGTCGGCTTCCCGCTGAGTGTCGAAGAACGCACCGACATCCGCGCCCTCGCCTTCGAAAGTGACTGGCGCAAGGCCGATGCCCGCCAACTGCGGATCCTCAGCGGCGGCGTGTACCAGGGCCTGGACAGCATGGGCGCGAAAAGCAATAACAACGCCATCGACCTCGACTTCTTCCGCCTGCGCGTGTCCGGCGTGCAGAGCGACAAGTTCTTCGATAATTGGCAAGGGGTTCTGTCGGCCGCGTTGTACTGGAGCGACGACAGCCTGCCCGACAGCGAGCGCGCGGTGTTCGGCGGGCAGAACTTCGGTCGTGGTTATCCCGACGATCAAGCATCCGGCGACAAAGGCTGGGGCGTGGCCTACGAGGTCAACTACAGCTTCAACCGCGACGGCAATTGGGTGCGCATCCTGCAACCCTATGTCGTGCTCGATCGCTCGCGCAGCTGGTTCAATGAACTGCCGGTAAAGGCCAACAATCTGTCATCGGCGGCGGTCGGGTTGCGGTTTGGTGATGCCAAGTACTACAACATTTCGCTGGAAGCGGCGAAGGCGATGTCGGACGAAGCGCTGGACACGTTTAATCGCCGGACGCGTTACAGCATCAGTTTCAGTTATCAGTTGTAAGCCGAAACACCCAGGAGGCTTCTGCAGCGGCGGGTGGAGTGTACAACCGGCAGAACTGGGTCGGATTGCAGGCAACCTTCGCTGGAAGGCTAACTCCCACAGTTGAATGGGGTGCATCCAGAGAGAAATTGGCCGGCTGTCAGGCCGCCATCGCGAGCAAGCTCGCTCCCACAGTTGAACCGGGTGCACCCAGAGAGAAATTGGCCGGCTGTCAGGCCGCCTTCGCGAGCAAGCTCGCTCCCACAGAAAAGCAAAAGCGACCCACGCCGCTCCTGCGCTTTTCACCACTCAACAGGATGAGCGTTAGCTCGGCTGCCGCTTTTGATCTTGATTCACCGGCCGCGTCGGCAGGCTGAGTGGAGGGATTGATCCGGGGGTGGGAGCGCAGCGACCGTTCGACGAAGTCGAACACATCGAGAGGAGGTGCAGCGAAGCAAACCGTAGGCGATGCCCCCCGGATCGATCCCGGAGCGAAGGAACCCCGAGCTTTAGCGAGCGGGCCGAACGTTGCGGCAAGCCTTTTTGGATACTTTTTCGGCGTCTGGAAAAAGTGCCTCGCCGTAAGGGCGAAACCGCCAGCAGCAACACCCGCAGCAACGGATATTCACCAAAAACCCCAAAAAGCACGGTCGGCCCAAAGGCCGCCGAGCTCAACCTCAGCCAACCTGAACCGTAGGCTTGGGAAACAAATTATTCAGAGTCTCCAACAGCCTGACGTAATAAATCGGCTTGCGAAAAAGATCTACCACCTGCAGTCGCAACAGGTCACTGACATCCTCCATATCCGCATGCCCCGACATCACAATCACCGGCAAATGCTGGCGCGCAGTATGCTCACGCAAGCGCTTGATCAACGACATCCCGGACTCTTCAGGCATACGCAAATCAGTAATCACCAACGCGATATCCGGATGGCGAGTCAAATGATGCAACGCCAGCTTCACCGACGTCGCGGTATAACAGTTGAACCCCTCCCCCTCCAGCAACTCCGCCAACTCCAGCAACGCGTCCTCTTCATCGTCAACCAGAAGCAACTGTTGGCGCGGCAGCGAAGGAGCATTCATGGGCAATCCCTGAAAACTGAAAGTGAACCCGAGTGTAGCCCGACATCAGCCGGGCATTAAGCTTCGTTTCAGCTCAAGAGGACGGCGCAGGCGTGGTCGAAACGGCCGTGCCACCCAGCGCCACCAGCAAGTTGTTGAACATGACCACCACACGGCCACCCACAGGCGTAACGAAAACGATGACCACTACCGCGACCATCGCCACCACAATCGCATACTCGATGGCCGATGCAGCGTCATCATCGGCCAGGAAACTGCGGGCACGAATCATCAGGTATTCAAAGAGCATCGCCGTTCTCCTTGATCGTCAGGGTCTGGTCACGGCAGTGCCGCCCAGTCCGGTCAAAATGTTGTTGAAGTAGAACAACACCCGATTACCGAGGGGAGTCACAAATGCCACAACCACCACGGCTACCATCGCCACCACGATCGCGTACTCGATAGCTGATGCAGCCTCCTCGTTTCTGAACAACAGACGCACTCTGACCATCAAGTAATCAAGAATCATCTGGAACATACGTCCACTCCTTCGCGCCTCTGGCGCCGATGTCGCACTACAGCGGCAAGGTTCCACCGTGCCATCTGAGCATTGTCAACAAATCCCCGCCCAACAACTGTAAGAACGGATTAACCGGAAAGTATTAATCCAATCGTGTTTTTGCCATTGCCTGCTGTTAATTGGCCAAGACTCATACTTTCGTAAGTTATTTTCCTGTCAGTAATGGCGTTTTGGCTTGGATCAGCTAGCGTGGAAATAGCGAAATAGTTGCATGTTCATAGCTGCCAGATTGGGAACTTCTCTCGTTAGCAATAGCAGTGGGTAGTGCAGCAGGAAAGGGAGAGCCGTCATGAACAGTCGCGTCACCATGGGCCTTGCAGCCATCCTGTTACTGGGAGCTGTTTTTGTCGGTTACTGGGGACTGGTGCTCAGTCGTCAGCCGGCACACGTCGCCGCCGCCCCTGTCGCACCAGCCGTCACTGTTGAAAATACTGTCGCCATTGCCGAAGACCAGACCCGCCAACCGGTGGTGGTGCTGCTACATGATGTGCCGCCCTTCACTGCGCTGACGGCCGCCGATGTGGCCGTGGAAAAGCTGCGCAGTGCACCGGCCGGTAGCTTGAGCACTATTGATCAGGCCGTCGGCCGCACACCCTGGCGACACCTCAGCGCTGGCACGTGGCTGAACGAGGAAAGCTTTACTGCCGGCGGTTCACTGGCACGCATGATTCACAGCGATGAACGTGCGCTCACCGTGGCCGTTGACGAAGTGATCGGCGCGGCCGGGCAACTGATTCCCGGCGATTACGTCGATGTGCTGCTCTACCTGCGCCAGGACTCCAGCAACCTCGAACAGTCGGCGCAGATCGTTTTGCCGGCCATGCGCGTGCTTGGGGTGGGTGACCAGTACGGCCTGACCAACGATGGCCAACCGGCCTCGCCGGCCCTGAGCGCCGAGGAAAAACTCAAACAGGATCAACGCCGCGTCGCCGCGCGCACCGTGGTGCTGGCGGTGCCGGAACAACTGCTCAGTCGCCTGATGCTTGCCACGCAAGCCGGCACCTTGCGCCTGGCCGTACGCAGCAGTGAAGAACAACGTCTGGCCAAATACTGGGCCGGCGAAAAACAGTCCACGGCTCATCTCGACACCGCCAACCGACAACTCTTCCAGTTCACCCAACTGGCCATGGGCACCGCACCGAAAGCACCGTCCAGCGGTGGTTCCGGTGGTGCTGCACGGCCTGCCGTGGAAATCATTCGCGGCAACCAGATCAGCCAACAAAATCCATGACTGCGCAAGGATCCAAGGGCATGCAAAGTCGTTTCAGGCCGACATTCAAACCAATGCTGCGCGCCGTGTTATTGATGGGGCTGTCGATGGACGCTGCATTCGCGGCGGTCGGTAATTGCCCGGCACTGGGGCGCATGCCACCGGTGATCGAAATCGGCGAAGGGTTTCAGCAGGATGTGCAGTCGCCGGTAGCGATCACCCGTCTGGCAATCGGCGATCCGAAAATCGCCGACGTCCACGCCACCGGCAGCTCGTCCTTTCTGCTCACCGGTGTTGCGCCCGGCGCCACCAGCCTGATGGTCTGGACGTCGTGCTCGAGCGAGCCGCGTCAGAGCATGGTGTTCGTGCAGGGCGCCGCCACTGCCGCGCTGAGCACCAGCCTGCCGTCGGATGATCCGAGCCTGCCATCGCAAGTGCAGACCGACATTCGTTTTGTCGAAGTCAGCCGTACCAAACTCAAGGAAGCCACCGCCTCGCTGATCGGCACGCGCGGCAACTTTCTGTTCGGTTCGCCCGGCACCTTGCCGCCGATTGACGGGGTGCCGCAGCCACGCCTACCGGTGGACAACTCGCTGTTCAACTTCTCGTGGGTCGGCGGCAAGACCATGGCGATCATCAATGCGCTGGAAACCAGCGGCTTCGCCTACACCCTCGCACGGCCGAGTCTGGTGGCGCTGAACGGGCAGAGCGCAAGCTTTCTGGCCGGTGGTGAAATCCCGATCCCAGTACCCAGCTCCGGCAGCGACAGCGTGTCGATCGAATACAAGGAATTTGGCATCCGCCTGACCCTGACACCGACCATCATCGGCCGCGACCGCATCGCTTTGAAGGTCGCCCCGGAGGTCAGCGAACTGGACTTCAGTAATGCCGTACAGATCGCTGGCACCACCGTGCCCGCCCTGACCATCCGCCGTACCGACACCAGCGTGTCACTGGGCGATGGCGAGAGCTTCGTCATCAGCGGCTTGATCAGCACCACCAACAGCTCGCAAGTGAACAAGTTTCCCGGCCTCGGCGATATCCCGGTGCTCGGTGCATTTTTCAAAGGCTCGCAGATCAAGCGCGAAGAGCGCGAACTGCTGATGATCGTCACTCCACACCTGGTGCAGCCATTGGCCGCCGATGCCCAACTGCCGTCGTTACCCGGGGAAAAACTGCGCAATTACGACCCGAATTTCTATCGCATGTTTTTCCTTGAAAACGGCAACTTCGACAAGCGCAGCGGGTTATCCCAATGAGCCAGAATTTGAGCCAGACCTTTCTCGCCATCACCCGCAACAGCACCGATCTGGAGTGGCTGCAGGGCGCGCTCGCGCCGCTCGGCCAAGTGGTCAGCGCCGGTGGCGGCAGCCTCGACGAACTGCTCGCGCTGGTCGACGTCACCTTCGCCAGCCTGGTGTTCGTCGGCCTTGATCGCGAACACGTGGTCGCCCAGAGCGCGTTGATCGAAGGCGCGCTGGAGGCCAAACCGATGCTGGCGATCGTTGCTCTCGGCGACGGCATGGACAATCAACTGGTGCTCAATGCGATGCGCGCTGGTGCCCGCGACTTTGTTGCCTACGGTTCGCGCTCCAGCGAAGTGGCCGGCCTGGTGCGGCGCTTGAGCAAACGCCTGCCGCCCGTAGCGCCGAATACGCAACTGGGCGGCCTCACGGTCATGTATGGCGTGCAGAGCAGTTCCGACGGCGCGTTGTTGGCCAACCACATGGCGTTGGTCGTGCAAAAGAGCGGTCAGCAAACCTTGCTGCTCGATCTCGGATTGCCGCGCGGTGACAGCCTCGCCTTGCTCGGGCTGGAGAGTTCGTTTCACTTCGGCGATGCCTTGCGCCATTTGCGCCGGCTCGACGCCACACTGATCGACAGCGCCTTCACCAGCACCGAAGCCGGCCTGCGCATTCTCGCCTACGCCAGCAACGATGAGCCGCTGGAAAACACCAGCGCCGCCGAGCTGTACATGTTGCTCAGCGCCCTGCGCCAGCACTTCCAGCACATCGTCGTGAACCTCACCGGACAGACCGACAGCGAAGCCTTGCGCACCTTTGTCAGCCATTGCGACAAGTTGCTCTGGTACACCGACCAGAATGTACTCAACTGCCGACGCAACCTCGCCGTACTCAATCTGTGGCGTGAAAAAGGCATGAAACTCGACCACGGGCGGCTGTTGATCGACCGTTACTTGAGCAACGTCGCGCCCAATTCGGAAACCCTCGGCAAGACGTTCAATCTGGAAGTGATCGCCACGCTGGCCCTCACTCCCGAAGTGCGCCTGAACGCCAAAAACCAGGGCGTCAGCCTGTTCGAATTGGCCCCGCGAGAAAAACTCACCCAGAGCCTGCGTACACTCGGTGAACGTCTGGCCAAACGTTCCGAGGGTCTGGCCAAGCCTAAAGTGACCTGGTTCGACCGCTTGCGAGGCACCTCATGAGCGCAGAAAAACTCTTCGGCGCGGCGCCCCGCAGTGCAGCCGGCAATAGCGATCACGAAGGCCTGAAACTGGTCCTGCATCGCTACATCATCGACGCCCTCGAAGAGTCGGGCAAAAACCTGCTGGAAGGCTCACGCCAGCAACTCGCACAGTTCGTCACCGACAAAGTCGCCGAGTACATCGCCCGTTTGCACCTGGCGATTTCCCGCTATGAAATGGAACGGCTGGCCGAAGAGATCGTCGACGAACTCACCGGTTTCGGCCCGCTGGAAGTATTGCTGCGCGATCAGTCGGTGACCGAAATTCTGGTCAATGGTCCGCACCGGGTGTTCATCGAACGCGACGGTGTGCTGCACCAGAGTGACCTGCGGTTTATCGACGCCCATCACGTCGAACGCGTGATGCAACGCATCCTCGCACCGCTCGGTCGGCGACTCGACGAATCCTCACCGATGGTCGACGCACGCCTGCCGGATGGCAGCCGGGTCAATGCGATCATTCCGCCGATTGCCCTCGACGGCCCGTGCCTGTCGATCCGCAAGTTCCGCAAGGACATGCTTAAAAGCAGCGACCTGATCGCGATGCAAACCGTCGACCTGCCGATCTTCGAGTTTTTCCAGAATGCGGTCGGCAAGCGCTGCAACATCCTCATCAGCGGCGGCACCGGCACCGGCAAGACCACGCTGCTGAATATTCTCAGCCAGTTGATCAACCCGCACGAACGTCTGGTGACCATCGAAGACGTCGCCGAATTACAGCTCGGCCACCCGCACGTGGTGCGCCTGGAAACCCGTCCGCCGAATGCCGAAGGCCACGGTGAAGTGAAGGCCAGCGACCTGATTCGCAACGCCCTGCGGATGCGCCCCGACCGGATCATCCTCGGCGAGATTCGTGGCGTCGAAGTAGTCGACGTATTGACCGCGATGAACACCGGTCACGACGGCTCGATGAGCACCGTGCACGCCAACAATGCGCAGGATGCCCTGCTGCGTCTGGAAACGCTGGTCGGCCTGACGGGCCGTTCCATCGCCGAACGTACGTTGCGGCAGATGATCTGCGCGGCCCTCGACGTGATCATTCAGTTGACGCGCATGCCCGACGGGCGCCGTTGCGTCAGCGAGGTTGTGGAGGTGGTCGGTATTCGCGAAGACGTTTACGTCACCAACACCCTGTTCCGCCTCGACCGCCGCTGCGGTTTCGGCTTCCTGCGCGAAGCCGTCAATCCGGCCGGCGACAAGCTGCGCCACGAGACTCATCCGGGCTGACGGCAAGGAGCACCGAGCATGCTGGGACCGATCATTCTCATTGCTATCTGCCTGACGCTGTTGGGGCTGTCGATTCGTCTGTTCTTGCAGGGACTGCGCAAGACCGCCACGGAAAAAGTCCTCAACCGACTCGCCGCCGGGCAACCGCAACAGGCGCCTGAAAAGCCGGTTTGGGTCGGACTGGAACGGATGTTTCTGCGCGCCGGACTGGGCCGCCCGACCGAGCGTTTCGGCCTGTGGCTGAGTCTGTGGGCACTGGCGATGGCGCTGGGCTTTTTCATTGCCGACTGGATCGGCTTGCTGCTGATGATCTTCATCCCGCCACTGGCATTGCGGCTGTACATCGCCGTGCTCTATCGGCGCCGGATCAAACGCATGATCGAGCAGTTGCCGCAGTTGCTCGATCACACCGTACGCAGTCTGAAGTCCGGGCGTACCCTGAGCGACGCGGTCATGGGCGGTATTGAAGCCAGCGAAGATCCGTTGAAAAAAGCCATGGGCCGAGTCCAGCGCAACGTGCAACTGGGGGTGAACCTGCCCGACGCGGTCAGTGATTTCGCTGAGCTGTATGAACAGGATGAACTGCGCATGTTCGCCCTCGGCCTGAAGGTCAATCATCGCTACGGCGGCAACGCCAGCGAGCTGCTGGAGAACCTGATCAAACTGATCCGCGAACGCGACCAGGGTGCCCGGCAACTGCGCGCCCTCACTGGCGAAACGCGCATGACCGCGTGGGTGCTCGGCTCATTGCCGCTGCTGCTGGTGAGTTACTTCATGCTGACCAACCCCGGCTACATGCTCGGGATGTGGAACGACGCCAGTGGTCAGCAGATGTTGATCAGCGCCGCCGTGTTGCAAGTGGTCGGCAGCCTCGCGCTGTGGCGCATGTTACGGAGCGTCTGACATGGTCTGGCTCGCGGCTCTCATGTTGCTGCTCGGCGCCTTGATGCTGGTGATCAATCACCTGCTGATGGAGCGCCGCCGGGTGCGTCAGATCACTCAGCGCCTGCAAGGACAACTGGTGCGCGAGAACCGCTTCGGCAGTTGGTTGCGCGCGCTCGGCAGCAGCAAGTTCGGCCAGCGCTCGGTGAGCATCGACAGCGAAACCCAGACCCTGCTCAACCGTATCGGTTGGCGCCGAGCCAATGAACGGGCGCTGTACGCCGCTTGCCAGATCGGCACGCCACTGCTGACATTGGGCGTGGCGATTTTTTTGCAAGAGGTGTTCTTCCCCCAGGCTGAAAACCGTTGGCTGGTGCCGATGCTTGCCACCGGCGGCGGCTACCTGCTGCCCAAACGCTTGCTCGCCTATGCTGCGGCACGGCGCCAGAGAACCATCGCGGTGGAGGTGTCGACGTTCATTCCGCTGCTGCGCATCCTTTTCGAATCCGGCATGGCCGTCGAACAAGCCCTGCGCGTACTCAGCATTGAAGCGCAAAAACTGTTGCCGGAACTGACCAGCGAACTGCGCCTGATCCTCAGCCGTGTCGACTCCGGCCTGGAGCTCGGCCAGGAATTGCACAAAGCGGCGGTGATGCTCGCCGTGGACGAATTCAGCGACACCTGCGTGATCCTCCAGCAACTGATTCAACAAGGCGGCGGCGCGATGAAGTCGCTGCTGGCACTCAAGCAACTGCTGGATGACCGGCGCCTGACCCGCCTGCAGGAATACATCTCGAAAATGTCCGCGAAGATGTCGGTCGTGATGATGGTGTTTCTGTTTCCGGCACTGCTGATCGTCCTAGCCGGCCCGGGCTTCACCGCCATTGCCCGGGCATTTGCAAACTGACCCTGGCTCATGGAGAGCGTTAGATGAAAGTACTGATAGTCATGGCAAGTCTGTTGCTGCTCGGCGGTTGCGCCACCGACGGCCAGGCACCCTGGACAGCGCTGCTGTCACCGACCAGTTGCAGCAAAATGACTCAGGAGCAGGAACTGGCCCTGAACCTTGCGGATGACCTGGCCAACGACGGCAAACTGCACGCCAGCCTGGCCAACCTGCAAAGCCTGCCGGACAACATCAGCGAAGTGCGCCTGCGCAAAGCCAAGGTCTACCGCCTGCTCGGCCGTAGCGAAGCCGAACCGTTGTACCGCAGCTTGCTCGGCGGCTGCCTGACCGCCGAAGCCGAACACGGCCTCGGTCAGCTCTACGCTGCTCGCGGCGACAACGGCCAGGCCCAGGCCCACCTGCAACGCGCCGCCCGCCTGGCCCCCACCGACGAAAAAATCCGCAACGACCTGGGCGTGGTCTACCTCAACCAACTGCGCCTCAACGACGCGCGCTTCGAGTTCCTCACCGCCATCGAACTCAAGCAGAACAACCAACTGGCAACACTGAATATGGTCACCCTGCTGCTGTACCAGAACGACTGGCCACAAGCCGCCGAAATCGTCAGCCGCGCGAAACTGACCCCGGAACAATTCACCGAAGCCCAGCAACGCGCGGAAAGACTCAAAGCCCCGGTCAAGGCCAAACCCGCCAGCGGCAATCAAGTGGCCGCCGTCGCTGACCCGTTGCCACCGTCGATCAAATAAGGAGACAGCCATGAATCCCCGCAAAGGCTTGTGCTACCTGACCCTGCTCAGCCTGCCCCTCAGCGCCGCCGCCATCGACGCCGGCCCCGCCTCGGCGCAACAACAGGAAACCGAAGGCTGGCTGGTCCTGCAAAGCCGCAACAAAGCCGCCTCACCCAAACCCCAAACGGCGACCGCGACCGAACGGGATTTGGCGATGCAGCGCTGGTTGAAGAAGTACAAATATGAGATTCCGGATTTTTATGATCCGGATGCGGGTGGGAAAATCGAGAGCAAGAATTAGTGATGTGGTGACCTTGCGAGCGCTTTCGCGAGCAGGCTCGCTCCCACCTTTTGAAATGCACTCCACCTGTGGGAGCGAGCCTGCTCGCGAAGAACGATGACGCGGTGTGCCTGGCGGATCAGGCCTGCGGATCGACCCGATCCAATGCCCGGTTTACCGCAAGCTCGGCCAGCATGACGATCTGCTGAATCGCCAGTGCCGTATTGCGCTCCGGCCGGCCAAGCTGATCGGCAAAGTTACCGGCCAGTGTGTTGGCCGAGGCCAGGGATTCGCAGGCGTGGGCGAGCAGGCTTTCGGTATCGATTTTCGGGTGGATGAGGAACATCGTGCTGGGTTGCCGGGGCTTTGCACGTTCGGGGCAGAGGTAGAAATCGAGCGCGCGTTTGATGGCTTCGCGGTTTTTGACGAGGTCGTCGGCGCGGATGGCTTCTTCGAGGGGGGTGGTGGCTTCGGCGGGTGGATCGGGGATCAGTTTGTCCATTGAAACAACTCCAAAGTCTTTGCCGCCACCCACTGCCATTCTCACGGGGCAAAAGGTGGCAGCTGTATGCGGGGTGAGAATACCGGTTATGGACACCCGGCCAGACCGAAGTCTGCCCGCACACAGCCGCCATGACACATTGCAGACGCCAGGCAAGCTGGCGGCAATTATGCGTGCACAAAGACTTGATGACCATAAATTGCCGGGTTCTCACACCCGATCGCTGAGTGTTCAGCGACAGCCAGAGACTAAATAGCGCACGTCCGACGGACAACCTGAAAACCATGTGGGAAGGTTCCGGTTATCTGGCACACATTTAAACAGCCAAAAGCCAACCCTCACCCTAGCCCTCTCCCAGAGGGAGAGGGGACTGACCGAGTCGTTTGTGAGAGC
>NZ_JAUJWZ010000038.1:0-20749 GCF_031931925.1 Pseudomonas sp. rhizo66
TCGCGCAGGCCGGAGGTGAAGCATGAGTGCGCACATTTCCATGACCCACAACGACGACAGCATTCCAGTATTGCTGGTCTCCAGCGAAGCCCCGCTGGATGTCTTGCACAACAGTGCGGCCAGTCGGTTTCTGGCGGTGACGCAGATGATGGAAAGTCTGGCCAGCCTGGATATTTCGTCTGCCAAGGGTGCTGATGTGCAGCAACTGGCCCATGCGGCGGCGATGTTGCTCCGCGATGGTTGTGACGTAATGGATGTGCTGGGGCGACAGATTCGGTTGCGGGTCTGAGGCTTGACTGGAAGCTCTGACCTCTACCTTCAAGGCGCGCCGCACCTTCGTTTGATGTGCGCCGCGCCTGTCTGATATCGCCCCGCAACATGCTGCAAAACCTACACTGAACGGGCGTTAACCCCGCGTTAATTCATGCCTCCCAGACTCTTTTCCGAGATCTGCTTCATGGACGAACGGCTCCCACTTGTTCAGTAGGAGGCACCATGAAAATCATCACCGTAATCCTTGCCGGGCTGTTTGCCCTGGGCTCTGCCAGCGTTTTTGCCGAGGGCGGCGCTGAGCGTATGCGTTATTACTACGACAATTTCCCGGTTCACCACGCCCAGAGCGAGCAGAAGAGCGACGCCAACGCGAAAGAAATTCGCGTTCCCGCCGATCAGACGGCGCAGGTGACCGAGTCGTATCGCGACTGAGATTGACCGAGCAACCGATGGACCTTCCGTGGCTCCGCTCTGGCCTGGAAGAAGACAGTTTGGCGCCCTGATTGGGGCGCCTTTTTTATGGGCATTGAGCGGGGTGTTCGACCTTATGCTGTCGCGAGTTCGCAGATTGGGTTGGGTCAGCAAGATCCACCCCCCTCACCCCAGCCCTCTCCCCAAAGGGGCGAGGGGGAAAGGGAGCCGATTTTCATGCTTTTCAAAACCTGCGTTCGGCTCGATGTCTCAGGTCGGCGTATCTTGCCCAAACACCTCGGTCAGTCCCCTCTCCCAAGACACAGGAGCTGTTTTGTGTGCTTTTCAAAACCTGAGTTCGGCTTGATGTTTCAGGTCGGCGTATCTCGCCCAAACACCTCGGTCAGTCCCCTCTCCCTCTGGGAGAGGGTTAGGGTGAGGGGCTTCTAGGCTTGCAGATTCTTGATCCAGAACAGCATGCGCCCGTAATCCGGGTCGAACATGCCCGGCGCAAAGCCGAATTTGCTGTAAGCGTTCTGCGCCACGGCGTTGCCTTCCAGCACTTCGAGGGTGATTTTGCAGCAACCGCGCTGGCGAGAAATTTCCTCGACTTTCTGCAGCATTTTCTGGCTGAGACCGAGGCCGCGAAATTGGCCGACCACCGCCACGTCGTGGATGTTGACCAAGGGTTTGCAGGCAAACGTGGAAAACCCTTCAAAGCAGTTCACCAGCCCGGCCGGTTCACCGCCGACGAAGGCCAGCACGCTGAACGCATGCGCTCGCCGGGCCAGTTCTTCGGGCAGCCGGCGCAGCAGCTCAGGGTCGAGCGAACGACCGCCGCCCATCGGGTCTTCTGCGTAATGGTTGAGCACGATACCGATGGCCTCGGCGTGCGTTGGATTGCTGTAGCTGGCCTGAAGTACAAGAATCTCTGCGGAATCCATTTCCATCCCCGAACACAAAAGCCCCGGCGCGCAAAGTGCGCACTGAAAGGCTGCCTGACCTTAGCGCGGGGGTGATCGGACGGGCAACCCGCAAATGCAAAAGATCAAAAGATCAAAAGATCAAAAGATCGCAGCCTTCGGCAGCTCCTACAAATAATCGGGTGTAGGAGCTGCCGAAGGCTGCGATCTTTTGATTTTTTGCTTCGTCAGTGGCCCCAAATCAACGCTTCAGTCCAGCCCAGTTCGGCAAAGTCCCCGGCGCGTAGACTGCTCTCACCGACACAGAAAAACTCATCCAGCTGCGGCGGCTTTACCGCTGTGTCACTGAGCATCGCATGCACCTGCCCACGGTGATGAATCTGATGTTCAAACAGGTGCGAAAGCATGCGCAAACGGCTGTCATGCTGCGGCGTATCGCGGGCGATGGTGACGATGCGGGCCAGATCGGTATCGCGCAATTGCTCGCAATAGGCGATCAGGCGTCGATCAACGTGAGCCTGCTCTTCGCGCAGTTGCAGGCCGCCGGTAAACGGCTCGTCGACATTGAAAAACACGTAGCAGTCGGGATGCGGCTCGGCCCCACGCAATTCGCGCTCCAGCGCATCGACGTAGAACCAGTCGCATGTGAGGATGTGATTGAGGGTCAGACGAATGCTCGGGAAAAAGCTCACCCGCGGTGCCGCCAGCTCTGCCGCGCCGAGCTGCGACCAGGCCTTGGCCAAACGATGATTGGCCCAGGCATTCTGGTAAGCCATGGTCAGCAAATGATGGGATAACGCTTGGCTCATGTCGGCGCCCTCTTCACTCAAGCTTCGGCAAAGCGCTGCAGCTGCATCTCCTGCAAGCGACTGAGGGTGCGGCGGAACGGGAATTCCAGATAACCCTCGGTGTACAGCACATCCATGGGTACTTGCGCTTCGATGTACAGCGGCACCTTGCGGTCGTAGCACTCGTCGACCAGCGCAATGAAACGCCGCACGCCGTCGTCGTGAACCGACAATTGCGGCAACTCGCGGTCACCGGCCACCACTCGCTGCGCGGCGTCTTCGGTGCCGCGCGCGATGCGCCCTTCGCGTTTCTGTGCGCTGAGATTGGGTACTTCGCTCAACAGAATAGCCGTGTAGCGGTCGCACAGCGCGATGAAATCCATGGCGGCGAACGGCTGCTCGCAAAGATCGGCGTAGCGGCACCACAACACCGTTTCACTGGCCTGCACCACGTTCAACTGGCGATGACCGACCGCCACCGGTTCGGCGCTGGCCCGTTGCCCGGCAGTCAATGCCTGAAAGACTTCCTCTAGCGCACTCACCGCAGATGTGGCGACAAAGTAGCGTTGCAGGCCGGCCCCCGGATGCAAGCGATGATCCTCGGCGCCATTCACCGCAACCACCTGCATATGCGCCTTGATCGCGGCAATCGCCGGTACAAAGCGGTCGCGATTGAAGCCGTCGGCGTACAACTCATCCGGCGGCAGATTGGAGGTGCAGACAATGACTACGCCTTCATCGAACATCACCTGAAACAGCCGACCGAGAATGATCGCGTCACCGATGTCGTTGACGAACAGCTCATCGAAGCACAACACCCGCACCTCGGCCGCCAGCTCCCTGGCCAGCGCGCGCAACGGATCGGCAATCCCGGTCAGCTGGAACGAGCGCTGATGCACCCAGCCCATGAAGTGATGAAAGTGTTGGCGTCGCGCCGGCACCCGCAGACTCTGATAGAACTGATCCATCAGCCAGGTCTTGCCGCGCCCGACCGGCCCCCACAGATAAACGCCGCTGACCGAACGGGCACCGGCGTGCAGCGCTTCATGGCATTTTTGCAGTGCCCAGACTGCATGTTCCTGGGCTTCATCCTGGATGAAGCCCTTGTGTTGCACGGCGTGTTGCCAGGCGCTGAGAGGAGAGTCGAAAGTCATGCGCGGCAGTATGCCACGACGGTTACAGGGATATATCCAGTCGGGCGATTTTCCCCTGCTCGTTCAAGCGAAACGTGTAGCGCAACTGCGCCGGGCTGCCGGGGAAGGTTCCGGAAATCAGCCCGTGCACCAGCACCTTGCCGGTGCGCTGTTGCACGTCCAGCACTTCGACCCGAGGCTGATAGCGTTGCCCGGTGTCGTGCATCCATTGCGCGATGGCTTGGGGGCCGACCTGATGCTGGCCCTCGTCGAACACGTTGGCATCCTCGGCAAAAAAACTGCCGACCCGCGAGGTATCGCGCGCGTTGGCCGCATCAATATACGCAGCGATCGCCGGCGCCAGTGCAGAGACGGGATGGGACATGGTTGCAGCTCCTTTTTTGTGTGGTTCTGCGAGCATCCTAAAACAGCGTTGCGTCAGTTTTTGTCAGGAGTGAAACGCCCGCTTTCGTCCAGTTGCATCTGCTCGCGCCAGGTGCGCAACAGATCGCTGCGGCGCCCCGGATAACCCTCGCCCTGACGGCTGGCCGCGCTGATGCGGTCGGTGCGAAAGGTGCGGTAGGCACTGCGCAATTCGCACCACGCGACGATGATCCGCACCTCATTGAGAAAGCCCAGCGCCAAGGGCCAGATCAGCCGCTGGCTGGGCACCTGTTGCGCGTCGGCGTAATCGATGTGCAGTTTGGCCTGGTCGCGGATGGCATGGCGGAACACGTTCAGCGGCACGGCGTTTTGCGGAAAACCATAGCCCGACGGGCCCGGCATCACCGTGGGATTGCGCAACGCTTCCTGGGCCTGCGGATCGAGCACGGCGGCGATTTTCGCCAGCGCATCCGCTGCTGCTTTGCCGAGGAATTCGTCACCGCGCTGATCGACGTAACGCAAACCGAGGACGATGGCTTCGGTTTCGTCGGCATTGAGCATCAGCGGCGGCAGAAACAGGCCGCTGCGCAACACATAACCGATCCCCGCCTCGCCATGGATCGGCGCGCCGAGTGCAGTCAGTTCAGCGATATCGCGATAGAGCGTGCGCTCGGACACTTCCAGTTCGGCAGCCAGGGTTGCCGCCGTCACCGGGCGCTTCTTGCCGCGCAGCACTTGCAGCAAAGTCAAAAGACGAGTGGTACGCGACACGATGGGCAGGCTCTGGAGGGAAAAGATGTTCGAGCTTAGCAGAGGCTGGTGTCAGAAAATGGCAGGAGCAAGGTGGTAGCGAGCAATAAAACCTGACCTTTCAGGCAGTTATTGCTCGTTGCCCTCGCCGCCCTCTTCCGGCATTCTGCGCCTCCATTTTCTGACCCGGCCCCGCCTCGCGGCGCGCAAAACACCATGACCGCCTCTGAAAAAGCCCCGCGCAACAACGACCTGATCTACGGCCTCAACGACCGTCCGCACCTGACCGCCACCGTATTTGCCGCGCTGCAACACGTGCTGGCCAGCTTCGTCGGCATCATCACCCCGACCCTGATCATGGGCGGCGCCCTCGGTCTGCACAGTGAAATCCCCTACCTGATCAGCATGGCGTTGTTCGTCTCCGGGCTCGGCACCTTTGTCCAGGCCAAGCGTTTCGGCCCGGTCGGCTCAGGCTTGTTGTGCCTGCAAGGCACCAGTTTTTCCTTTATCAGCGTGATTCTCAGCGCCGGTTTCATGGTCAAGGCGCGCGGTGGTGGCACCGATGAAATCCTCTCGACGATCTTCGGCGTGTGCTTTTTCGCCGCGTTCATCGAAGTGGTGCTGAGCCAGTTCATCGGCAAACTGCGCATGCTGATCACCCCGGTAGTCACCGGCACCATCATCACGCTGATGGGCCTGTCGCTGATCAAAGTGGCGATGACCGACATCGCTGGCGGTTTCGGCGCGCCTGATCTGGGCGCAGCCAGTCATGTGTTTCTGGCGGCTCTGGTGATCGGCACCATCGTCGTGCTGAACCGCGTCGACGTGCCGTTTTTGCGCTTGGGCGCGATCGTTATCGGCCTGACGTTCGGCTACGTGGTCGCCTGGCTGATGGGCACGGTGGATTTTGCCTCGATGCCCGAAGTGCCGCTGGTCAACGTGCCGGTGCCGTTCAAGTACGGGTTCAACTTCGACTGGGTGGCGTTCGTGCCGGTGGCGGTGATCTTCCTCGTGTCGCCGCTGGAAGCTGCGGGTGATCTGACCGCCAACTCGATGATTTCCCGGCAACCGGTCAAAGGCCCGCTGTACATCCGCCGGATCAAATCCGGCCTGCTCGCCGACGGCCTCAATTCGGCCATGGCTGCAGTGTTCAACAGCATGCCGATGGTGACCTTCGCGCAGAACAACGGCGTGATTCAGTTGACCGGCGTGGCCAGCCGTTACGTGGCCTTCTTCATTGCCGGTCTGCTGGTGCTGCTGGGGCTGTTCCCGATGATCGGCGCGGTGCTGCAACTGATGCCGAAACCGGTACTCGGCGGCGCCGAACTGGTGATGTTCGGCACTGTGGCGGTGGCCGGGATCAAGATCCTCGCCGAGGCCGGTCTGCATCGGCGCAACATGTTGATCGTGGCGATTTCGCTGGGCATGGGCCTGGGCATCGCGGCAGTGCCAGAAGTATTGCGCGAACTGCCGCAAGCGCTGCGCAACATTTTCGAATCGCCGATCACCGTCGGCGCGTTGTGCGCTATCGTGCTGAACATCTTCCTGCCGGAAGAATTCATTGAGCTGGAAGAAGACGATTTCGACCCGGAAGCTTCTATTCTTCAGGTCATGGAAAACCCGGACATGCCGGCCAAAGGTGAACCTGCCCCAGCGGCGGCTGTCGCACAGTTGAACCGCTGACGTCTGGCCTCTAAAAGAAAGGGCTGAGCCGATGACGGTTCAGCCCTTTTTGTTGAGAGACCGTTTATGCGCCGTTTCCAAGCCGTCATTCTGTCACTGCTTCTGCTGTCCCTCAGCGCCTGTGCGCTATTCCCCAACCGTGATCCGGTGAACATCAACGTAGTCGGCCTCGAGCCGTTGCCAAGCCAGGACCTGGAAGTGCGTTTCGCCATCAAGTTGCGCGTACAGAACCCCAATGAGACGGCCATCGACTACAACGGCATCGCGCTGGATCTGGAGGTCAACGGCCATTCGCTGGCGTCCGGCGTGAGCGATCAGAGCGGTTCGATCCCACGGTTTTCTGAAACAATTGTCAGCGTGCCGGTCAGCATCTCGGCATTCTCGGTCCTGCGCCAGACACTGGGCCTGAGCCAGACGCAAACCCTCGATAACCTGCCGTACGTGCTGCGCGGCAAACTCGCCGGCGGCCTGTTTGGCACCATGCGCTTCGTCGACAGCGGCAAACTCAGCCTGCCCAAGGCCCGTGCCGCGACCTGGTGAACATGCGTTGGCCTGCGGCGTTCTTAAAGACCGAAAGCGGCGCCGAATATTGGCTCGCGCAGGCTCTCGGAGCGCGCGGGGATGCGCTTGATCCGGACCGATGAAGATGATTTTGTCGGTGGGCGTTTCCCTCGGGAAATCTGGGAGATCACGTGCGAGGAATGGCTGGAGCGCCACTGAAAAATTCGCTTTCGAAAACACTGAAAAACCCTGTGGGAGCGGGCTTGCCCGCGATGGCGGTGTGTCAGGCGCCATCAAAGTCGACTGACACCGCCTCATCGCTGGCAAGCCAGCTCCCACAAGTTCTTTATCAGGCTGGAGTCATGCGTTGAAAAGCACGCCCGGTTTGGCCCGTTCATCAACCGACAACTCAAACACATCCGGCCGCGCGTAGTGCCCGACCACATCGTAGTCATAGCGCGCACGCACCAGTTCATCGGTGTCAATTTGCGCCGTGAGCAACCCCGCCTCACCCCGCAACGGCCCGGCCAGCACGTCGCCCATCGGCCCGACAATCACGCTCCCCCCGGCAATCAACGGGCGATCCGCCGGCCAGTTGGCAATCTCCACGCCCAGTTCATTCGGTGACGCTTGCACCTGACAGGCACTGACCACAAAGCAGCGGCCTTCATGGGCGATGTGGCGCATGCTGACCTGCCACATCTCGCGTTCATCCACGGTCGGCGCGCACCAGACTTCAATGCCTTTGGCATACATTGCCGTGCGCAGCAGCGGCATCATGTTTTCCCAGCACACCACCGCACCGAGCTTGCCAACCTGCGTGTCGAATACCGGCAAGGTCGAACCATCGCCCTTGCCCCAGATCAGCCGCTCGGTGCCGGTGGGCATCAGTTTGCGGTGTTTGCCAACCAGGCCTGCCTGCGGATCGAAATACAACGCCGTGCAATACAACGTGCTGCCCGCGCGTTCGATCACGCCAAGCACCAGATTGGCTCCGGTGCGCGCCGACAGACCGGCGAGCGCTTGCGTTTCGGCACCCGGCACATCGATCGCATTGGCAAAATATCGGGCATAGGCTTCGCGCCCCTCGGGCAGGCGATAACCCAACTGCGTGCCAAAGCCCTCGCCTTTCGGATAACCGCCCAACAGCGCCTCCGGCATCACCACCAGCGCCGCGCCGGCCTCGATGATCGCGCCTTCCCAACTCAGAATCTGCTCCAGGGTCGCGCTTTTGCCTTCGGGCAAGGCGCCGATTTGCAACGCAGCAACAATTGATTTGGCCATCGCCATCACTCCATCAGGTTCAGTGGTTGCCGATTCTGCGGGGCCACGCGATCATGAATAAAGCCCCATTCACTGCTGAATGATATGAGCCAAATGAATATCGCAACGGTCGACCTGAATCTGCTGAAAGTCTTTGAAGCGCTGCATGAAGAGTCCAGCGCCAGCCGCGCGGCGTTGCGTCTGGGCGTGACGCAATCGGCGGTCAGTGCCGCGCTGCGCAGGTTGCGCGAGGTCTATGGCGATCAACTGTTCGTGCGTACCGGACGCGGCTTGGCGCCGACGCTCAAGGCCAATCAATTGAAACCGGTGGTCAGTGAAGCGCTTAACAAGTGCCGGCAAAGCCTGGCAATGGTTGATCCGGCGGCCAATCAGTACGACGGTCGCTCAGTCACCGTGGGCCTATCGGATGACTTCGAGATTGCCTACGGTCGCCGCCTGATCGAGGAAATTGCCCGCAGCGCACCGAAGTTGCGCTTGATCTTTCGTCAGACCCACAGTCAGATCGTCGCCCGCGCCCTGATGGAGCGCAGCATCGACCTGGCGATCACTGCCGGGGGCTTTGCCGAGCGCTTGCTCAGCCGTCAGGTGTTGGGCGAAGGAGGATATGCGTGTCTGGTCGATCCGGCGAGCCTGGCGCCCGGCCAGCAGCAAATCGATCTTGAGGAGTTCGTCGCCCGCGAGCACATTCTGGTGTCGTCTGGCGGGTTTATCGGGATTACCGATGAGGGCCTGGCGGCGCTGGGCCTGAGTCGGCGGGTGTGCGCTTCGACCACGCATTTCGCCGCGCTGCCGTACCTGCTCAAGGGCAGTCGGGCGGTGGCGACAATACCGACGCATGCCGCTGAAAGTATCGCCGCGCTCAGCGGCCTGACGTTGCTGCCCTGCCCGCTGCAGCTGCCGCGTTACCCGATCGAACTGGGCTGGCGCACCAGCACGCAGATCGATCCGGTGGTGGTCAAAGTCCGCGAGGCGATTGCTGCGACGTTCACTTGAAGTGTTACTTGTTGGCGGCCATCAAGCGATTGACTTCACTGCGCACCATGTTGGCGAACTCCGGCGGCGACATGCCGTCCAGTTCCGCGCGGACCCACTCGGCCCACTTGCCTTTGCGCTTGCCGCGCTCGCCGAACAAACGCGCGGCTTCGCCTTTGGCTTTGCCCAGATTGTTCTGCCAGAGTTCGAACAGACGGGATTTCTCGTCTTCCAGCGCAGCGCGCTCTGCGAGTGATTTTTCGGCCAGATTGAAACTCATGGGGAATTATCCTGCTGCGTAAAATGGCGACATCTTACACGCTCGACGGAAATCTCCCGCGCAGGTTTTTATTTCTGACCTAAATTCAGTGCAACTTTTCAGCAAGCGCCACACTCCATTGATCACTGTCCATTCAACTGCAAGGAGTCACCCAATGGCCCGCAAATCCGCCGTGCAAGCCGCCGAAGATCAAATCAAGGATCAGGCCTTCAGCGAACTTCAGGCTCTGATCGAAGAGTCCGACAAACTGCTCAAGAGCAGCGCCTCACTGGTCGGCGAAGAAGCGGAAACGCTGCGCGGACAAATCGCCCTGAAACTGCAGCAGGCGCTGGACTCGGTGTCGAGCGTACGTGATCGCACCAAACCGGCGGTCGACGCCACCGAAAGCTACATCGGCGGTCATCCATGGCAGACCGTGGCGATCTCCGCCGGTTTCGGCCTGGTGGTCGGTTTGCTGCTCGGTCGTCGCTGAGTCAGGCACACAAAAAAGGCGAACCCTGCTGGGTTCGCCTTTTTTATGCCTGGCGAAAACTTAAGCGCCTGCCAGTTCACGCAACTGCGCCAGCGTCTGCGCATCCAGCACGATGCCCTCAGCCAGCGATTTGCTGCGTTGCCAATGCCGCCGATCGCCCGGCAAACGCTTGAGGCCGACACTGTGCATCTGCCGCACCAGCTCACCACTGCGCTCGGCAAAACTCTGCCCGGCGGCTTTGCTCGGGTCGATGACGATCAACAATTGCCCGGTCCACGGCGTCTTCGCCCCGGGATGATTGGCCCAATCGAACTCGAAAGAAAAATTCCCCCCCGTTAATGCGGCCGCCAGCAACTCGACCATCATCGACAGCGCCGAACCTTTATGCCCGCCGAACGGCAGCAACGCCCCACCCTCGAGAATCGCTTTGGGATCCTGCGTCGGCTGCCCGAGGCTGTCCACGCCCATTCCGGCCGGCAGCCGCTCGCCTTTGCGTGCAGCGATCTGCACGTCGCCATGGGCGATGGCACTGGTGGCCAGATCGAAAACAATCGGCGCAGCACCGGCCCGTGGTGCCGCGAATGCAATCGGATTGGTGCCGAACAGCGGGCGGTCGGCGCCGTGCGGCACCACGCAAGTCATGCTGTTGACCACGCTGAGCGCCACCAGACCTTCATCGGCGAAGGGCTCGACGTCCGGCCACAGCGCGGCAAAGTGATGCGAGTTGCGAATGGCCAACACGGCAATCCCGGCACTACGCGCCTTCTCCACCAGCAACGGCCGGGCGGCGGCCAGTGCCGGTTGGGCGAAACCGTTGCCGGCATCGACACGTACAAATCCCGAGGCGACATCTTCCACTTGCGGCACCGCGTGGCCGTTGACCCAGCCGCTGTTCAGGGTCGAGACATACCCGGGAATGCGGAACACGCCGTGGCTGTGGGCACCGTCGCGCTCGGCGCCGGCGCAGTTGGCGGCCAGCACTTGCGCGACTTCGGTGGAGGTGCCGTGGCGCAGAAAAATCGTTTCAAGCAGTTGCGTCAGCGCTTCGAGTGACAACGAGGACGAGACGGCAGAGGACACATGATCGTGTGGCGCAGACATCTGAAGCTCCAGAATGATTATTGGAGGGAACAACAGCGTACGGACGACTTGCCCGCCGATTAACCATGCCGGAGCTATTGGCTGTCAACCCTTCGATTGGCGATGGCGGGCATTGGTCGATGGCACATTTCAACTCGATGTGTGCGGTAACTATGTACCGCCTGCACGGCGACCTGCCTGCCTACTCTTGAACTCCCCGCCCAAGGCGTCCCCGTTCAGAGTTGCGAAGATGTCCAGCCCATTGCTATTCCCCGACATACTCAAATTCCAGGGTGAGCATGACGACCCAGGTCGAACGCACGGCCTCAACAGCAAAGATTTCAGCTGGCTCGCGCATGTGCAGCTGGCAACCCACACCCTGCGCAGCGAACAAACCCCGCCCATGCTGGCCGAACGCATTCTGCTTAACGCCGACAAGCAATTGGCTGTACCGCTGCCCGGCAGTTTTGTACTCAGCGCCGGGCCGGATGACAGTGGCGTGTTTTTGTACACCCCTTACGACGGTCTGAAAAAGTACAGCGATGAAAAAGCGCTGACAGATGCCCTGCAGACACGCCTCGACAACGCTGACGAAACGGATGATCTGTTGGCCTTTCTCAGTGTTTCGCTGCGCAAGGAACTGGTAGAGAAACGCGGCATTACCCTCACCCGCGAAACCATCGCAGGCGATGTCTTTGACGATCAAAGCGCCACGATCCGCCAGTCTCAGGACACCTGCGCCCGCGATCTGCTGGATGAACTGAAACAGCTGCCGTCGCTCACCACCCTGCTGGAGAAGATTCTCGACGAATTGCTCGAAGCGCATTTTGCCGGTTTGCAGCAGTCGCGCACCCGCGTCAATTTCTATCCCGACAGCGCCCCGCTGGCCGGAGATATCAGGCAATGGATCCGTTCGATGTCATTGAGTGAAGCGCTGTTGCTGCACTTTCGCCGTCAGGGCTGGCCACGCGGCCAGACAGCGCAATTCTCCCACCCGGCCCGCGCAAGCCAGGAGGGAGATCAGGCTGCCTGGGCCGATGCGATCAAGTCTGCGTCAGGGAAACTGACCATGCTGCTGTTTCGACAGCTAGAGGCCTACTGGAACGCCGCTGCATTCGAGGGTTCGCCCAGACGCCTGTGCTTCAGCCAGGCGTTGAAGGATCAAATGCGTGCCGATTTGATGCTCAAGCGCGAAACGGAAATCCTCTGCGCCAGCGAATTCGACGCCCTGCACAGCGTGATCCGGGAGCCGAAGGTGGCGTTCCGACGGCCCAACTTCGAAACCGTGTGCTTGCGTGAGGCGACCGCCCATGTCGAACTGGCCGGCTCGCTGATGATCAACCATGACAAGGCTTATCTCTACACCCCGACCCAAGGCTTGCAAGTCCTCACCGACTACTCCGATCTGAAACAGACGCTGATCGCCAAACTCAGTGCGGCCGGCCATGAAGACGAGCTGTATGGACTGATGAGCCTGGAGGAACGCAATCGCTATCTCGGCTTTACCCAGGTTCAAGTGTCCGGGGAAAACATCGGCGGCGACATCATCGCCACGCTGCTTGAAGCGATCCTCACCAAGCAGCGGCAGAACGTTGAATTCGCCTTGCAGCTCTTCCGTCAGAGTGAGCGCACGACCGATATCCATGCGCTGTTCGACAAGGCGCTGGATATCCGTTCGATGATTCATGAGCGCCTGCTCAAGCTCGACGTCAACGAGCGCTGGAGTACCCGACCGTTGTTTGCCAGTGCGCCGCTCTCATCACGGGTGCAGGCCGACAAGGCTGCGCAACTGGCGATAACACTCGAACGCGACGAGGAGAATCTGAGCCGTCACTTCAAGGACCAGCCGACCGCGAGCAGCGCCGAACAACGCGTGTTTCTCCAAGGCATTCGATGGAAACTGGCGCAGGCTTTTGAGGATGGCGTGCGCGCCGAGGCGCACGTGAGAAATCTCAGCGGTTCCTGGCTGACGGTCGAACGGAAAATAGTCGAGACCGTGTTCGATGCAAAACACGCGACACGCAGGGATCGCCTGGCGTTCAATGGTTTTCGGCCAGATGCCTGGTCGTTGATCCTCACCTGCGCAGGCAAAAGCGATGCACTGCCGCTTGCGCATTGCGTGCTGTTGACCGAGCGCGGAGGCATGGACGCCGAGCATTCCGGACGGGTGATCCTCTGGACGCCAGCCATGGGCCTGGAATCGTTCGACGACATCGCCATTGCGCAAAAGCAATTGCAACGGCGCCTGGACAACAACAACCAGTCTCAGACGCTGCTGGAAAATTTGCCAACGGCACACTATCGACTGGATCAACAATACACACTGGGCCCGTTACAACTGATTGAAGGCGACGTGTTGAATGATCGCATGCAATCGGCCATTGACCATTTCCTGGCCCGTTGTGAGGCGTTACGCGTTTGCATCACGGACAAGTCCGTCCTCGCGAACTCCCTCACGCAAATGGCAAACACGACCATCGATACCAATCTGCGCCGCGCCATCGAACTGACCCGGACTTTCGTCCGTCAACAGGATTTCCCCGACTGGTTGCGCATGGCTCCGGACACGGAACAACGCACACAACTGGCACTGCTGGATGAGGTGCGGCGCAGTGTTATCGAGGGCAAGGATTTTCTCCACGACGTCCCCGCGTTGGCCACCCATGTCGAGCAAACGCTGAAGACTCTGCTCGACGCGCGATTCCCGGGTACCGACCTCAAGCCACAGGAAATCCAGATCACCCCGAATCTCACGCTGGCAGGCCCGCCTTGCAACCTGCTCGACTTTGCCTTGCATCACTACAACATCGTGCAGGGCACCGGTTTCAAGGTTGCCTCGACAATCGCCAGCGCATTGCCGGCAAAGCTTGATCAGTCGGCGGTGCAGCAACTGCTGCAATCCCTCGACATCACCACCACCTACACGCGAAAAGTCACCGACTCGCTGTCAGCCAACAGCGAGTCGGCACGCACCAGCAAAGCGCGTTTCCTCCGTCAGTTGCCCTGGCAATTGATGCAGCACGCGCATGCCTTGAAGTTGCAACAGCAGCTATCGGAAACCGGGTACGACTACATTTGCCAAGTGCTGGATATGCCGGACGGCATAGCGCGCGCCACGGTGCAGGGTGCGCACGCCATCGCTTGCCCGCTTTCATTGATCAAGACCTCCGGTGCCGATTTCGTTGACACCCTCGGACTTTATGTCATTGGCCCCGGCGCGGGACATACGGGGCCACGCGTGCTCTACGCACCCTACTCGCGCTTCGTATTTCGGGAATTCGAGAACCAAGCGCAATTGGTCGAGGCCTTGAATACATCGGGGCATTTTCAGGACCTGATCATCCGGCGCCTGCCTTCCGGGCAACAGGCCGTTTTCAAGAACCTGCTGCAAACGACGATTGGCAAAACCAGTGAAATCAAAATTCACAGCACGCCCATCAGCGGCAATCTGCTGGAGCATTTGCACAAGGACACGCTCAGTCTGCTGCCGCAACTTCTCAGATGCCAGCCGCAGATCAATGCACAAGCCGATTGGGAGACCGCGAAGTCTCTGTTCTGTCACGGTGTGCGTCTGGTTCCCCATCTCTTGCCGGGGAAAATTGCCTCTTTGTTTTTTCTGTGGAAAAGCTACAACGACTTCAAGGAGTCCGCCGAAAACCTGCAGGATCATCATTGGGCCAACGCTCTGAAAAGCTTTATCGCCGGGGCGATCTCGCTGTTTAGCCTGGGGCGTCTGTCCTGGGAAGCAGAGGCAGAATCGGAGACGGCCGAGTTTGCCGCTGAAACGCCGGCGCCAGGACCAAAGGTTGTGCAAGCCTTGGAGAATACGACGGAAAAAGTCGCCAGCCGCTGGGCAAAAGTCCCGCCGGTTACACCCTCTCGCGCCAACTTACAGCCTTATGAATCCAGCACCGCACTCGAAAACCTCAAGTTCGAAGCCAATAAACTGGTGTATGCGGATGCGTCGAATACACGCAAGTACGCGGCGATTGCCGGCAAGGTCTATCCGGTGCTCCTGTCTGAAGAGACGTGGCACTTGCGCAAGAAAGACGGGGGGCTGGGACCTGCGCTTGAACAGAAAAACACAAGACTGGTGCTTGCCCCCGTCGGTCAGGCCGTGCATCGCTGCCGATCGAAGAGGCGCGCGCCTCTGCAAACCAGACTTGAGCAGCACTGTTCAGTTCTGATGCTTATCCAGGCCAGAGGAATGGCGGAAATCAACCGTTTGTACCCCGCCCGAGCGTTCGTGATCCAGCAGGCGGTCGGGCGGGCGAGAACTTACGCGCTGAATTGCCTGCATAACTTTGTCGTACACCGCGACAATCTCGGCGGCACTCGCGTGGAAAGAGTCCTGAGGGACTTTTTCGAAGTGTCGCAGGTGACGCCCATGTTGCTGAAGAAGATCGAGAAGGTGATCCTGCCCCTTTGCCGGGAGCTGACGGACCCTAAAGATGACTTGCTCTATACCGAGCGTTTTTTCGCGGGCCTCAATGCGCGCTACGACGACGATACGGTGGCCTTTGTGTTTAAGGAAGACAGGCGAAGGGTCGTGCACTTCACGGAACATTTTTTCAATCCGAAACTGGATACCTACACCGCTTATTTGCCGCCCAGGTTCAATGTCGACTCCCATGCTCGCGCGGTCACGCTGCTCCACGAACTGTCGCATTTGATCTGCGACAGCGAAGACCTCGTCTCCGTAGAGGCAATGAGTCCGTACCCGGACCTTATCGATACCAACATTGCAGACGGTCAACTGCTCAAAACCGTTCTGGAACGCTATCGCAAGTCTTTGTCGCGCTCCACCACGCCGGCACAGTTATTCGCGGACAAGAATCAGAAAGGAGTGTGGGTGGAACTGGGTCAGTTACCGGAGCAAGCCACGGCTTACAACAAAGTGCTCAGCCTGACCAAAACGAGAAATCTTGCCGAGGCGCGCAAAGCGTTTCGCAATCCACTCGCTGATGAAGCGCGCATAGACGTGATGATGGCCAACGCCGACTCGATCGCGCTGCTTATCAGCGAATTGGGCAGGCAACTGGATCCACCACCGGCACCGATACCGTTGCCGGCGCCCACATCAAGCCAGGCGAATTCCAGGTAAGCGTCACCGTGCCCAGTGGCACAAAAAAAAGCGCCGGTCTGAGGCCGGCGCTTTTTTTCGAACACACTAAGTATTTACAGCGTGATCAATCCTTTTGGTCGCGCAAAACATTGCCCGATGCCCCGTCGATGCGGAACTCGTAAACACTACCATCAGCCTTGCGTCCTTCGCCTTTCCAGTAGCCGTCGTTGTCGGCTTCGATCTCATAGACCTCGACGTAACCGGCCTTGGTCTTGACGATCTCGATGGCTTTTTCGATGGTGACCCAGCCAGCGCTCGGGCGATCGGCCAACGCTGCGCCTGCGCTGAGCAAACCGGCGGTGGCAATCAACGCTGCGAATGTCTTCTTGATCATTTCTTTTCTCCATTTGTACAGAGTGGTCATTGTCGTCCTGCTTTTTGGGTGCCTGAGGGAAAAATAAGTTCCACTTTGATGGGTAAATGCCATGACGGATGTTCTCGGTCACTTCCCGACAAGGTTAGAATGGGCGAAATCAGGACGAGTCAATGACCCAAGACACTCTCTCGGAAGCCGAATACGATGCGATCACCGATGCCGCCGCGCATTGGTGCATGCGAGTGCACGCCGATGACTGTACGGAAGAAGAACGTCGCGCATTCAAGCAATGGCACGACGCTCATCCCCTGCATGCATTCGAGTATGAAGCCATGCTGGAAATCTGGGACGTGGCCGAACATTTGCCGCGCCCGGCATCTGCTCCGGTCATGCCTGCACCTCAGCCTTCACGCTCGTGGCGTCAATTCGCTGTAGCCGCCGGTGTCTGTGCGCTCGCGTTGCCGCTGGCGGCGTATACCGGCTGGAGTCTGGGCTGGCTGCCCGACAGCTATCAGCATTTTGCCGCCACCGATACGGTCCGCCAGGTCACGCTGAGTGATGGCAGCCAACTCGAACTGAACCTGAACACCGACCTGACCTTCAGCAATTACAAGGACGAACGCCGCGTCACCCTGAAACAAGGTGAAGCGTTCTTTACGGTCAGCCACGACACGGCTCACCCGTTTGTCGTTCGCGCCGGCGAAGGCAGGATTCGCGTCACGGGTACGCGCTTCAATGTCTGGATGTATCAGGACCAGGTGCGGGTGAATCTGATCGAAGGTTCGGTGCTGGTCACCAGCAACCGCTCATTGCCAGGCGATGGTTTGCGCCTCGGCCCGTCGATGCAGGCGCGCTACAAACAGGGCGACTACATGCCGCAGATCAGTCAGACCTACGCCGGTGACACGTCATTGGCATGGCGCAACGGCAAACTGGTGCTGGATAACCTCGCATTGAGCGAAGCGCTGCCCCTGATCAACCGTTATCTGAACAATCCATTGGAGCTGGCTGACAACAGTACCGGTGCGATCCGCGTAGGTGGTATCTACAACATCAAAGAGCTGAACAACTTCGCCAACAGCCTGCCCAAGGTACTGCCGGTCTACCTGACCCGTAACAAGGAAGGTAACCCGGTGATCAACCCGATACCGCAACAGCCGCCAAAAAGCTGAAGGCCGCAGCCCTTGCAGGATGCGGCCTTCAGGCTCGACGCGATTAACGCTCGGGTTTATTGCGTGGCGACCTTCCCTGCTTTGTCCAGCGTCTCGCGCACAGTCTGCACCTGATACTGCGGGTCAGCCTCAATCTGCTGTTCGGTAAACGGCAGCACACTCCATTGTTTCTTCGAGAACGCCTCGGTCTGATCCCGCGAATACTTCGACGCCGGATCGCTCGACAGCGAGAACGCCAGCAGCCCTTGGGCGTGCGGGCCGTTTTCGTCAAAGGTCACGACTTGCAAGTAGCTGGTGCCACTGACCACTTCGAGTTTGCCGTCTTCACGCGGCACGCTCTGGATGGCGTTGTAGATGCCCAACGTACCCGGGCCGCCGTGAATCGGCGTCTGTTGCCCGCCGCTGCTGACGACCTGGATATCACCCCAACGGGTTTGCGGCTTGAGGCCCATTTTTGTGCTCGATTCGACCGACGCCAGCATCGCCTCACGCAGTGCTTTGGCCACCGCCAGCTGCTCGACCGCCAGACCACGCGGCGTGTGTTGCGCATCCTTGGGGTCGAACGCAACCCGCCAGACATCCGGCGAAGCCTGCAAAGCCTGCATGATGTTGTGGAAATGCATCAGGCCCAGACCCGAATCAAGATTGGCGCGGCCATCCCATGCCTTGAGGCTGGTGCAAACCGGCTTCAGCGCCTGCGCGTCGGCACCGAGGTCAGAGGCACAGAACTTCAGCAGATCCGGCACCACCTGAGTCGCCAGGTACACCTGATCGTCCATCACCATCTGCTGCAGATCCTTGACCGCCAGCGGGCCTTTTTTACTCAGCGTGCTCAAGCGATCCAGAGCAAACCGCGAACGCAAGCCCAGCGGTTGACCTTCCTGACTGATCAGCGGCGAGAACCCGGTGAGCGGTTGCGCCGGGTTCGCCAGCCATGCCGAGTCATTGGAGTGCTGGACGAAGTCCTTGCGCAGCAGTTGCGGCAATTGGCTGGCAGCATAAATGCCCTTCTGCGCCGCTTGCGGGTCGATGTCCCAGGCGCAGGCGCTGTTGGAGCCGTCCAGCACGATCATTTGCGTACCGATACTCGGGTCGCTGCACTTGGCGAGCTTCTCGGCGTTGACGTTCGGCACCACCGACAGGTTCATGTACAGCGTCTGACCTTTGTCATCCACGGCCAGGGTGTTGACCCACGGAATGCCCTGAATCTTGTGCACCGAATCCTGCAGCGCCTGAAGCGTGGAGGCCTGATTCATCGCGTACCACTGGTTCAGCACCCGATCGTTGTCGAGGTTGGCATCGCGCAAGCTGTAGGCGAACTGATTGTCCCAGTCGAGCTTGCCCGGCCACTGCACGATCGGGCCAAACTGCGAACTGTAGACATCACGTGAAACTGGCACGACCTGCCCATCAGCCTGTTTGACCTGCACGGTCACGGTCTGCTTGTTCAGCGGCAGGGATTGGCCATCGAGCATATAGCGCGTGGAATCCTTCGGATCGAGTTGCAGGCGATACAAGGTGAAGTGTTTCGACGAATCGACCGTGTGCGTCCAGGCCAGATGCTGATTGAAGCCGATATTGATCATCGGCAGACCCGGCAAGGCAGCGCCCATGACGTCGAGCTTGCCGGGAATGGTCAGGTGCATCTGATAGAAACGCATGCCACCGACCCAAGGGAAATGCGGGTTGGCCAGCAGCATCCCGCGCCCGTTGAACGAACGCTCGCTACCCACCGCAACAGCGTTACTGCCACGGTCCAGAGCAAAGCGTTGCTGACGCGCATCGGCCAACTGATAGGCCTGCACATCATGTGCGATCGCCGCGGTCGCCTGCGGCGGCGTCGCCCCAGCCAACGCCTCGGCAAACTGGCCAACACCGCCCTCGACCAACAGCCGACGGGTCAGCTTCACCAGATCTTGCGGCGTAATCTCACGCACCCACTCGCCCTGACATTGTCGCGGCAAGCCTTGCTGCCGGCGCTCACCCAGATAGCGGTTGTAGCCAGCCGCATACCCTTCCACCAGATCACGCACCTGCACAGGCTGCGCCTGCCAGAACGCATCGACCGCTTGCGGCGTGTTGAGCCAGGTAAAAAACACATCGCTGACACGGTTTTCGCGTTGCTCGACCGTGAACTGCTCCGGCCCGAAATAACGTGAACGCTGCCCGTTGACCGTCACGATCTCATTGGCCAGCAGGCACAGGTTGTCTTGCGCATAGGCATAACCGATGCCAAACCCGAGCCCGCGCTCATCCTGCGCACGAATATGCGGCACCCCAAAAGCGGTACGGCGAATATCGGCGCTGACATCCGTGGCCGGGCTGAACGCATGGGCTGAACAACTCAACCCAAAAAACACGCCGGCCAAGGTCAGTCCGGTTAACTGTCTGGAAATAATCACGCTCGCTCCTGATCGACATGCCAAAGAGCGAAACCGGCGCTGGCACGACTCCGCTCTGGAAACACCCACGCGTCCACGCGCAATGAGCCTGTCGAAGAAACGAAGTCAGCGGAAAAAATTTAGGCTCTCCACGCAACCCCCCAAAGCAGAATCAAAAGCCCCTCACCCTAGCCCTCTCCCAGAGGGAGAAGGAACTGACCGAGGTGATTGTGAGAGCTACGCCGACGTGCACACCGAGTCGAATTCAAACACTGAAGCAGATCAAAAGCCCCTCACCCTGGCCCTCTCCCAGAGGGAGAAGGAATTGACCGAGGTGATTGCGAGAGCTACGCCGACATGCACACCGAGTCGAATTCAAACACTGAAGCAGATCAAAAGCCCCTCACCCTGGCCCTCTCCCAGAGAAGGAATTGACCGAGGTGATTGCCAGAGCTACGCCGACGTGCACACCGAGTCGAATTCAAACACTGAAGCAGATCAAAAGCCCCTCACCCTGGCCCTCTCCCAGAGGGAGAAGGAATTGACCGAGGTGATTGCCAGAGCTGCGCCGACGTGCACACCGAGTCGAATTCAAACACTGCAGCAGATCAAAAGCCCCTCACCCTGGTCCTCTCCCAGAGGGAGAAGGAGTTGACCGAGGTGATTGTGAGGGCTGCGCCGACGTGCACACCGAGTCGAATTCAAACACTGAAGCAGATCAAAAGCCCCTCACCCTGGCCCTCTCCCAGAGGGAGAGGGGACTGACCGAGTCGTTTGCGAGAGCTACGCCGACGTGAAAAACCGAGTCGAATTCAGACTCT
>NZ_JAUJWZ010000039.1:0-20270 GCF_031931925.1 Pseudomonas sp. rhizo66
CCCAGCCGACACCGCCGGCACCACCGCGACCGTGATCTACAAGGAAACGGTCAGCGGCGATGAAATTTTCATGTTCTGGCTCGGCTCGATCACCGGCGAATACCCCGACTCGATCAAGCTGAACGAATTCACCGCCGGCAAGGAAGTGCCGTTCACCATCCCGGCCGCGATGATCAAGGGCAATGAAGGCGGCACGGTCGAGGTCAAATACGAGATCGAACGCGCGGCGGGCGGCACGAGTTATTCGGATACGTTGAAGTTCAGTGTCGGCGTGGCGCTGGATCTGAAAGCGCCGAAAATCAAGGAAGTCCCGAACGACACCAGCCTTGACCCACTGGATGCCCAAAACACACTGACCGCAGTAATCGACTATGACGGCATGCTGGTCGGCGACAACATTACCGCCCGTTGGAAGGGCGCACGCGGAACGCTGCCCGGCGGCTCGCACACCACGGATCCATGGCCGGTCACCCGCGTCGGCCCGCAGGAAATACCGCTGGCCGTTTCGGTGATCGCCTTCAACCTCGACAAGTCAATCACGCTTGACTACTCCGTGACACGCGGCACCCAGGAACCGAAAGACTCGCAGACTCGTACGTTGGCGGTGTTGCAACTGCGCGTGGATCTTTCGCATTCGCCGAAGATCATTCAGGCCGCCGACGGTGGTGACGGCACTGAGCTGGATGTGTCCACGCTCACTGCTGCGGCCACTCTTCGTGGCGGTTTCTGGCCGCACATTGCCGATGGCCAACGTGTCTGGATGGAGGTACAGGGCACCAAAAAAGATGATACCGAGTACAAACGCGTCGTGTGGACAGGCCCGAGCAATGCCGTAAACGCTCTCTGGATATCGCAAGGTTATCTCGATGCATCCTTGCCTTTGGCTGATCTGCAGTCATTGAAGCATCAAAGCGAACTGACAGTGACCTTCAATGCCACGCCGGATTGCAGCACGGATGTAAACGATGCGCTGAGTTTTCCGATACGCACCTATACGGTTAGCGCAATCGCCACACCGACCTTCACCAACGCGCCCTATACCATCGCCCCCGCTGGCCGGCTCAAGAACATTGAGTTACTCCTTAGCACAAGCAGCGATACCCCCGTCCCCGGAGGCAAGCTCAGCCTGACTCTCCCGGCCCCATTTACGTACGCCGATGGCAGCAGCGGTCAGCGCGAATTCATCACCGACGATGTCGGCAGGGTGAGCGTCAGCGGCGTCAAAGGCGCTCTCAACCCCGGCCCCTACAATCTTAGCGTCACCAGTGGTAGTAAGACCGACAACACAACCATAACCGTTACGGTGCCGGGGCCAATCACTAGCATTCCGGTCGGGGGAATGCCGTACCGGATCGCTTTCAGCCCGGATGGTACGCGCGTTTATACAAGCAATTTTTCTAGTGACACCATCTCGGTGATTGATACGGCGACGAATCTAGTTCTGACGAACTTCCCGGTCGAGAAATATCCGGCAGGGATTGCCGTCAGCCCGGACGGTACCCGCGCTTATATCTGCAGCCAAGCTAAGAAAATGATCCAGGTGATTGATGTGGCGACGAACCAAGTCCTGAAGAACTTCCCGGTCGAGCAGCAAACTCCGGAGGCGGTTGCCTTCAGCCCGGACGGGAAGCGCGCCTATGTCTGCAACTATTCAAACAACAGTGTTTCGGTAATTGATACGGCAATGGACCGAGTCCTGACGAACATCTCCACCGGGCAAGCTCCATACGCGATAGCCATCAGTCCAAACGGTACCCGCGCTTACGTCTGTAGATATCACACGGTCTCGGTGATCGATTTGACAACGAACCAAGTCCTGACCGACATCCCAACCGGCAATCCGATCGGCATTGCCGTCAGCCCGGACGGAAACCGTGCTTATGTCTGCGACATTGACTCACTGGTCTCGGTGATTGACATGGCGACGAACCTAGTCCTGAAGAACATCCCGATCGGCGATATTCCGACCGGTATCGCCGTCAGCCCGGACGGAAACCGCGCTTATGCCTGCGGAAATAGCGGAACGGTCTCGGTGATTGACACGGCGACGGATCGAGTCCTGACGAGCATTCCGGTCGGGCAAAGACTACAATCGATTGTACTCAGCCCGGACGGTACCCGCGCCTATATATGCGAGACCAATACGCAGAAGGTCTTGGTGATTGATACAGCGACGGATTGAGTCCTGGCGGCAGGTGACATACTGGTCGGGAATGGTTCGACCGCGCCGACAAGAAAAGGGGCGGATTTATTTAACCAGTGATTTAAACAGCGAGGCTTGATCAAGGTTTTTCTGCTGGCCGGGATGGCCCTTTCGCGAGCAGGCTCGCTCCCACAGGGAACTCATTCCAAATGTGGGAGTGAGCTTGCTCGCGAAGGGGCCAGTGAAGTCAGCGCAAATCGCCTTTTAAACCAAAGCGTTTAAAAGACACCTCCAGACACGCCTTTCAGGCTACAAATTCTTGCGCCATTGCCTACAGCTACGCCAGAATCCGCCGGCTTGTGCGCTTTGGGGGCGGGTTCTATTGTGGGTCGGTCGCTGATTGTCAGTGATCGGGTTTAGCAGCCCGGGGTTTTCTCTAGACGCATAAAGTCCGTTGCCGTTATGGCGGCTTTGCGTGGGGCACTTCGGTGCGCCGGGTTCTAGAGTCCTGGTCTGCTAACCCGCGTACAGCCGCCACCTCCTTCGTTAGCAGCGAACGGTGGTAGCTTCATTACTCTAGAGGCTTTACCGATGATTAAACCAACACCAAACCCACCCGAAACCGACCTCGCCTCCCCCTACGAATCCCTCGATTCAAAAAAGCTCAGCGACGCCGCCGAACGCGCCCTCGATCACTACCTCTGCCCACCCGGCTCTACCCCACCGCCACGCAAAACCCGCCGGATGTACGCCGTCACTGCGGACTTCAAAAACGAGGAACTGCTGGCCGACGCCAGCGAAACTCTCGCCTCCGCCAGAACCATCGCCCATGACTTCGCCCACCTCATACCCGCGTCACAGCGCAGGACGCTGCTGGGGATCGCGCAGCTGATCATGCTTGGTGAACTGGCGGTGAATCGGGTGATGGATAATCTGGAGGTGCCGCAGTAGCGCGCCTCCGTGACACGTCTTGAGTGAGGCGCTGTGGCTGCCGACGTCTTCGTCGGATCGTCGCCCGGAGCACGCTCGCTCCCACAGGGATCGGTGTCGATCACAAGGCTGTGTTCACACCGCCGAATCTGTGAGAGCGAGCCTGCTCGCGAAAGCATCTTCAAAGCCCCCCAGCGATCGATCGAGCAAGAAAAATAACACCACTCGTCGGATACCCCCACGCACCTGTCAGATCTGACAGGTGCGCAAACCCATCAGCACAGGTTCAATCACTCCATCACCCAAATGGAGTGCCTTCCCGTGTTCGTCAACTACCTCAAGCCGGAATCCCCGCTGATTCCCACTGAGTGAGACTGCACCGGTCGTCATCAAAAACGCCTGAATTCTCTTCAAGAGGACTTGCCTGATGCCTGCTCACAAGCGTTTCCGCTTCCCTCCCCTGACCGAAGGCAACAACCCACTGGCGGTGCTGCGTCCCCTGCTGATTCCGGGGATGGTCGAGCCGGTGCAAGATGGTGATGGCGGGATCAACATCAAGGTCGCCACCGATGATGAGAACGGCGTGCTGTGCGTCATCAATCCTTATCTTGGCCCCATGAGCGAGGGCGACAAACTCGAGATTTATTGCAACGGCACAAGAGTGCGCGAACGATTCGTCGAGGCCGATGAAGTCAACCAGCGGGTGTTCTTTTATCTGCCGACGCCTGTCGAGTCGGGGTGGCTTGAAAACTGCCACTATGTGCTGACCCGCGCAGGCGAGACCGAAGCCGATCCGCCCTCGGTGGCCTTGCGAGTATGGGTCAAGCTTTACAAGCCGGGAAATCGTGACAGGGAACCGCATTTGCCCGACGGCCACTCAGAGTTGAACATCGTGCAACTGCCGCCCGAGCTGGTCGATCAGGGCGTGATAGACGCCGAATGGGCCAAAAAAGGGGTACTGGCCACCATCCCTCATTATGTGTACTGCACGCGCAACGACAAGGTCCGTTTACAGCTGGGCGAATACCGGCTTCCTGCGCACCGCATCACGCCGGAGCAAGCCGAAGGCCAGCAGCCGATCGAAATCCTGATTGATCAGGACGCCATTCTCGGCGCCGGCGACGGTCTCAGACGGGAAATCAAATACGACATCAATGACGAAGTCTGGAACTGGGCCGACCGCCACTCCAAACGCACCTACATCGACGTGGACGCGGGCGGCTGGCGACTGGAGGCACCGATCATCAGGGAAGCCCTCAACGGCGTCATTACCATCAGGGATTTGAACAAGCAGCCGGTCAAGATTCAGATCCATGTCAGCAGCCAGTACTTCGCCGTGGGCGACAGCGTGAAAATGACCTTCATCGGCACACCGCCGGATAACGCTGAACCGCTCATCTGCAGCGAAACCCGCGACATCGATAACGTCCCTTCAGTGCTGGAAATCGATGTGCCCTATGAGTTGATCAGGGCCATCGCCCAAGGGAGCGCCGATGCGTCTTATATTCTCTACAAAAAGGACGGGGGCGCCCCGATCTCCTCCAGGCGCGCTCTTGCCAGGGTAGAAGGCGACGTCAACATGCTCCCCGAGCCGAGCATCCGCGAACTGCTCGGCGATACCCTCGAACCGGACGAGCTCTACGCCACGGTCGACGTGCGCTACGCGATGAAAAATGGCGACCTGATCTGCCTGAGATGGTCTGGCATCAAGTCCAATGGTGACGACTATCTGCATGAAGTCCCGCATATCGTCAGCGACAACGAAGCCAGGGAAGGCCTGGTCACGGTCTACATCGATTCCCAGCACATCAGTGTGCTTGATAACGGCACGCTCGACCTTTCTTACGTGGTCGCGAACGATGCACCTGGCCTCCTCGACATCAGAGAGTCCGAGCGGCTGCTGGCCAAGGTCGGGAAGGTCCGGGCGACGCTGCCGGCCCCCAAAGTGGAAGAGGCCGATCCGCCGGGGGACGTACTGGATCCGTCGAAGGTGTTCGATAGCGTCCATGTACTGATCGCCAACGCGAACACCCTCAAGGATGATGTACTGACTTATTACTGGCGTAGCCTCAATCCTCTTGCCAGTACCAGCGACTGGCTGCCCATCACCACAGTAACCGCTGGTAAACCGGTTCGTTTTCGGGTGGATGCACGGTTCGTGACGGCTAACATCGCGCAGTACGTGAAAGTCCGCTACTCGCTATTGCGTGCCTCGAACAAACAATACGAGCACTCGGCCACGCTCAATTTGCTCATAGGCGAACTGGTCGGTGAGTTACCGCCGCCCGAGGTGATACAGGCACCCGACAAGACGCTCAACCCAATGGATGGGTTGAACGGCGTAGACATCAACGCCAGTTACTCCAGCATGAACCCTGACTGGGACATGATCCGTTTGAAGTGGTCAGGAACGCCCGGCGCGGGCACCTATGATGATCTGGAGCTGCCGGGCAGTCCCACTGGTACCGTTCAATTCCATTTACCACCTTCGGTGATTGGCGCCAATATTGCGAAAAGAGTGTTGGTTGAATACGAAGTAAAGCGCTACACCTTCGCAACGCCTTCGCAAACACTCGACTTGTATGTTTCAGACTTCCAGGACCCCGAAAGCGAACTGCCCCACCCGCAAGTACCTCAAGCACAGAACAACGTCCTGGATCTGATGACATTCAGCGGCGATGCCAAAGCTGTTCTCGCTATCTGGCCCTACATTGCCCTGAAACAGCGTCTGTGGTTCTACCTGGCAGGACAAACCACTTCAGGCGCGCCCCTGACGATCCCGCTAATCACCGGCCTGGAAATAACCCCCAGCCAAGTCAGCAACGGCCTCAACGAAACCTTGCTCAGAAGCGATCTGATGAAACTGGGCCACTCCACACCCGCCACCTTGATCTGCAAAGTGGCATTCGATGGCAGTGAAAAAGAGAACACTGCCTGCATATTTCCACAGTTGCCCCTGACCATCAGAACCCGCTACGACTACGTACAACCGGCCATCACCGGGGTGACGGACTCACGGGGCGAAGTGGAAGAGGACGGCAAAACCCGCGATGAAAAAGTCACCGTCACCGGTACCGCCACACGCGGCGAAACGGTCGAGCTGTTCGATGGGCCAACGACATCGATGGGCACGGCACGGGTGGACGCCGACAGCACCTGGCGGCGTGAGATCGGCCCGTTGACCGAAAAGTCTTACCACATAAGCGCCAAAGCCCTTTATGACGCCGACCCGGTGTCCAGCAATCCGCGAACATTCACCGTGAAATTCGCAGAGACCCCGGAAATTCTTACGGTCAGCGATTCACGGGGGGACGTTGCCCATGGGACAACCACCTATGACAGTAGTGTGCTAGTGGCCGGCAGCGCGACGCCAAACCTGCAGATCAAATTGCTGGAGAACAAACTGCCGCTCATTACCCTTGACGTCGACGATAAGGGTGACTGGAACCACCGCCTCAACGATCTGAAAGTTCGCAGCTACAGCCTCACTGCCGAGGCGCTGTACGAGATTGATCCTGCGACCAGCCCACCACGGGATTTCGTCGTGGCACAAGCGGTCACGCCGACGATCTCCTTGGTGAGCGACCTGCGCGGTGAAGTCGTGGCCAATGGTACGACCTACTACCGGACTGTCAATCTGACAGGCAGAGCCAGCCCGAACGAAAAGATCATTCTGCTCAATGCCGGCGCGACCGTCGATACGGTAAATGTCAACGCCAGCGGCGACTGGCAATATGTTTTCAGCAGCCTGAATCTGACCACTTATCGCCTGACCGCGCGAGGCGATTACGGCAGTAACCCGGAGTCCAGCCCTCCCCGGGTCTTTACTGTTGCAGCCTTTATTTCACCGACCATTACCACGGTCACCGACTCGGTCGGCACGGTGGGACCGAATGAAACGACCTATGACAGCGTCGTGACTGTCAAAGGCCAAGCCACCCCGCGTGAGCAGATCCAGATTTACGACAATGGCGCCCCCGTCGGTACGCCGGTCAACGTCAATGCCGATAAACAATGGACAACGTCTGTCACCGGTCTGGCCATCCGCTCCCACAGTCTGACGGCCAAGGCCATGTATGACGCGGTTCCGGTAGAGAGCCCGGCGAGAAACTTCAACGTCGCCGCCCACATTGGGCCGACGCTGACGTCTGTGCATGACGGCCTCATTGAAATCGATAACGGCGGAACAACCAAAAGGACCTCGGTCACCTTGCGTGGCAAAGTTACGCCCAACCGTGAAGTCCAGGTCTACGACAACAACAATCCAAAGCATACGGTGAGAGCAGTTGACGACGCATGGAGTACCACATTGGCGGTGTGTGTGGGTGGTCATTCCTTAAAAGTAAAAGCTGTCAGCACCGGCCAGGAGTCTCAGCCGTCTCGTACCTTCACGGTACTCCCGGTGATACCGCCGCTGAACTTCAATACCAACTCCCAAACCTTGAGCGGCAGGATTTACCTCATTCCGGGGAGCGCAGTATTGCCAGCCTTCGGTCCAGGCACTTCGGTGCAGCACCAGGCGAGTGGTGGCCAACTTCCTTACGTTTATAGCTCTAGTAATGGAAACGTCGCATTCGTAGATTCGGCAAGTGGGCTCGTCACTGCGCGAGGTAACGGCAGTGCAACGATTTCAGTAAGGGATGCGGCGAGCCAGGTGAAAAGCTATTTGGTGTCGGTAACAGGGGTGACGCAATGTTACGGATTAAGCGCAAACTGGTTGGCCAGGGTACGTGATGATGCACACAGTCGAGGCTTGAGGTTGCCTTCAATGGCCGAGTTACGGGCAATAAGCAGTGCTTTTGGAAATCGTTGGCCATTGGGTAATTCATTCTATTGGTCTAATGAGTCGATCCTTTATTGGCCCAACCCCAACCCGTTCTATCACTGTAGAAATCTGGTTACAGGGGAAGAAAAAGCGATTATGAACCTGAATGTGGTGCCCGGAGTGGGCATCACACCTTGAACAATGGCTGACGAGGGTGAACGCCTGATCGAGGAGTATCAGCTGTTCCACTAGCACTCGTGTCGCTGGGGCGGGACAACTGATGGCTTCGGCATCAGGCAAACCGACTGACAGAAATGACAAGGCCGCTGCTCATCGACAGAACAGCGGCCGTTAAGGTATCTCGCTGATTACGAGACAACTTCCCTGTACCACACAGTAGTTAAAAGCTATACCGCCCCCCCACATTCACCCCAAACGGCTGCTCGATATGCTCCCCATTGGAATAGTCCAGATCGACATGCACCTGCCACTTCTCCGACAGGGCCACCGCCACCCCCGCACCAAACTCCGCCCGGGAGCCTGACAGGTCGTTGTTGAACACGTTGTTGTTGACCTTCACTTCGTTGTTCGAAGCGAACTCATGAGCAATCGCCGCGCGCACGTAAGGCTGCGCGACAGCGCCGTTACCGAAACCGAAGTTGCGCCCGAACGTGGCACCGGCCTTGCCGAGCAGTGAGCGCATGCGATCGCCGTCGGCGTCCATGTCGTTGTTCAGCGTGTAGTGTTTGCCCTGGATCTGCACTGCCGCCAGTTGCGCGAACGGTTCGACGAAGTAGTCGTCAGCCAGTTTGATATGCCGACCGAACTCGGCAGAACCGCCCATGCCCCAGTTGTCGTAGTCGCCCTTGGTGCGGCTGCCGTCACTCAGGTTGACCTTGGACTCGTTGCGAAAGCGGTTGAACTTGAGCACGCCGTCGAAGTAGTAACCGGTGTCACTGTCGAGCCAGGTGACATAGGGGCCGACGTAGTAGCTTTTCACCGTACCCGAGGTACCGCGATTCAAGTCCAGATCCGACTCGCTCGTGCCGGCAAGCACCCCGACCAGCACCTGGCTATCGCCCACCCGGGCATCGGCGCCAAGGGACAACCCCTGTTGCGTCTGCTGATAGCCGACACCCGATCCATCGGCGACGTTATGCTTGGTGGCGTTGGTGCGGATCCAGAAACCCTCCCCGCCGTTCAAGCGCAGCTCACCCATCCGGCTGCGTAACGATGACAACTCGCCGTACCACACGGTCGGGGCTGTGTTGAACAAGGCCAGTACCGAGCGCGCGCCGGGGCTGATGACTTCGGTGGTCGGGTCGAGAAACCACTCTTTCGCTCCACCTTCAGTCTCCCGACTGGCCAGGCTGTAGGACCAGGTGCCGACATCAACCCGCTGATCGCCGGCCAGGGCAAAATTTGCGCTGTCGGTAGTGCCGGTACGCACCAGCGTCAATGCCTGCGGCGAAGCGGCGTCCAGGCCAGAGGCCGCAACCGCCAGCGTGAAGTTCCCTGCCGAAGCGCCCTGCACATTGAGAAAATCACGCTCACCGCTGGCGAAATCGCCCTTCATCGCAAACGTCCCGTTGCCGGAAAGCGAGCCGACATTGAGCGTGTAATACGTACCTGGGGCATCTGTTGTGCCGCCAAAGGTGACAGTGCCACCATTCATGCCCAGAGCACCGATCGAATCGTTGCCGGTGAGTGTCCAGTTGGAGTTGCTGTTGACGTTCACGCTGTCGACCTGGTCGAGACGGCCGGTGAACTGCGAATGATTTTCCAATGTGACATTCGCCGTAGAACTGCCATCGACGATGACATCACCCACCATGTGGCCGTGATTGAAAGTCAGATTGGCGAGGCTGTTATCGGTGACATTGATGTTGCCTTCCAGCGTGCTGTCAGCCACCGTCATCGTTGCAGTGGAAGTACCTTGCACATCAAGCAGTACACCGTTGCCGGCAAGCAGGCGGGTGAAATTCAACACGTTGATCTGTGCCGTAGCCCCCCCATTGGCAAGAATGGCAGGCCCCGCTATCCCTCGCACCTCGACGTTGTCCAGTGTCACATTGGCGCCGCTGCCGATGCCCTGGCCGTCGGGACGCAAGCGAATACCGTTCATGCCTCCAGTCATGCTACCGCCCTTGGCCCTGACTTCTGCACCGAACGAATTCAAGCCTACGCTGTTTGCACCTGTACCGGTCAGATGCGTATCAGTCAACTGGATGTCAGCACCGCCACCGGTTTCGATCCCGGAAGTCTGGCCGGTAATCCGGCTGCCACTGATCACGGCAGTCGAGCCGGTGGTTGTACCATTCAACCGGGCGATCGACATTCCCATTCGGCTGCCGGTCACAATGGCGTCGCTCACATTGGCACTGGCATTGATCAGGGTAATCCCCGCGTTGCCCGAACGCCCCGCATAAGTCCCCCCCACCACATTCAATTGCGAACCGGTGGTGATCAAGACTTCATGAGTATTCGCATCATTGGCGTTCAATACACCACCATCGCGAGCGCGATAGTTGTCCTGTGCCGTTGTTTGATCAATGTTCAACGTTTGCCCCGCCTCAATGGACGTCAAGGCAAAGACCAAAGGGCTTGTAGAGAAAACCGGCGCGAAGGCCAGCCACGCCAAGTGCTTTCTTGACAATATAAAAGGATACCGACCTGAACAGACGCCCATACAAACTCCTTCGACTTTTAGCGGATTTTTTCAACAAGACACGATTGGTCCGCGGGTACGGTACAGGGCCAAATTATTTAATTCTGTAGGAATACTCCTGTTTTTCTGCAGGATTTATTTACCGTACGTAACAGCAAAAGAAGACGAGGGTGATACCCCCGTCTTCTTCTATCTACTATCAGACCTCCTGAGTACCTGGACAGTATGTCCCTGTATTATCAGCAACAATTACCCTGACATCGTGATTCCCGGAGTTATGAGTACGACCATCAATTACGGCTGTATATGAAATGACTCCGCGTCCATCCTTGATAGGTCTGAGGGCGCCATTGAATGGCAGGTAAACCTCAAATCCCGCTGTATGCTCATTACCCTGCAACGTTTTGCTGAACGGGTAAGGATCAATAGCGTCCCCTCCTGGAAGTGGTGTTCCTTGCCATACGAAGTCCAGTTTCAAATCAGCAACGAGTGAACCACCTCCCGGGATACGGACTACCGCGGCCTTACCCACCACCGGGATATCGCGAAGAGAATTACAGTTCAAAAACACATTACCGCCCGGATTGGTATAAAGATTTTGAATGACGGGAGTGGGCAAATTCACTGGAATAACGTACGCATCAACCGGGGTTGGCAAGGATGGATTTTCATTGCTGCCATTTAACGGATTGGTGATGACGTAGCGGGCTATTTTTATGCCGTTTTTAGCGGCCACAAATACAGCAGACGGTAGTTTGAACGGTATCTTGAAAACATCGGACTCGGTCCCGTCTACTGTGTAACGCCCCTCCGGAGGAGGAACTACTACACCGTCATAAATCAAATCAAATACATCTCCAGCTTTCAGTGTCGTTGGATCAGGAATCGTCAAGTCGATGTCGATCAAGTTACCAACGTCAGCCTCCACCAAAGTGTTATCGTCGGTTGACCCTTTGACGACCAAAGCAACGAGGTTCGGATTTCCTTCCTCCGGATCGGGTTCAGGATTGACTGGCCCGGGGATCGACAGATCGACGTTGATGGTCGCCCCTGTCGGTTCCGGAAACGGGTTGCCGTTTCGAATGATCGCGTAAGTCACCGTCACATCCTTCGGACCATCACCGCCGTCTGCGACATCCCTGAACGGTACGTCGACAATGACCTGGGTGGTGCCATCTGTCGGCTTGTCGGGTTGCAGCTTCCCGTTGAAGATGACTCGAGCCACATCGTTCGGCTGACCATTATCGAATGTCGGAATGACCACGGCGACATCGGGAAAGGCATCCTTCAAATCGACGACGTCGTCATCGTGTTCCGGTACTTCAGGTGGTTGCAATCCACTGGGCGCCGCTGTCAGTCGAACATCGAATTTAAATTCTTTTGAAGAGGGTCCGACGTTTCCGACGCGATCTTCAAACTTGCAGTAAAAGATAAATTGTCCTTCGCCCAACGTTTCAATGGTGGCTTTCGGGATAACCAATTCAATCGGCGCCGTCGAGTCCTCATCGACGAAAAAGGTAGCCACGGGCATCGAGGGGTCACTTTTCCCGTAATAACCGGTATATATATCACCCTGCTTGACGTCGTCAGGCATCGGGATGGTCATCGTGATCTCACCCAGTTCATCCAGAACTTCCCGGGTCAACACACCATTAACAATTTTGTCTGGTGGTACAGCCTCGCCTCCAGGTGTCCCGTGATTAGGCGCGACAGTATCGATATAGAACTCAAAAACATCGGAAATATTATGGTTGCCACCGTAATCAACGTCATACGTCAAGCGAAATGGACCGGGTGTTGCAGTCTCTTTCGCCGGCAGATCCATTTCAAAAACAGTAGGAACAGGAATATCCACTGGCTTCCAATCCGTCACTACTACATCATCTTTTTTCAATGCAACATATGTTTCACCGGGTTGTGACCCACCCGGAACCACCATATTGTTAATAGTTACCTTGCAATCTGTCCCCTGCCGCGACTTGTGCAGTTTCTTTACATTATCTCCCGGTAGCGCCGGGAGTAAGTCTTCAACTTCAGGGGGGGTACCCGATCGGGTACTCAGGGCTTGGCGCAAATCAAATAATTTTTTACGAGCCAACTCTGCCTTGGTAGGCACTTTCAAGTTATTCATTTTCAATTCTCCTGATCTATGGACGCACCGGCCCTCCACTCCCACTACAAACTTCCAGAGCGATGCCGGCTATTTACCTCATGGCACAACTGTTAAATCTTTCAGTTCTCTTCGCACAAATCATTCGTGGGCGAACAGACTTCGCCACTGGGCTGGGTGCGATTGATGATCACGAACTCCATTTTGGATTTCCCCCGACCGCCCGTGCTTTTTTTCAGCCAGTAATAAACCAGCGCAGAACCGTCGTCGACCATAGGCGCGATCAACTGGTCGTAGTCCTCTACAACGATATCGATGTCTTCACCCGGACGCAGTGTTGTGAGTTCCTTTTCAATTTCCGCGTAAGTTCCTTCGATGGGCTCGGCACCGACTAGTCCGGTGCTGCCTTGCCAGACCAGCGTCAGCGTGTCGCCCTGCTCGATAAGCGGATCAGCTTTGATTCTTACCGTGACGCCCTCCCAAAGCCTCGGACGTGCGCAGCAGTCCAGTACGCCATTCCTGTTCGCATGCGGAAAGACCGGCTCCTGCAAACCCTCGATCACGACAATGGAAACAGCCACCCGCGTCGGCATCGACTGTTGCTGATTCACGCCATTGCTGGTGGTGTACCAAACCGGCAAAGCAGGGTTCTCTTTGTCGGAATCGATAACATGCCAAGGCACGGAAAATTCGACAGGTTTACCGGCAACATCGCCTGATTTCACCTCATAAAACGCAACTACGCCGGGGTAACTTCCCCAGTACAGTTCCAGTAGCTGTCCCTGTTCGGGTGCATCGTAGAGAGGCAGCAACACGCGGGCCGGCAGACCAAAATCATCCGTATTCAGGGTGTTCAGGGTTTGGCTGTTTTCGCCGAACACCTCGACCAACGCAAGATCTTCATTGATCAACGCCGGCGCCTTGGCATGATCCTGACCTGCGAGCGTCAGGTTCACTGCCACCGAAATATCTGGCGAGGGTGGCCCGTAGGCTGTTCCCTGGCGAATCTTGTAATAGATCTTCGCCCGCAAAGGCCCATCGCCTTTTGCATGCAAGGTCGACCACGGCACAGTGACCGACAGCGGAAACGCGGAGGGGTCAACAGGGACTTCAGGCAGGGGCGTATCGTCCCAGAAAACCGCCAGCCAATGACCGGGATTGGCAAAGTCGTATTCATCGACTTCCACAACGACACCGTCACGGGCTTGCTGACGATCGACCAGCCCCCTGGGTGACAGCGGCACTCGGGGTGGCAGCAGTGCCCCCGGTGCAGGCGACAAATCCACTTCAATAGACGAAAGATAGGAATTGGGTCCTTCGTTTCCCGCCCTGTCCCTCAGATGGTAATAAAAGTAACGTGTGCCAGAACCCCAGGATCGAATTTCGTCGGCATACACAGTGATGCGCAAACGTCGATTAGCAATATCTTCAGCGCTGAACTCCTGCTCGCGGATCGGTTTTTCAGAGTCCGGCGGGATGGCTTCGCTGGTCCAGTAATAGGGTGCGCGATCCAGCGCCTCGACATCGGCGTACCAAGGCACCAGCACACTGACCTCCCCCTCCTGAGCCAGGAAGGTTTCGGTGATGGTGCCATTCAGCTCGGGGGGAAACTCGGCCGCGCCCGGCTTGTTTCCGAAGTTGGGTTTGGTGGTGTCGATGGTCAGGGTTTTGCGAGGGCCTTCATTGGGGTTGTTTCCGTAGATCGAGATCTGGATTGCAACTTCGTAGACACCTTCTGACAGTAAATCGCGAGGCACTTTCAGGGTTTGCGGGAAGGAAATGAGATCATTGGTCGGATACCACCGCTCATCGACCATGATGAACGGTCCGTTTTTTCTCATGAACCCCAACTCAACCAGATCTGCATCGTCTGGTGCGGCACCTCGTTCAAATTCCGGGAACGTCACAACCAGATCATCCCCCAGTGCCTTGAGCGGTAAAAGCCCTTTGGGGTCGTTGGGATCAAGGACAGCCGGTACGGTCGGTTGGACCGACCTGCTCAAGAGCACTGTAGTGTTGTGTTCTGGCTGACCGGCCGGTTTTTCGCGCTTTGCCATTCCAGCCTACCTCTATGAAGTAACGTCGCAGCGCGGTGCACGCGCTGCGGTGATGGCTTCATTAGATGCGGGTGGGATGACCCTGCCTACTGTCAGAAATTACAGGTATTGCTACCACTCGTCGGAATTGACCGTCCGCCCGACGTCGCCCCCACTTCTCCCTGCGAATACCTCGATCTGCGGTGTCAATTGCGGCCTCTTCGCGGGCAAGCGCGCTTCCACAGGGATCTGCACCGATCACAAAGCCCTGTTACAACGCCGCAACCTGTGGAAGCGAGCCAGCTCGCGAAGACTGACGAAAGAGCGACGCCATACCTTCAGGCAGAAAAAAACCGCCGCCCCGGTTGAACGGGTCGGCGGTTTTTGTCGTTTCAGACTCCGCTTACACGGTATCCACCTTCAACGAATGATCATTCAGCATCCCGCTGATGATCGTCGCCGTGTCATGCCCGCCAGCCACCACCCCGCCCGCCCCCGGCGTCACGCCGTAATGGCTGGCGAGGTTGACGCCGGCCAGGTCGATGGTCTGGTTCGGCGTGGCGCCGGCCATGGCACTGACGTCGATGCTGGTTAGCACCGAGGCGCCGCTGCCGGTGACGGTGAAGTGCAGGTAGTCATCCAGCGAGGCGGTGGAACCGTTTTCGCCCTGCAGCAGTTGCGACAGGTCGAGCTTGTCGGTGCCGGGGGTGAAGTCGGTGATCAGGTCATGGCCGCTGTTGCCTTTGAGCCACTGGAAGGTGTCGGCCCCCGCCCCGCCGGTCATGGTGTTGTTACCCATGCCGCCAATCAGCAAGTCGTCACCGCCGCCACCGTTGAGGATGTCATTACCCAAGCCACCGTTGATCACGTTGTTATTGTTGTCGCCGGTCAGGGTGTCGTTGAAGTTCGAGCCGACCAGGTTTTCGATGCCTGTCAGGGTGTCGGTGCCGGCGCCGAGGGTGTTTTGCGCACCGAGCAGGCCGAGGTTGACCGTGACCCCGGCCGTGGCGTGGGCGTAGCTGGCGGTGTCGATGCCGGTACCGCCGTCGAGCAGGTCATTGCCCGGGCCGCTGTAGAGCAAATCGTTACCCGCGCCGCCGTGCAGCTCGTTGTTGCCGGAACCGGCGGTCAGCACATCGTTGCCGTCGCCGGCGTTGAGGATGTTGTTGCCGGTGCCGGCCACCAGCACGTCATCCCCCGCTGTGCCGGTGAGCGTGTGGCCATCCTGATAGCTGATGGTCACGGCGGCGGTGTCGCTGCCGCCGTGGTTGTCATTGGCGGTGTAGGTGCCGTGGTAGTCCGGGGTGATGTCATGCGCCCCGGCGTAGTTGAGGGTCATGGTCAGTTGGTAGTTTTCCGACCCGTTGGCGTTACCACCTGTTGGGTTGGTGATGTTGGTGATGTGGATCTGGTAAACGCCGTCCGACGTCGCGGTGAGGGTTTGCCCGTCCGCCAGCGCAATGTACGCGCCACCGTTGATCGAGTACTCCATGCTGACGTTACCGGCCGCCAGGTTGTGATCCAGGTTGAGGGTTTCGCCCTGGCGCAGATTGACGGTGATGCGATCTTCATCGTTGGCGTTGCTGTTGCTCACCCCACCGAGGTAGCCGCTGACCACCAGCACGGCGGTCATGGTTGCCGCGTTGGCCGAGAACGCATTGCGCACGTTGGCCAGGTTCTGGTTGGCGGCGGTGTTGGCATTGGTGCCGGTGAAGCTGATGGCGCCGGTACCGGTGAAGTCCGCCGCTTTCGAGACCCAGCCGGTGTTGAAGCTGGTTGGCGTAGCGTTGAGCGTATCGCCGTTCGGATCGGTGTCGTTGGCCAGCAACAGTTCGCCCGGCACCACGATGTTGCCCGAGAGCACGTTGGTGATGACGTGGTCGTCCACGGCCACAGGCGGCGCGTTGGGGATCACTTTCACGGTCAGCGTCGAGCTGGCGAGGTCACCGTCGTTGTCGCTGAGGGTGAAGCCGATGTTCTCGGTAATCACCACCGCCGTGGTTTTCTGTGAGGTATAGCTGTAGTCGCCGGTGTCGAGGTTGATCACCAGGGTGCCGCCGTTATTGGTGGCGATGCTCAACGTGTTGTTGACGGTGTTGAAAGTGCCGTGGTTGATGCCACCGGTAGCCGTCAACGAGCCCTGGCCGCTGAGGGCTTTCGGATCGTAGGTGTAGGTGGTGCCGTCAACGACGATGGACTTGATGAAGCCGCCATCGGCGCCGAACGTACCGCCTTCGCCCAGCAACGAACCGGTGACCGGTGCGCCTTCCACGGTGCCGGACAGCACCGAGTTGAGCTGGTTGAGATCGGTGACCACCACCGCATTGGTGTTGGTGTGGCTGATGCCGTCATAGGCCAGCGGATCGAGATTGGCGTTGCTCACACCGCTGCCGAGACCGATCGCGTAGTTCTTGATGTTGTTGGCATCAAGGAAGTTTTTCAGCGCAGCTTCGTCGGCAGCGTTGATGTCGCCTTCGTTGGGTTTGCCGTCCGAGAAGAAGTAACCGACGTTCTGCGCCCCGGTGAGTTTTCCCGAGGTGTTGAACGCGGTTTGCATCACCGCCACCGCGGCGTCGTAGTTGGTGCCACCGCCTGCGGTGAGTCCGGCGAGAATGGTTTTGGCGGTTGCCACATCGACCCACACCGAGGTTCGGTCAGTGGCGTTGCTGCTGAAGGTGACGAGCTGGACTTTGACATCCCCGAGGTCGTCGTACTTGTCGAGCAAGGCACTGATTGCCTGCTTGGCCAGCGCCAGTCGCGACAGGCCCGGCACACCGGAGGCGTCGGCCATACTGCCGGAGATATCAAGAACGATGAGCAGGTTGGAATCGATCTCCACCGCCGCCACTGAACGATCCGACGCCACCGCTTTTGGCACGTCATCGACGATATTGACGACAAGTGTGCTGGTGGTGCTGTTGCCCAGCGCGTCAGTGGCTTTGTAGGTGAAACTTTCGCTTAGCGTGTTCGCGCCGTCGTTGGCGCCCGGCGAGGTTTTCGGCGCCGAGGTCAGCGTGTAGGTGTAGGTGCCGTCGGCGTTGAGCTGGATCTGCCCGTAAGTGCCAGTGGCGCTGCCAACCAGGGTGTAGGTGATCGCGCCCGTGCCGCCGGTGACCGCGCCGACCAGCGTACCGGTGGCGGTTTCACCCGTGTTGGTCGGATCGCTACCGGTGACCGTACCGGGGGCCAGATCCGCTCCGTCCTTGCTCAGGTCGAGGGCTTTTTCGTACACCGTCACGTCCTGATCGACCGAGGCGACCAATTTGCTGTCGGCGACGTTGATGGTGATGGTCGTGGTGCTTTCATCACCGTCGCTGTCGCGAATGGTGTAGGTGAAGGTGTCGGTGGCGCCCGGTGGGCTCACCGAGTTCGGATTGCTGTGATAGACGGCGTTGCCGGCCGCATCGAGGGTCAGGTAACCGAAGTTGCCATTGATGTTGCTGTTGAGGCCGCCGATGGCCGAGGTGCCGGTATTGCTGCCCGCGCGCACGCCAACCACCGTCGCCGCGCCATCGGCACCGCTGATGTCATTGCCCAGCACGCTGACGTTGACCGTACCGCCCTCGGCCACCGAGCCAGTGTCGGGTTTGGCGGTCGGCAGGTCATCGACGATGTTGACGTTGATCTGACCGTTGGCAGTGCTGCCATCGGTATCCGTCGCCACCACGTTGAAGTTCTCGGTGAGGCTGTTGGCACCGTTGGCGTTCGGGTGGGTTTCGTTGTCGACCAGGCTGTAGCTGTAACTGACCATGCCGGTAGCCGGGTTGTAACCGGTGACGGTGAAGGTGCTGCCCAGCGGCGAAACCACCGATTGCGGGAAGCCTGCGGCGACACCGTTGGTCACCACGGCAATGCCACCAACGGTGAGGGTTTGCAGACCATCGAGAGCGGTGACGGTGAACGTGCCACTCTGGGTCAGCGCCGGGGTGTCGGGGCTGGTGCCGTCGCTGAGGTTTTTCTCGTAGACGGTGAGTTCGCCGCCATAGACGTCGAGGCCGTTGAGCAGCACCGGATCATCGTTGTTGTGGATGTTCAGCACCAGGTTGGCGGTGCTGGTGTCGCCGTCGGCATCGGTCAGGGTGTAGGTGAAGGTTTCGGTGCCGTTGCCACCGCCGTGCAGGTTTTTGAAGTCGGCGTCGTTGCCGTCCAGCGTGTAGGTGTACGTGCCGTTGGCGTTGAGCACCAAGGTGCCATAAGTCCCGACGATAGTGGCGGGAGTGATCGGCCCGGCATTCGGTCCGGTTGCAACCACATCGGCACCTTGCACATCGTTGGTCAGCACATTGCCGGTCAGGGTCAGCTGGGTTTCCGAGGCGCTGTTGGCGTTGCTGTCGTTCACCGCTTTCGGCACGTCATCGACGATGCTGACGACGAGGGTGCTGGTGACGATATTGCCGAGCGAATCGGTGGCCTGATAGGTGAAGGTTTCGCTCAGGGTGTTGGCGCCGTCGTCGGCATGCGGCGTGGTGCTCGCCGGCGAGGTCAGCGTGTAGGTGTAAGTGCCATTGGGGTTGAGGACGATTTGCCCGTAGTTGCCGGTGGCGCTGCCAACCAGCGCATAACTGATAGCACCGACTGCCCCGGTGACCGAGCCGACCAACGTGCCAGACGCGGTTTCGCCGGTGCTGTTCGGGTCGCTGCCGGTAACCGTACCGGGCGCCAGATCCGCGCCGTCCTTGGTCAGGTCCAGCGCTTTCTCGAAGACGGTGACGTCGGTGTCGCTGGTCGCGCACAGCTTGCTGTTGGAAACATCGATGGTGATGGTGGTAGTGCTTTCATCGCCGTCGGAATCGCGCACGGTGTAGGTGAACACATCCACCGCGCCCGGGCCGTTCACCGCATTCGGATTGCTGTGGTAGACGGCGTTGCCGTTGGCGTCCAGGGTCAGGTAACCGTAGGTGCCGTTGATGTTGCTGTTGAGGCCGCCGATAGCCGAAGTCGAGGTGTCGGCGCCGGCACGCACGCCGACCACCGCACCGGTCACGGCCGGGCCGTCGGCGCCGCCGATGTCATTGTTCAGCACATTGCCGCTGACCGTGCCGCCCTCCGCCACCGACGCGGCATCAGGATGAGCGCTGGGCAAATCATCGACGATGTTGACGTTGATCTGGCCGTTGGCGGTGCTGCCATCGGTGTCCGTGGCGACGACGTTGAAGTTCTCGGTGATGCTGTTGGCGCCGTTGGCGTTCGGATGGGTTTCGTTGTCGGCCAGCGTGTAGCTGTAACTCACCACACCAGTCGCCGGGTTGTAACCGGTGATGGTCAACGTGCTGCCGAGCGGCGTGACGATCGATTGCGGGAAGCCGGCGGCAACACCGCCGCTCACCACGTTGATGCCGCCCACAGTCAGGGTTTGCAGACCGTCGAGGGCGGTGACGGTGAAAGTGCCGCTCTGGGTCAGCGCCGGGGTGTCGGGGCTGGTGCCGTCACTCAGATTTTTCTCGTAAACCGTCAGTTCGCCGCCATTCACATCGAGGCCGTTGATAATCACCGGATCGTCATTGTTGTGGATCTGCAACACGAGGTTCGCGGTGCTGGTATCGCCATCGGAATCGGTAATGGTGTAGGCGAAGGTCTCTGTGCCGTTGCCACCGCCGTGGAGGTTTTTGAAGTCGGCG
>NZ_JAUJWZ010000040.1:0-11108 GCF_031931925.1 Pseudomonas sp. rhizo66
TACGGAGTCAGCGGTGAACGCGCCTGCAGTGATCAGGCCTTGTTTTTCGCCGGTAACCGACATGTACGCTGGTGTTGCCATGGGGTGCTCTCCTTGCGGAATAATTTAAGGTGCCCGGGAGGCGAAATCGCCCGGTGGGTGCCTGACTGTTATCAAGGAGCGTGCCAACAATTGTGGCGGCTATGCGGGCCGGGGTGTTCAGCCGGTTTTTTGCGCCGATGCGCGAAATAGAGCGGCCATCCAAAGCAAAAGTGCGCAAGAAGTTGCGCAGTACTGCGCAACTTCTTGCGCACTTGGCTACAGGCCTTGTACGACGTAGCTCTCAGCGGTTTCATCAGGATTTTTTGCAAAACAAGTGCGCAACTTCTTGCGCACAATGGCCAGATGCCTTCATTTGGTCGAGGCGGCTGTTTAAAGCTTTTAGATCAAAAGATCGCAGCCTGCGGCAGCTCCTACATTTGGAATGCATTTCCCCTGTAGGCGCTGCCGCAGGCTGCGATCTTTTGATTTTTCAACGCGCAAGTTGTGTGAGGCACTCATCGATCGAACGCTGCTGCGTCGCGGCATACAACCCCAACTCATCAATGGTCGCGCGCCCCAGCGCCTGCTCGAAGGCCTGGCGATTGGAGTGCTCGCCGTAATGCACCTGCGCCGCGTCACCAAGGTTCGATTGAAAAATCCCCGCCGCACTCACCGGCAGAAAATCTTCGTACACCAATGGCTCAGCTTTCACATAACCACCGCGCAACAAGTCCTCCAGAGACGACTGCCCAAGCCCTCCAGCAGCCAGACCTTTTTCCGTGGCGAAATAGCGAAAGTACGCCAACCCTTGTTCACGCATGCCCTCGACAGTGTCAGGAAATTCGCCAAAGTGTTGAGCCATCAGCGCGTTGTAGCGTGCGGCGTTGGCCTCGTTGGGGAAGTCGCCGAGTTCATCGCGTGCGGCATTCAGCAAACGGTCATATAGCGCCCGGCCTTTGGGGGTGAGTGCCGCGCCGCGTTGTTCGATTTCGCCGAATCGCGCGCTGTGGCTACCACGGGTCTGGTTCTGATCGGTGAAGGCGATCGGCTCGTCCAGCGCCTTGAAACTGGTCTGGCGCAAGAGGATCGGGCATTGCCGGCGTGGCGGGCCTTCGATGACCGCTTTCGGGGTGATGCCATGGGCCGGCATCTGTTCCTGGACGCTGTCGATGTCCAATGTGCGCGGCGTCAGGTGATTGATGTGCGGGCCTTTGAACGCCACCACATCGGCGATCAAGCGATGTTGGGCGCTTAACGTCTGATATTGCGCAGCGCTGACCGTAGCGCTGTGATGCCAGCGAAAAGTTTCCAGTGCCTGCTGGACGAATGCCTCGGCTTCGCTTTCATTCAAACCGCCTGCGGTTTCAGCTTGCGCGATCAGGCGTAGTGCCTCAGGGGTAAAGATCGAACGCTGGGCCAGCACGGATTCGGCAAAGGCGCGCAGCTGCGGATCTTCAATCAATTCCAGGCGCAACAACGAGGTGAACACCCGAAACGGGCTGACTTGCAGCGCCTGTTCATGCACTGCGCGAAACGCTGTGGAATGCACCGGCACGCCCGCCGGGGTCAGGTCGTAATAACCCACCGGTTGCATGCCCATCACTGCAAACAAGCGGGCGAGGGTGGCCAGTTCCGTCGCGGTGCCGACGCGAATGGCACCATGGCGCTCCATGTCCAGGCGTTCGATTTCACCGGTATTGTTGAGCTGTCGGGCGATGTCAGGCTGACGTGCAAGTACCTCGCGATTGGTCTGCTCCACCAGTTGCATCAGCGCGCCGTACAGCGGCACTTCTTCGCGGTACATGTCGGACATCGCTTTGGAGAAGCGTTGGCGAATCAGGTCGGGGCTGACGAACGGCTGCACGGTCATGAAAAAAATTCCTGCCACGGTCACGGAATGGATGAGGGAAAAGATCGCAGCCTTCTCGCACGCGGGCAAACGAAGAATCCTACGAACTTCATTCTGCCAACGACTGATCCACCAGTTCGATCCAGTGCATCACGGGCGTGCGCCCGGCGCTGCCCAGATGGCTCTGACAGCCGACGTTGGAGGTGACGATCAACTCAGGGCGGCCGCTTTCCAGCGCATTGAGGCGGTTGTCGCGCAGTTGTCGGGCCAGCACCGGTTGCGTCAGCGAATAGGTGCCCGCCGAGCCGCAGCACAAATGGCCGTCAGGCACGGCGGTGAGATTGAAGCCGAGGCGAGTCAGCACGGCTTCCACCGCGCCGCCCAGTTTCAACGCGTGCTGCAGGGTGCACGGGCAATGCACGGCAATCCGCCGTTCAGTGGCGGCGCAGATCTGTTCCAGCGGTTCCCGATCGAGTATCTGCACCAGATCCACGGTCCGCTCGCTGATTTCCCGGGCCTTGGCTGCATAAACCGGATCCCTTTCCAGCAAATGCCCGTAATCCTTGATGAATGCGCCGCAACCGCTGGCGGTCTGCACAATCGCTTCGGCGCCATTTTGCAGGTGCGGCCACCAGGCATCAATGTTCTGCCGGGCGCGGTCGAGGCCTTTGGCCTGGGCGTCGAGGTGATAATCCAGCGCGCCGCAACAACCGGCCTCAGCCACTGGCGTGACACTGATGCCCAAGCGATCCAGCACCCGCGCGGCGGCGTCATTGGTGTTCGGCGACAACCCCGGTTGCACACAGCCTTCCAGCAACAACACTCGCCGGGCATGACGCGGGGCAGGGCGCAAACCGGAAGGCGCTAGATGCTGCGGCATTTTACTTTCCAGTATTCGCGGCAGCAGCGGGCGAAACGTCGCGCCCATCCGCAGCAAGCCTTTGAACAACCCAGGATTCGGCGCCAACGCCCGCAACCCCTCACGCAACAGGCGTTGCGCCGCCGGGCGAGGCACCGCGTGATCGACTACTGCACGGCCAATGTCGAGCAGATTGTGATAGTCGACGCCGGACGGGCAGGTGGTTTCGCAGTTGCGGCACGACAGGCAGCGGTCCAGATGCAGTTGCGTCTGCGCCGTCGCCGGCGCGCCTTCGAGCACTTGTTTGATCAGGTAGATGCGCCCGCGCGGGCCATCGAGTTCATCGCCGAGCAACTGATAGGTCGGGCAAGTCGCGTTGCAGAAACCACAATGTACGCAGGTACGGAGGATCTTCTCCGCCTCGGCGGCGCGGGGCAGTTGTCGTGACTGTTCGCTGAGGGTGGTTTGCATGACTAGAACTCCGCGTACATCCGCCCGGGGTTGAACAGCCCTTGCGGGTCGAGTTGCGCCTTGAGTTGCCGGTGATAGCGCAGCAGTGTCGCGGGCAATGGCTGGAACGGCGAATCGCTGGCGCCATGGCTGAAACAGGTGGCGTGGCCGCCCAGTTCCTGCGCGAGAATGTGGATGTGCGCCGCGTCGGATTTCAGCCAGCGTTGCGCGCCAGCCCAGTCGATCAACTGCTCGCCGGGCAGATCCAGCGGGCCGAGATTGTTCGGCAGTGACAGGCGCCACAACGGCCGGCCTTCATCGAAAAACGCCAGCCGCTGCTCATTCAGATCACGCCAGAACTGCGAGTCCAGCGGATCGCCACCCAGGCGTTGATGCGCCGCCGTCACCGAACCTTCGCCGCCCTCAAGACGCAGATACAGGCTCTGGCCATCGTGGCATGCGGCGCTGATCGGCAGCGGTTGTTGACCCCACTCGGCCAGATTGGCCAGCGCCCGCGCGCACTCCATGTCGAGGCGGATGCTCAGGCACTGGCGTGGTTTCGGCAGCACTTTCAGCGAGACTTCGGTGAGTACTCCGAGGCAGCCGTAACTGCCGGCCATCAACCGCGACAGGTCATAACCGGCGACATTTTTCATCACTTCGCCGCCGAAACGCAGGTGCTGACCGAGGCCGGTGATGACTCGCGTGCCGAGGACAAAGTCGCGCACGGAGCCAGACCACGGTCGTCGTGGCCCGGACAAACCGGTGGCGATCATGCCGCCCACCGTCGCGCCTTCGCCGAACCCCGGCGGCTCGCACGGCAACATCTGTCCGGCAGCATCCAGCACCGCCAGCAGCTCGGACAACGGCGTGCCGGCACGCGCCGTGATCACCAGTTCGGTCGGTTCATAACGGACGATGCCGCAGTGGGCGCGGGTATCGAGCACTTCACCGGCCACCTCGCGGCCGAGGAACGCTTTGCTGTTGCCACCCTGAATCTTCAGCGGCGTGGCATTCACCCGGGCCTCGTTGACCTGTTCGAGCAGGGCGCTGGCGGCGTCGACATCGGCCATCAGAAACGCTCCAGTTCGGGGAATGGCAATTGCCCGGCGTGAATATGCATGGCGCCGAATTCGGCGCAGCGGTGCAGGGTTGGAATGTTCTTGCCGGGGTTGAGCAGGCCTTTAGGGTCGAACGCGGCTTTTACTGCATGAAACAGACTCAACTCATCGTTGTTGAACTGCGCGCACATCTGGTTGATTTTCTCGCGGCCGACGCCGTGTTCACCGGTGATGCTGCCGCCAACCTGCACGCACAGTTCGAGGATCTTGCCGCCCAAGGCTTCAGCGCGGTGCAGTTCGCCCGGTTGATTGGCATCGAACAGAATCAGCGGGTGCATGTTGCCGTCGCCGGCATGGAATACGTTGGCCACGCGCAAACCGTATTCTTCGCCGAGACGGGCGATGCCTTGCAGGACACCGGGCAATTCGCGGCGCGGGATGGTGCCGTCCATGCAGTAGTAATCGGGCGACAAACGTCCGATGGCCGGAAAGGCATTTTTGCGTCCGGCCCAGAAGCGCACGCGTTCGGCTTCGTCGCGGGCCTGACGTACTTCGGTGGCGCCCGCGGCGGTCATGACCTCGCGCACCCGCTGGCAATCGTCGTGGACGTCAGCTTCGACGCCATCGAGTTCGCACAGCAGAATCGCCTCGGCGTCCACTGGGTAACCGGCGTGGATAAAGTCTTCAGCGGCGCGAATGGCGAGGTTGTCCATCATCTCCAGGCCGCCGGGAATGATCCCCGCCGCGATGATTTCGGCGACCGCGCGACCAGCCTTTTCCACGGAATCGAAACTGGCCAGCAGGACTTTCGCGACCTGCGGTTTGGGCAGCAGTTTGACCGTGACTTCGGTGATGATCCCCAGCAAGCCTTCGGAGCCGGTGAACAACGCGAGCAGATCGAAACCCGCTGAGTCGAGGGCATCCGAACCCAGGGTCAGGCGTTCGCCTTCGATGGTCAGCACTTCGATTTTCAGCAGGTTGTGCACGGTCAATCCGTACTTGAGGCAATGCACGCCGCCAGCGTTTTCGGCGACGTTGCCGCCAATCGAACAGGCGATCTGCGAGGATGGATCCGGCGCGTAATACAGGCCGAAGGGCTCCGCTGCCTGAGAGATCGCCAGATTGCGCACCCCCGGCTGAACCCGTGCAGTACGGGCAGCGGGGTCGATGTGCAGGATATTGTTGAAGCGCGCCATCACCAGCAGCAGGCCCTGTTCCAGCGGCAAGGCGCCGCCGGACAACCCGGTGCCGGCACCACGGGCGACCACCGGGACGTTCTTCTGATGGCAAAGTTTGAGCAGGGTTTGCACTTGCTCGAGTCGACGGGGCAGGGCGACCAGCATCGGCGTGGTTCGGTAGGCGGAGAGGCCGTCGCATTCGTAGGGTTTGAGTTCGTCCTCGCGCCACAAAATGTCGAGGTCTGGCAGCGCGCGCTGCAGGTCTTTGAGCAACTCAGCCTTGTTCACCTGCGGCAACGGACCGTCGAGGCGTTCGTCATAAAGAATATTCATCTACACCTCAGACCTCGTCACTTTGTAGGAGCTGTCGAGTGAAACGAGGCTGCGATCTTTTGATCTTGTTTTTTACAAGCAGAATCAAAAGATCGCAGCCTTCGGCAGCTCCTACACAGGATGTGTTGAGTGTCATTTCTGGCTTCCGAGGAATTCCCGATACAGGCGCGCAGTATTCCCCGGCTGTTCAACCATCGGCATGTGCCCGACGTGATCCCAGACATCCACGCGCAAATTGGCGATGCCCTTGCTCCACACCGGCACGCTGCTGACATCGATCAGCCGATCCTTGCGCCCCCAGAGCAACAGCGCCGGGCATTTGATGTCGGGCAGTTTCGGCTCCATCGGCGGGCTGGCGCGAAAATCGCGGAAGATCTCTTCCAGTTCATCGCGTTGTTGCTCGTAGCGCTGGGCGATGGCGTCCAGCACTAGATTCGGTACCCACGGCGGCGATTCCATGGTCATTGCATAAAACTGGCGAAACTCTTCCCGGGAATTGATCAGAAACGGGTTATGCCCGCGCGCCAGATGCCGCTCCATGTCGCTGACCTCCGGTGCAGTGACGCCCGCCGGGTCGATCAGCGCCACCGAGGCGATCCGCTCCGGATACGTCGCCGCCAGCCACGCAGCGATGTAGCCGCCCATCGAGTTACCGATCACATGGACTTTCTCCACACCGCAAACGTCGAGCAACTGGATCATGCGTTTGGCCTGCAGCGGGATGTCGTAGCCGCCGCCGGCCTTGAAGCCGGTTTCACCGTGACCAGCCAGATCCGGAATGATCACCCGATACTGGCGCACGAAGTGCCGGGAAAAACGCAGCCACAGGTTCTTGTCGGCGCTGTAGCCGTGCAGCATCAGAATCGCGCTGGCCGCTTCATACGGCCCGCCTTGCCAGGTCGAGACGCTCATCTCGGCGATCGGCACTTCGATCTTGTGCAATTTGTATAACTTGGCCTCGATGGCCATGTTCAGGTCGTACAGCCAATGACCGACCGCCGGATAACTCAACCAGCTCCAGGCCACGAAAACCGCGAGGGCGACAAACAGCAAAAGCATCGACGTCTTCCTTTTACGTGTTCAGGACAGAATGTGGTCGGCCGGTTTCAGCGCCCGGGTCAAGCGGTGATAGCTGAAACTGAAGCCGGGAAACATCGCGATCACATGACCGCTCTTGCTTTGATACCAACTGTGGCAGCCGCCGGACTTCCACACTGTGCGCTGCATTTCCCGATGAATCATCTCAGTGTAGGTACGTTCCGCTTCGGGGCGCACTTCGATGCTGCGCAGGCCTTTGGCCTGCACGGTGCGAATGCAGTCGAGGATGTAGTTCATCTGCGACTCGATGATGAACAGCGCCGAGGTGTGACCGATGCCGGTGTTGGGGCCGGTGACGATAAACAGGTTGGGAAAGTCCGGCAGGCTGGTGCCCAGATAGGCGCGCGGGTATTGCGCCCAGACATCTCTGAGTTGCACGGCGTTTTTTCCGCTGACCGGGTAGGAAATCACCCCGTCGGTGGCGTCGTAACCAGTCGACCAGACGATCAGATCAACGTCGATGTGCTGACCGTCCTCGGTGTTGATGCCGGTTTCGTCGATGGAAGCGATGCCTTGCTCGCGGGTGTGCAAGGTGACGTTGGCGCGACTCAGCGCCGGGTAATAGGTGCTGGACACCAGTACCCGCTTGCAGCCGATGGTGAAGTCCGGGGTGAGTTTTTCCCGCAGCATCGGGTCCGGCACCTGACGTTTGAGAAAACGCAGGGCGTGCTGCTGGACCATGTGAATCGCCGTTTTCGAGTATTTGAAGGCGATGACCCGGGTTTCGAATTGCCAGTAGATCAGCCAGCGCAACAGTTTGTAGGCGGGTTTGCGGCCGAGCAGCCAGCGTTGCAACGGCCCGAACTGACGATCGGCGCGGGGCAGCACCCAATGTGGTGTGCGCTGAAACACGTGCAATTGCTCGACCTGCGGCGCAATCGCCGGAATCACCTGCACCGCGCTGGCGCCGCTGCCGACGATGGCCACGCGTTTACCCCGGTAGTCGTAGCTGTGATCCCAATTGTTTGTATGAAAAGTCTTGCCTTGAAAGCGATCCTGGCCGGGAAAGTGTGGGATGACCGGTTGGCTCAATGGCCCGGTGGCATTGATCAGGAACTGCGTATAAAAGGTGCCTTTGCTGCCGGTGTGCACGGCCCAGCGTTTTTCCGTGTCGTCCCATTCGACGCGCTCGACATTGGCCTCCAGTTCCACGCGGTCACGTAAACCGAACTGCTCGATGACATGCTCGGTGTAGCGCTGCAGCTCAGCTTGTCCAGCGAACATCTGCGACCAGCGGTACGGCGCGAACGACAGCGAATACAGCGGCGACGGCACGTCCACTGCGGCGCCGGGGTAGGTGTTCTGGCACCAGGTGCCGCCAAAGAAGTCCCGTCGTTCCAGCAGGCGAAAATCGTCGATCCCGGCCTTGAGCAGGTTGACCGCAGCACATTGACCGCCGAAACCACTGCCGATGATCAACACTTTATAGATGTGCATGGGCCTCCTTTTTATAGTTGTTTTTCCATTTTGCTCCTTTCATGTATAGCCAAATATTTGCACTGTGCGCGGCCCTGATGTCGCTCTATTCAGCCCGCTGGCCGGTGATGGCTATTTAACGTCTCCCTGTTAGACTCCCAACACATCCGTCCTGCGGTGTGCGTGATCGAGGTCCTTATGGGAAATTCGGGAGGAAAGGGACTTTCATTGGCCAGGAGGCTTTATACGTCGCGAGTCCTCGGGCTGTTGCTGGGGCTGTTGTGTGTAGCCGTTGCGATGTATGCGCTGGATCCGCCGCTGTGGGTCTGGGCACTGATGTTCTTCAACGGCCTCGTCTGGCCGCATCTGGCGTTTCAATGGGCACGCCGCGCCCGGGTTCCCTACCACGCTGAACACCGCAATCTGTTGATCGACGCCTTTTTCGGCGGCTTTTGGCTTGCCGCCATGCATTTCAATCCGCTGCCCACGGCGACGACCATTTCGATGATGGCGATGAACAACGTCGCTATCGGTGGTTCACGCTTTCTACTGGCAGGCTGGGCGGCGCAGTTGCTCGGGGTTGGCGTCGGGCTGGTGGTCTTTGCTCCGGCATTCGTTCCGCAAACCACGCCGGCGCAGATGTATGCCTGTTTCCCGTTACTGCTGCTGTACCCATTGGCGCTGGGCTGGATCTGCTTTCGCCAGGCCTACACCCTGGGTCGGCATAAACGCGAATTGCTCGCCCTGAGCCGCACCGACAGCCTCACCGGGCTGCTCAATCATGGCGCCTGGAAAGATCAACTGGAGATCGCTTTTCAGCGCTGCAAGCGACAGAAGCTGGGCGCGGCAATTGCGCTGATCGACATCGATCACTTCAAAGCGATCAACGACACCTATGGCCATGTTGCGGGCGACATCGTGTTGCGTCAGTTGAGCAAATTGCTTAAACAAAACCTGCGGGCGACAGACGTTGCCGGGCGTTATGGCGGTGATGAGTTTTGCGTGATTTTGCCGGATCTGCCGCTGTTCAATGCCGCGCAGGCGATGGAAGCGTTGCGTGAACGCTTTGCGATTCTGGGTTATGAGCAGAATCCGGCGTTGAAGGTTAGCTTGAGTATTGGCCTGGCGGCGTACGATCCGGCGCATGCCGACGCAACACGCTGGCTCAATGATGCCGATCAGGCGTTGTACGAGGCCAAGGCGAGCGGGCGTAACCGGGTGATCTGCAATTGCGATGACAAGCCGCGGCAGACGTTGCTGGATTCGGTCTGACCGCTACACCACACATCCCCTGTAGGAGCTGCCGAAGGCTGCGATCTTTTGACTTTGTTTTTTCTAAATCAAAATCAAAAGATCGCAGCCTTCGGCAGCTCCTACACGCGTTCGGTGGTGGTCAGGGAGATGTCGCATTCGGTGTAGAGCCGCGCGCCGATGTCGGGTACGGTTCAAGTCCCCCCGACGCGAAACAAGGAAGGCTTTATGACGTGCTCATTTTCTCGCTCCCTGCTGGCCGCGAGCCTCGGCCTGTCTCTCGCCTTCTCCACTGCCCACGCCTTCGCCGAACCGCATAAACAAGTACTCGCCGATGCCGAGCAATACCAGCCAGAAGCGCTGAAACTGCTGGAGCGGCTGGTCAATATCGACTCCGGTTCCGGCTATGAGCCCGGCCTCAAGCAAGTCAGCGACATCGCCATCGATGAGCTGAAAAAACTCGGCGCCAGCATCGAACTGGTTCCGAACACACCGGAAAAATCCAACCATGTACTCGCGACGCTGAAGGGCACCGGAAAGGCGAAAATCCTCCTGATGGCGCACATGGACACGGTGTTCAAGGAAGGTTCGGCGGCTGAGCGGCCGTTCCACATCAAGGATGGCCGCGCTTACGGGCCCGGGGTGATGGATGACAAGGGCGGCATCGTCGCCGGGATCTATGCGCTGAAAGTCCTGAAAAACCTCGACTTCAAGGACTACGCGCAAATCACCTTCCTGCTCGACGCCAGCGAAGAAACCGGGTCGGACGTCGCCACCGACCTGATCAAGAAAACCGCGAAACAGCACGACGTAACCCTCAACCTTGAGCCGGGCCGCCCGGCCGATGGACTGGTGGTGTGGCGCAAGGGCAGCGCGACGGCGCTGGTCGAGGTCAAGGGCAAAGCCGCACACGCGGGCGTCGCCCCGGAACTGGGACGCAATGCCGCGATGGAAGCCGCACACCAGATTCTGCAACTGGGCAAACTCGGCGATGAGGCAAAGAAAACCACCATCAACTTCACCGTGCTCAAGGCCGGTGATCGCACCAACGTGATCCCCGATCAAGCCACGGCCAAGGCTGATGTGCGCGCGGCGGTGCCGGAGGAATTCGACCGGATCGAGAAAGATCTGGCGCGGGTGTCGCAGGACAAGCTGATTGCTGAGACGGAAGTGAAGACTTCGTTGCAGCGCGGCTTGCCACCAATGCCGCAGACGCCCGAGTCGGATCGCCTGATGGCCATGGCCCAGGGGATTTATGGCGAGATTGGCCGCAAGTTGACGGAGGAGGGCAGTGGCGGTGCGGCGGATGCGAGTTTGTCGGCCGGGGTTGGCACGCCGACGCTGGATGGCTTCGGGATTGTTGGCGGCAATATTCACACGCCGGAGGAGTACGCCGAAGTGGCGAGTGTGGCGCCGCGGATTTATCTGTTGTCGCGGATGATTATGGAGTTGGCCAAGCCGCGGTGAGTGGTTTTGTGGTGTGACTGATGCGGGTTGGGTGTCAGGTGCATTTGCCCTCACCCTAACCCTCTCCCAGAGGGAGAGGGGACTGACCGTGTTGTTTGTGATGAATACGGCGATCTGAAAGATCC
>NZ_JAUJWZ010000041.1:0-5615 GCF_031931925.1 Pseudomonas sp. rhizo66
AAAACAAAACCCCAACTGCTTTCGCAATTGGGGTTTCGGAATTTAATCTTGACGATGACCTACTCTCACATGGGGAAACCCCACACTACCATCGGCGATGCATCGTTTCACTGCTGAGTTCGGGATGGGATCAGGTGGTTCCAACGCTCTATGGTCGTCAAGAAATTCGGGTACTGACTCGTGACCAGATGGCCGCGCTTCAGCAAATTGGGTATGTAATAGATTTGTGTGTTTTTCGAACTTTCGGTTCATTGCGTCTTCACACACCGCAATCTGCTCTCTTCGACGCAAATTGCTTGGGTGTTATATGGTCAAGCCTCACGGGCAATTAGTATTGGTTAGCTCAACGCCTCACAGCGCTTACACACCCAACCTATCAACGTCGTAGTCTTCGACGGCCCTTCAGGGAACTCAAGGTTCCAGTGAGATCTCATCTTGAGGCAAGTTTCCCGCTTAGATGCTTTCAGCGGTTATCTTTCCCGAACATAGCTACCCGGCAATGCCACTGGCGTGACAACCGGAACACCAGAGGTTCGTCCACTCCGGTCCTCTCGTACTAGGAGCAGCCCCTCTCAAATCTCAAACGTCCACGGCAGATAGGGACCGAACTGTCTCACGACGTTCTAAACCCAGCTCGCGTACCACTTTAAATGGCGAACAGCCATACCCTTGGGACCGGCTTCAGCCCCAGGATGTGATGAGCCGACATCGAGGTGCCAAACACCGCCGTCGATATGAACTCTTGGGCGGTATCAGCCTGTTATCCCCGGAGTACCTTTTATCCGTTGAGCGATGGCCCTTCCATACAGAACCACCGGATCACTAAGACCTACTTTCGTACCTGCTCGACGTGTCTGTCTCGCAGTCAAGCGCGCTTTTGCCTTTATACTCTACGACCGATTTCCGACCGGTCTGAGCGCACCTTCGTACTCCTCCGTTACTCTTTAGGAGGAGACCGCCCCAGTCAAACTACCCACCATACACTGTCCTCGATCCGGATAACGGACCTGAGTTAGAACCTCAAAGTTGCCAGGGTGGTATTTCAAGGATGGCTCCACGCGAACTGGCGTCCACGCTTCAAAGCCTCCCACCTATCCTACACAAGCAAATTCAAAGTCCAGTGCAAAGCTATAGTAAAGGTTCACGGGGTCTTTCCGTCTAGCCGCGGATACACTGCATCTTCACAGCGATTTCAATTTCACTGAGTCTCGGGTGGAGACAGCGCCGCCATCGTTACGCCATTCGTGCAGGTCGGAACTTACCCGACAAGGAATTTCGCTACCTTAGGACCGTTATAGTTACGGCCGCCGTTTACCGGGGCTTCGATCAAGAGCTTCGCGTTAGCTAACCCCATCAATTAACCTTCCGGCACCGGGCAGGCGTCACACCCTATACGTCCACTTTCGTGTTTGCAGAGTGCTGTGTTTTTAATAAACAGTCGCAGCGGCCTGGTATCTTCGACCGGCATGAGCTTACGGAGCAAGTCCTTCACCCTCACCGGCGCACCTTCTCCCGAAGTTACGGTGCCATTTTGCCTAGTTCCTTCACCCGAGTTCTCTCAAGCGCCTTGGTATTCTCTACCCAACCACCTGTGTCGGTTTGGGGTACGGTTCCTGGTTACCTGAAGCTTAGAAGCTTTTCTTGGAAGCATGGCATCAACCACTTCGTGTTCTAAAAGAACACTCGTCATCAGCTCTCGGCCTTAGAATCCCGGATTTACCTAAGATTCCAGCCTACCACCTTAAACTTGGACAACCAACGCCAAGCTGGCCTAGCCTTCTCCGTCCCTCCATCGCAATAACCAGAAGTACAGGAATATTAACCTGTTTTCCATCGACTACGCTTTTCAGCCTCGCCTTAGGGACCGACTAACCCTGCGTCGATTAACGTTGCGCAGGAAACCTTGGTCTTTCGGCGTGGGTGTTTTTCACACCCATTGTCGTTACTCATGTCAGCATTCGCACTTCTGATACCTCCAGCAAGCTTCTCAACTCACCTTCACAGGCTTACAGAACGCTCCTCTACCGCATCATCCGAAGATGATACCCGTAGCTTCGGTGTATGGTTTGAGCCCCGTTACATCTTCCGCGCAGGCCGACTCGACTAGTGAGCTATTACGCTTTCTTTAAAGGGTGGCTGCTTCTAAGCCAACCTCCTAGCTGTCTAAGCCTTCCCACATCGTTTCCCACTTAACCATAACTTTGGGACCTTAGCTGACGGTCTGGGTTGTTTCCCTTTTCACGACGGACGTTAGCACCCGCCGTGTGTCTCCCATGCTCGGCACTTGTAGGTATTCGGAGTTTGCATCGGTTTGGTAAGTCGGGATGACCCCCTAGCCGAAACAGTGCTCTACCCCCTACAGTGATACATGAGGCGCTACCTAAATAGCTTTCGAGGAGAACCAGCTATCTCCGAGCTTGATTAGCCTTTCACTCCGATCCACAGGTCATCCGCTAACTTTTCAACGGTAGTCGGTTCGGTCCTCCAGTTAGTGTTACCCAACCTTCAACCTGCCCATGGATAGATCGCCCGGTTTCGGGTCTATTCCCAGCGACTAGACGCCCTATTAAGACTCGCTTTCGCTACGCCTCCCCTATTCGGTTAAGCTCGCCACTGAAAATAAGTCGCTGACCCATTATACAAAAGGTACGCAGTCACAGAACAAAGTCTGCTCCCACTGCTTGTACGCATACGGTTTCAGGATCTATTTCACTCCCCTCTCCGGGGTTCTTTTCGCCTTTCCCTCACGGTACTAGTTCACTATCGGTCAGTCAGTAGTATTTAGCCTTGGAGGATGGTCCCCCCATATTCAGACAAAGTTTCTCGTGCTCCGTCCTACTCGATTTCATGACTAAGAGATTTTCGCGTACAGGGCTATCACCCACTATGGCCGCACTTTCCAGAGCGTTCCGCTAATCTCAAAGCCACTTAAGGGCTAGTCCCCGTTCGCTCGCCACTACTAAGGGAATCTCGGTTGATTTCTTTTCCTCAGGGTACTTAGATGTTTCAGTTCCCCTGGTTCGCCTCTTGCACCTATGTATTCAGTACAAGATAACCATCTTATGATGGCTGGGTTCCCCCATTCAGACATCTCCGGATCAAAGTCTGTTTGCCGACTCCCCGAAGCTTTTCGCAGGCTACCACGTCTTTCATCGCCTCTGACTGCCAAGGCATCCACCGTATGCGCTTCTTCACTTGACCATATAACCCCAAGCAATCTGGTTATACTGTGAAGACGACATTCGCCGAAAATTCGAATTTCTCAACTAAGAGAACTCACAAATTTTACCTTAGCCTGATCCGTTACCAGTGAAAGTAACGTTCAGTCTATCTTTCTATCACATACCCAAATTTTTAAAGAACGAACTAGTCAAAGACTAGAAATCAACATTCACCATCATCATGATGGAATGCTCATTTCTAAGCTTTATACAAGAGAAGCAGTAGTGGTGGAGCCAAGCGGGATCGAACCGCTGACCTCCTGCGTGCAAGGCAGGCGCTCTCCCAGCTGAGCTATGGCCCCGTATTTCTACAGGCGTTTCCCACACAAAATTGGTGGGTCTGGGCAGATTCGAACTGCCGACCTCACCCTTATCAGGGGTGCGCTCTAACCAACTGAGCTACAGACCCAATTTCGGGCTGCTTCTTTCGTCTTCTTCAATGAATCAAGCAATTCGTGTGGGAACTTATGGAGCAGCTGATGTCGTCGATTAAGGAGGTGATCCAGCCGCAGGTTCCCCTACGGCTACCTTGTTACGACTTCACCCCAGTCATGAATCACACCGTGGTAACCGTCCTCCCGAAGGTTAGACTAGCTACTTCTGGTGCAACCCACTCCCATGGTGTGACGGGCGGTGTGTACAAGGCCCGGGAACGTATTCACCGCGACATTCTGATTCGCGATTACTAGCGATTCCGACTTCACGCAGTCGAGTTGCAGACTGCGATCCGGACTACGATCGGTTTTATGGGATTAGCTCCACCTCGCGGCTTGGCAACCCTTTGTACCGACCATTGTAGCACGTGTGTAGCCCAGGCCGTAAGGGCCATGATGACTTGACGTCATCCCCACCTTCCTCCGGTTTGTCACCGGCAGTCTCCTTAGAGTGCCCACCATTACGTGCTGGTAACTAAGGACAAGGGTTGCGCTCGTTACGGGACTTAACCCAACATCTCACGACACGAGCTGACGACAGCCATGCAGCACCTGTCTCAATGTTCCCGAAGGCACCAATCCATCTCTGGAAAGTTCATTGGATGTCAAGGCCTGGTAAGGTTCTTCGCGTTGCTTCGAATTAAACCACATGCTCCACCGCTTGTGCGGGCCCCCGTCAATTCATTTGAGTTTTAACCTTGCGGCCGTACTCCCCAGGCGGTCAACTTAATGCGTTAGCTGCGCCACTAAGAGCTCAAGGCTCCCAACGGCTAGTTGACATCGTTTACGGCGTGGACTACCAGGGTATCTAATCCTGTTTGCTCCCCACGCTTTCGCACCTCAGTGTCAGTATCAGTCCAGGTGGTCGCCTTCGCCACTGGTGTTCCTTCCTATATCTACGCATTTCACCGCTACACAGGAAATTCCACCACCCTCTACCATACTCTAGCTCGACAGTTTTGAATGCAGTTCCCAGGTTGAGCCCGGGGATTTCACATCCAACTTAACGAACCACCTACGCGCGCTTTACGCCCAGTAATTCCGATTAACGCTTGCACCCTCTGTATTACCGCGGCTGCTGGCACAGAGTTAGCCGGTGCTTATTCTGTCGGTAACGTCAAAACAGCAAAGTATTAATTTACTGCCCTTCCTCCCAACTTAAAGTGCTTTACAATCCGAAGACCTTCTTCACACACGCGGCATGGCTGGATCAGGCTTTCGCCCATTGTCCAATATTCCCCACTGCTGCCTCCCGTAGGAGTCTGGACCGTGTCTCAGTTCCAGTGTGACTGATCATCCTCTCAGACCAGTTACGGATCGTCGCCTTGGTGAGCCATTACCTCACCAACTAGCTAATCCGACCTAGGCTCATCTGATAGCGCAAGGCCCGAAGGTCCCCTGCTTTCTCCCGTAGGACGTATGCGGTATTAGCGTTCCTTTCGAAACGTTGTCCCCCACTACCAGGCAGATTCCTAGGCATTACTCACCCGTCCGCCGCTGAATCCAGGAGCAAGCTCCTTTCATCCGCTCGACTTGCATGTGTTAGGCCTGCCGCCAGCGTTCAATCTGAGCCATGATCAAACTCTTCAGTTCAAACATCTTTGGGTTTTTAAGAAACCCTAAACTTGGCTCAGCAATCGTTGGTTACATCTTTGATTTCTCGCGGAGTAACTTGTGATGCTGATAATCTTGTTGACTATCAGTCTGACTCCACAAGCACCCACACGAATTGCTTGATTCAGTTGTTAAAGAGCGGTTGGTTAAGATCTTTCGTCTCAACCGAGGCGCGCATTCTACAGCAGCCTCATTTGCTGTCAAGTGATTATTTTCAGAAGTTTTCGAAGATTTCTTCAACAACTTCAACCACTTGCGCTTCCGATCTCTCGTCAGCGGGAGGCGAATTCTACAGCGTTACACGCTGCTGTCAACACCTCTTTTTCAACTTCCTTCTGGCTTCGAT
>NZ_JAUJWZ010000042.1:0-4897 GCF_031931925.1 Pseudomonas sp. rhizo66
CACCCGCGCCAATGATCACCTCACCGTCGGTGTGAATCAGCACATCAAGATCGGCACCGGCCAGTTCATCGACGCCGGCCAGGAAATCCACCTCAGCAGCGGCATGAAAGTGGTGATGGAAGCAGGCGCAGAGCTGACCCTGATCGGCGGTGGCAGCTTTATCAAGATTGATGCTGGTGGTGTGACGATGAGCGGGCCGGTGATCAATATGAACTCCGGGGGTAGTCCGGGGAGCGGCACGGGCGCCGCCCCGCTGATGCCCGGCGTGCTGAAACAAGCCGACGCCGACAAGGCCGGCCAGGTTGTAAAACCTTCATTGGGTTCATTCAAGGCACAGTCAAAAGCAGGTGTGTTGCTGCCGACGCCATCGTGTCATCTGGATGCAACAGGTTGCTGCCCAATTCACCAACCAGGTGGGTCTGCATGATCGTTTCCATCGAATCACCCTTCAAGCAGCCTGCAACAACGGGTGTGATGTGCCTGATCCTGGATCGAAGCTTTGATCCGGACCTGCTGAGCCACTTGTATCAGGGTGAAGAGCAATCTCGACCCAGTTGCATACCACTGTTCACAGGAACGCCTTATGCAGATCTTCAGCCTGCTGGCCCCTATGCAGTCCTGTGCCCAGACAGAGGTGCAGCCGCGGACTTCATCGGTGCTCTGCTGGAACGCGCGGATGCTGGATGTGTCGCGTGGCTGAGCAACCCGGAGTCTCTGGATCATGGCGTCGAACACTGGCGCAGCCTATTGACGGTTCGTACCGATGATGAGCCGCAACAGATGATGCGTTTCTTTGATCCGCGCTGGCTGGAACCCTTGCTGCTGAGCATCGACGAAGCCGAAAGAAGGCAATTTCTCGGCCCGTTCAACGGCTTGGCTTGGCGAAACGAAATCGGCTGGCGATATTACGCCAAAGCGCCGCACGGTCCGGAAACAGTTGTCCAGCAACCGGCATGGCTGTATTTAAGCCCGCAACGTCAGACGCTCATCGAGCAGGGTCGGTTGAAAGTCATCGCCACCCGTTTTGCCGACGATTACCGCGACGCGCTGCCGCCGGAGGACGCCGTTGATTTCGTCCACCGACAACTGCTGGCAGGTCAGGATATGGGCTACGCGCAAATGGCCGATCAGGAACGCTGGCTACGTTTGGCCATTATGCGTGGCGACACCTTCTGGGCACGCTCGCCCGACGCAGAACTGCTAGCCCGAGACGATATTGCACTGGGCGACAAGCTGACCCAACTGGAAAGTCTGTAATCACAAGGACGACGAGCAATGAGCAACACTTACACCGTTAAGAGCGGCGACACTCTTGGCAGCATTGCCGCCGCCAACAAATGCTCCGTGGCTGATCTACGGGCCCTGAATCCGATCATTACCGACCCCAACCACATCAAGACCGGTTGGGCGTTGAAGTTGCCTGCGGCCAAGAGCCTGCCACCGCCCAAGCACGCCGATAACCAGAGCACAACGGCCGTCAAAGGTGCCGTCGAGTGCAAGGACGAACTGGTCGATATCATCCATATCACTGGTGAAAAGCACTTCTACATACTGACGGAAAAAGAGTCAAATGCGCTCAAACAGCAAAGCGACATCGTCAAAAGGCTTATGGACGAATTGCACCAGAATCTGGCCAAGGCGACCGAGGTAAGCCAATGCGCAAAGATCAAAGACCCCAAGGCCGGCTGCTCCTGTACGCGCTGCGTGAAAGATGTATGGAACGCCAAGGCTGAAGAAGCCGGCCTGCTGCAGCGCTCCCCTCCCGTGGTGGCAAAACCGAAAACCGTCATCGAGCGCAAGGAAGATCTGCAGGGCCAACTGGCGACCGTGCAAAAGGCCCGCGATTGGTATAACCGTTACACGCCCCAGCCGGCCTTTGAAGGCAACTATCTGGAAACCAACTGGGAAGGCTTGCGAGACAAAAAAGTCGCCGAGCTAAATGCGGAGATTCAATCTCTGCGTACCCGGATAGCTGCGCAAGGCAAGGCCGAAGCCGGCGACAGCTCCACCAGTGCCAACAGTGCCGCACCGGACGTCAAGCATGGCAAGGGACAGGAGAAGGGCAAGCAGGTAAAGATCGGCATTACCACAGTCGAATACATTTCCTTCCGCGACCCGACCCGACGTCACTACATTTCGTCACTCTCTCGAGAGCAGTTCGCCTGGAGCGTCAAGGTTCCTACTGAAGTGATGCAAGGCAAGCCGTTCGATAAAAATCTTGCCAAAACGCTGATCAAGGATATCCGGACGGCTGTTTCCGATGGCCGCAAAACCAGCCCGCTCGGAAGTCTGGAAGCCAAGCTCACCTCATGGACAAGCAAGGAAGACAACCTACTCAATGCGCTGCACAAAGAGTGTTCTTGGACGTCCAACGAAGCGGACTCGGCCATTTATGCAGTCTCCGCTGAAGCTCACGCCTTCCGTTTTGCAGCAACAGCCAGCGCCGGGATCAACAGTTGGGAGCCAGGGAAGGGCAATATCGAGGTCGGCGTCAAAGGCAGCGCAGCGATCTCATTGGCGGAAGGCTCCGTAGCGATGAAGGGCTACTTTCCCGACCAGGGTGGATACGTGGTTCAAATGCCGTACCGTAATGCCGAAGGCAAGGAAGTCGTCAGCAATATCGGCATCTTCCGTCTCGAAGGTAAAGTGGAGTTGTCATGCTTCGTTGGCGCCACCGCGCAAGGTCAGGCAGGCGTCAAAGCACAGTACAAACCGAAAGAGGCTGAAGCGTCTGGTGCCACCGCATTGCTCAGCACGCCTGACATTGCTGTCGACAAAAAACGCGGTGGCAGCCTTGGCCTTAAAGGTAATGCCTTTGCCGGCGTGCAAGGCGGCGGCACTGTTACCGGCACGTTAAAGTGGCTTGATTCAACTAAACAAGGGGTCGGAAAAATCGTCGCAGGACAGGCAAACGACAGCGGCAGTACGGATTGGTCGAGCCTGGTCGAAATCAAGGCAGAGGGAAATGCGGCGCTGGGTATTGGAGCGGGTTTTGATTTTGGAATTGAAATTACCGATAACCGTTTGGCAATAAACTGCAAAGCCAGCTTGGTTTTCGGGCCTGGTGCAGGTGGTGGTTTTGGTACAACGATTGATATCGAGAAGATCGGTGATTTGATCTATGTGTTCTGCAATGCTCTATCGAAAGCCGACTTTCATTACCAGCTAGCTGTAACTGAAGACGCATTCAAATATATGGCGCGAGGCCTTTTTCAGATTATGAGCCAGCCCGGAGATACCATAGGTAAAGCATTTACGGACAATGCCAACGACATGAGGCTCTGGTGGAAAAAGCGGATCGCAACTAAGCAAGAAGCTCAGAATATCGCTGCTTACCTACTAAAAAACAAAACTATCAAGGTGAATAGCAAAAGTATCCCTATCAGCCTTTTACCTCCAGAAACAGTCGGGCCGACAATCTACCTTCTGACTGAAAGCTTTGTAGAGAGCTGGGCAGAAGAGCAAGAAAAAGCCGTAGTACTTTTACTTTCTCACATTCGCACTTGGCGACATTTCATTCATGTATTAGAGCACTGTTCCAGCGACGGAAAGAAAGTTGACGCAATGCATAGCCTGAATCGCATCAACGCTCTGCTCGACGGGCATGAACAATTGCAATTCAACAAATTTACTAAATCACTTGCAGTCAACAATGATACAGCACCTGAAAAAACAGCACTGATTGCTTGGCAACCAGGTCAGACATGGAGAAAAGAAAAGACATTACTGGCAGCCCAGAGAAGTGGGCTATTTGACAGGATAGCTTAAAAATGAAGGCGCTGAAGACGCCTTCATCTTGAACTATTAAAGCGGCTTGCCGGACTGAATTGCACACCTAAAACTTGTGTCGCTTGAATGATATTTTTGCACTAACTCTTCTGGCCAGCGACGGACGAGGGGGGCTGCGGATAAAGGGGCTTCCAACGTTGTAGACCCTCTTCTGACCTTTTTTTGGCCAGTTACCGGACCTTGGGGATTTTCTATGGGAGAAATTTTGTAATAGTCTTCCGAGTACCAGTCATTTACCCAATCAGTAGAATTACCAGCCATTCCATATAACCCCAAAGGATTTGGTGCAAAGCGATTCACTGGAAAATTCCCCTCTTCATTTTCAAAAGGGAAATTCTTACCGAAATCAAGACTTCCGGTATCGGTAGGAAACAGGATGTGCTGGCCACGATTGCGGGCCGCGAATTCCCACTGCGCCTCTGTCGGCAAGTCCACTTCGTAACCGCTTAAAGATCCAATCCACGTGCAATAATCTTTTGCCTCCTGCCAGCTTTGAGTTGGCGCTGGAAGATTAGACAAGTAAAGCTCTTTTAGATCTTCACGTTTTCGATCTTCTTCATCATAAAGAGGTTTACCGTTAGCCACGAAAAAAAGGTCGAAATCTGCCAACGTAGCCTGATACTTTGAGAGATAGTAACTGCTCAACTTCACCGGATGAACAAAATCATCATTCCCTTTGCTACTAATATTACAGAGTTGCTCCGGCTCCTGCCCACAAGGCCAGGTACAAACATCTTTTTCATCGTACTCACAAATCCAGCCAAAGTCGCCCATATCAAACTGACCACCTTCGACAAACACCATATTGTCGATCGACTGAACAACTGTCTGGAGCACCTTGTCACGCAACTCGCCCGATATATCTGGATATTTCTCCTTGACCGTGGCCGCAATGGACGCGACCTTCTCCGGCGACAGGTTTTTACTGCTTGGCAAAGCGCCAGATTCGGCTTCACAACCGACCAGCAGTGTCATAAAAGGAAGGGCAAGCACGAACTGACGAAACACGAGCAATATCCTTATAAGATGCGTCAAATGTTAAACCTTACCATCCCACGCCAAGACTACAAAACACTCCATCATTCACCGCAGCGACTTCCAGCTGGCT
>NZ_JAUJWZ010000043.1:0-3566 GCF_031931925.1 Pseudomonas sp. rhizo66
AGGCGCAACGCTGGTGGCGCCGTTTCTCGGCACCCAAGACAAAGACCGCGTGACATTTTACTGGCGCGGCTCGGCCAGCGGCGGCAGCACCAGTGATTATCTGGACATGATTCCGGCCACAGTAGGCAAACCGGTGAAACTCACGATTGCCAAGACATACGTGACCGCCAACCTCAACGGCACAGTGGTGGCGGATTACAAGATTGAGCGAGGGGGAGAAACGTTGGGACATTCGCAGGAGTTGAAACTGCGGATCGGCGTGGCGCTGGATCTGAAAGAACCGAAGATCAAGGAAGCCGACCACAACATTCTCGATCCGTTCGCGGCCCAAACCACCCTGACGGCTGTGATTCCGGCCTATTCAAACATGATCGGTACCCAAGTCACTGTGACCTGGAGCGGCGCGCCCGGTCAGGGCAGCGAAACAACGGACCCCGTCGATATCACCGAGCAGGCGGACAAGGAAGTTACATTGTCCAAGTCAGTGGTTCCGTTCAATTTGGGCAAACAGGTGAGCGTGACTTACACCGTGATCCGCAATTCAGTACCGCAGGGCTCGGATGAATTGCTTCTTGGCGTACTGCCGATCACCGATGGCGATCCAAGGTTAGGTATGCCATTGATCGTCGAAGCTGCAAATAGCGGTAACGGCCCTACGCTCGACATCAGCGCGTTGACCACTAACCCAACGATGCGAGTGAACAGCTACCCTTTCATTGCTCTGGAGCAATATGTCTGGCTGCGTGTGACAGGTACCCTCAACGATACGAACGGCAGCGAGTATGCAAAAACTTTCTGGCAGCCACCAGGTTCGAAAACCAACAGTACGTGGATCAGCCAAGGCTTTCAGACCCACACAATCCCGCTCGCCGATTTGAAAAATTTGAAGAACGGCAGTGACTTGAAAATGGTATTTAAAACAGGGTTGGGGGGGAAGTGCGGACGAACGGCAGGCGACGACAATCAAAGAGCGTATTTATAACGTCAAGAAAGATAGTCCTCTCAGCTGGGATACTACACCATTGACGATCCAAACCAGAAGTATAAGGTTCGAGGGCGCTAGACCAGGTTGGGACATACGGGCAAACGTGGAACCAATGTACGCAACTCGATCAGCCTCGGGAGGAGTTACCCCATACACATTCACGTCAGCTAATGAAGATATCGTCTCTGTTACCGGAAATGGGAGAATGCTATGCACTGGTGTAGGAAAAACCATCATCACGCTCAAAGATGCAGAAGGCACAACTAAATCTCTCGAAGTAACGGTCTCTTCAACTGCATATACTCTTCTATACTCTTCGCAACCTGGCACTCAACAGGAGTTCGTGGCATGGACAAAACAAGTTGGTGGGAGCATCCGTCTCCCTGGATTCATGAGCTCTCTTTTCCAAAAGCTGTATTATCAAAACAGCCCCCTGTGGTTTCATGCAACCAACATAAGCGACCAATCTTCTGACTATGTATTAAACAATAGTTTTACCTTCCAATATTCGCCTCGCCCCAATACACTGCCTTTTTTAACCATCAAGGAATAACCGAGCACTTTACGGCGGAGGCAGATGACCGCCGCTGTATCTGTTGAAAGTTCGCAGCCTGCGGCAGCTCCTACACTGATTGTGTATGAACTGCCGCAGGCTGCGAATTATTATGCGGAGGAATCTGAGAGATTGTCGCGCATTGGTGCTGGCTTCCGTCGCCGGTTTGCAGGCCGCGCAGGCCGGAGGTGAAGCATGAGTGCGCACATTTCCATGACCCACAACGAGGACAGCATTCCAGTATTGCTGGTCTCCAGCGAAGCCCCGCTGGATGTCTTGCACAACAGCGCGGCCAGTCGCTTTCTGGCGGTGACGCAGATGATGGAAAGTCTGGCCAGCCTGGATATCTCGTCGGCCAAGGGTGCCGATGTACAGCAACTGGCCCATGCCGCCGCGATGTTGCTCCGCGATGGTTGTGACGTAATGGATGTGCTGGGGCGGCAGATTCGGTTGCGGGTCTGAAGTGCAAACGGTGGAGAAGTGAATCTCTCCGCACAAAGCGTTCCACTCCTCCTGTAATCCAGGTTCACGCGCTACCGCTCATCGGTTTCATACCCGCACCTGTCAGGTCTGACAGGTGCGCAATTGTTCAGCATGCGCTCTCATGGCTCCTGTCCCACTCAATGCAGGAGCTTCAACATGACGACTTACAGAACGAACAATGCTTCACCAACACTGACATCAATCAAAGGCTTGGGCAGCGGTATCGAAATTCCCTCTGAGGGGTTCACAGTGGAAACCTCATTTATGATTAGCGGCACGGCCGCCGTAGGTCATAACGTTGAGGTATTCGACGCAAATGTGCCCAAAGGCAAGACTACCGCAGATGCGATAACCGGCAACTGGAGTTTACCGGTTGGTGGCCTGACCCCGTCCATGCACAGCTTTACTGCTAGTACTCCGGATGACTCGTCGAGTTCTCCCGCAAGAACATTTACCGTACTCCCGCAATGTTTTACCGAGGAATTCGTAAAGTATCCTCAAGGGTCCATAACGACGCTCGAAACCGATTACATGACAATCACTTCTGCAGCGCAGCCAAGGAGTGACCTTAGAATCATCAATAGCGCCGAACAACATCTCCTGTACTTTTTACGTCGAGTGGAAGGATCTTTAAGCGCAACAATGGATATAAAAGTGCCTTGCTCGCGAATCGAATTGAAGTACATGGTGTATTCAGGCGGCACTCCTGACGGAATATTTACTGCCAGCTTTTACGACGAAAAATCCAACCTACTAGAGACATTAGAAATCCCGACAGTGGAACATACTGAATATCTGACCGTAGCCGTTGAACAAGCTGGCATTAAAAAAATCGAGTTCAGTCTTGATGGAGCCTCTGTCGACAGCGGCAATCTGTTGGCCGTCAGCGTGGACACCATCACCTTTACTGCCCAGGCATAGCCATAAGCAAGTAACCCAATAACACGAGCCTGCCCGAAAGCGAACTGTGACAGATGTAAGCATTTATCCCCAGTACACCGATATTAATGGCAGGTGTAAGACCGCTATCGCGAGCAGGCTCACCTTTTACAAGACAATGCATCAGGGCTGAAACCACTCCTGACGTTCGTTGAAGAATTAGACGGGGCCAGACTACGTTTCCTGAATTTTGCCTAAAAGATCGCGGCCTCGGTAACTCCTAAACAATCTATTGTCGGAGCTGCCGCAGGCTGCGATCTTTTGTGTTGGAGAAACCTGGCAAACTGTTGACGCACATAGCGTCGTCCCTACAAAGAATCCCGCCAAACTCGGGCAGACTGCAGCGGTTGACTGCCCTGTCCTCACTCCCTATCCTCGCGCCTGTCACGACTCATTCGTGATCGGGTTTGACGGCCCGAAGTATTCCTAGGTCCTTGCATAGCTTCTATGGCAGCTGTGCGTGGGGCGCTTTCGAGTGCGCCGGGTTCCTAGGACCGGTCCGTCAACCCGCGTACAGTTGCCACCTAAATCGTTTGACGGCGAACAAGTGGCGACTTCATTTCCTGGGAGTTACACATGACCGATCCAACCACAAGACCCACCCCC
>NZ_JAUJWZ010000044.1:0-3262 GCF_031931925.1 Pseudomonas sp. rhizo66
CGGCGCAACGCTGGTGGCGCCGTTTCTCGGCACCCAGGACAAAGACCGCGTGACCTTTTACTGGCGCGGCTCGGCCAGCGGTGGCAGCACCAGTGACCATATCAACCTGATCCCCGCCACTGCCGGCAAACCGGTGCGGTTGACCGTGCCGAAACAGTACGTCACAGCCAACCTCAACGGCACAGTGGTGGCGGATTACAAGATTGAGCGAGGGGGAGAAACGTTGGGGCATTCGCAGGAGTTGAAACTGCGGATCGGCGTGGCGCTGGATCTGAAAGAACCGAAGATCAAGGAAGCCCCCAATGACACCAGTCTCGACCCGCTCAATGCCCAGAACACACTGACCGCGGTGATCGACTATGACGGCATGCTGGTCGGCGACAAGATCAGCGTCCGCTGGACCGGCGCCCCCGGAACGCTGCCTGCCGGTTCGCATACCACGGATCCATGGCCGGTCACCCGCGTCGGCCCGCAGGAAATACCGCTGGCCGTTTCGGTGATCGCCTTCAACCTCGACAAGTCAATCACCCTTGACTACGCCATGACACGCGGCACCCAGGAACCGAAAGACTCGCAGACTCGTACGCTGGCGGTGTTGCCAATTGCCCAAAGCCATTTGCCCAAGCCGCTGATCACGCAGGCATCCGAAGCAGGCGAAGGATCCGAGCTGGACGTCAGCCAATTGACCACCAACGCCACCCTTCGCGCGAACAGTTACCCGCATATCGCGTTGAGACAATATGTCTGGCTCAAAGCGAAAGGGACTTTAAAAGGCGGGGGGGTGTACTCGAAAACCTTTTGGCAACCGCCGGGTTCGCAAACCAATGCGACATGGATCAACCAGGGTTTTTACACCCTCGCATTTCCGCTGGCGGACTTGCAAAGCCTGGAAGATGGCCATGATCTGGAATTGGAGTTCAAGGCAGGTTTTGGCGGCACTCAGGTTGAGAGTGAGGCTGTGACGTTTGCTCTACGTACTTACAAGATCAAGGCGACATTGGATTTGCAGCCACCGACTCTTGTAGCACCGGCCGAAGATCCGATTGATGTCTTGGCCCACCCGGAGGGTGTGACGGTGCGCATTGAATTCCGCGCTGCACTGAGCGACGACCAGGCAGGGCTAGAGGAAGTCAATCCGCCAGTGGGTTCGCCGCAGTTTCCGTTGGTGGCGTTCAACAGCAACAAACAAGTGGACACCGTGTTGAGCCCGGCGTTTCTAGCCGCGCGACATGACACGCTGGTTGAGCTTTTCTGGAGTTTGTACCGCAACAACGCCCCGGCTGGAAAGTCAGATCCAGTGAAGTTAAGAGTGCTGAAGATTACGGATGGAGATTCACGGCTACCCTCTCCGAGCATTACACAGGCACCTGATGGAAAAGTACTGGATTTGAATGAATTTGAAGGAAACGCTGAGATTATTGTGCTGCCTTGGATAGGGATCAGCACCGACAATATTGTGCAACTAAAACTTTCTGGAAAAGATAACAACAGTAGCGACCACACAATTCCGATATTAACCAACCACAAAATAACAGATACGGAAAAAACCTCAGGAATAAAAGAAACACTGACCAGAGAGCAACTATTAACCCTAAAACACGACACTGAATTCAAAGCACTCTTTGAAGTAATGCCAAGCGCCACCAGCAATTTAATACCTATCATATTTCCAGCATTGAATCTGAACTTATTGAAACCACCTTTAGTGACATCCGAGGATTTTGAGACGGGATCAGTGGGAAACAAGCCCGTTGGCACAGTCATGGATTTCCCTAGCATGACCGTTACGGTAGTGGCAGGAGAGGTTATTATCGGCGTTAACGACAGTGATTTTACCCCACACATAACAGCGAAATATTTATATATTGCCGTTGGCGCAACTCTAAGACTCACATTAAAACAACCAGCGAGAAGCATCAGATTCGGCATCGCTGACAGCAATAGAATACCGTCACAATACAAATGCTATGACGAAAATTTACAGTTAGTTAAAGCCCAGTCCACCCCACCATATGATGGACAGAACCAAGTATGGGCTGACATCACAGAAACACAAAACAGACAAATTAAATACATAGATATAACTGATGGAGGTGGTGACTCATATCTAGATAACTTCTCAATATTCTATTGAGCGCCCTACTCTTTTCCGTCATGAATCGCCGGACGCAGCGCAGTCGCCGTGCTCGGCGTGATGACGAATGCTACAGTGAAAAATGGGATGGCTCTCTCGGAAGTCGCCCAATTTTTGCGCATTAAACTTAGTGTTTAAAAGACACCTCCAGACACGCCTTCAAGGCTACAAATTCTTGCGCCATTGCCTACAGCTACGCCAGAATCCGCCGGCTTGTGCGCCTTGGGCGCGGGTTCTATTGTGGTGCGGTCGCTGACGAATCAGCGATCGGGTTTAGCGTCCGATACCCTACAGACGCTCAATCCCCAGTCTCAATTGCAGCTTTGGCTATCTGCACTTGGCGTCATGGTGGCTGTGCGTGGGAGACCTTCGGGTCTACCCGGGGTTTCTGTGACCCGGATCGCTAACCTGCGTACAGCCGCCACCTTTACTTGTTTAGCGATGAGCCGTGGCGGCTAAATCAACCACGGAGTCTCACCATGATCAAACCAATACCCTCCCCACCCGAAACCGACCCCACCTTCCCCTACGAATCCGTTGATTCAAAAAACTCAACGACGCCGCCGAACGCACTGCGATCTTTTGCTTTTAACGTGTCGGGGGCTATCGTTTGTTCAACGGGCTCGATGCTCGTTAGCGGAATTAAACGGGGCCAGACTACGTTTCCTGCATTTTTGCCTAAAAGATCGCGGCCTCGGTAACTCCTAAACAACCTATTGTCGGAGCTGCCGCAGGCTGCGATCTTTTGTGTTGGAGAAACCTGGCAGACTGTTGACGCACATAGCGTCGTCCCTACAAAGAATCCCGCCAAACTCCGGCAGATTGCAGCGGTTGACTGCCCTGCCCTCACTCCCTATCCTCGCGCCTGTCACGACTCATTCGTGATCGGGTTTGACGGCCTGAAAAATCCAAGACGCACATTGCTCTCCAATGCGCGCGCACTCTTGTGTCCGACGCACTGCTCAATGGTGACTGTGTGCGGGGCATCTTCGGGTGCGCCGGGTGTCTTGGACCGGTCCGTCAACCTGCACACAGTTGCCACCTATTCGTTTGACGGCGATGAAGTGGCAGTTCTCTGACTTCCAAGAGGCTGCACACATGACCGATCCAACCACAAAATCCACCCCA
>NZ_JAUJWZ010000045.1:0-1461 GCF_031931925.1 Pseudomonas sp. rhizo66
CTCCAGCAACTGGCCGCGGCGGTTGTACCCGGCCGCGCTCGATGCGTCGGCGTAAATGAAAACATCGACATCGGGTTGGCCATTTTCCTCGACCGCGATCACCCGCAGTTGCTCATCGAAGGTCGTCTGCCAATGGCTACGGCGCTGATCCCAGCGTTGCAATGGCTCAGCGGCAAGCCCCGGCAGGGTCAGGCGCCAACCGGCGTCGACGCTGTCGGTCAATACCACATCACCGTTCAGTGAGTAGACGTTAGTGAGGTTCGCAGTGGCCAGACGTGGATCCTGCTGCGCTACCAGACGGCCGGCCACATCGTGTTGCTGACGTGACACGAGTGCTTTTGGTGTGTCGTCTGCCTGAGTGCGCAAGTAACTGACCTGACGGATCGGCGAGCCCCGGCCATCGATCACTGCCACAGTTGGAGTGCGTCTATAAACGGGGTCGTATTTCATGTGAATTTGTGTTTGGTGAAGGGCTTAACAAATGTCTGAAATTTCGACACGGGTTTCGCTTGTTCACGCAAAAATCTGTTGTCTGTCAGCAAGTCCTCTTTGTACCACCTCAGGGTGGTCTGGCTGCTTTCGATATATCCCAGGATCGCACTGGTCTGCTCTCGCAAGGTATTGAGCCGAATGGTCTTGGCGCCCATTAAGCGGCTCTTGTCAGGTAGCACGTCAGCCGAATTGATCGTGTTTTGTCCTACGCGTCTGAAGGCTTTCTCGATATCGGCCATTCGCGAAGTGAGGGCTTGTTTCCAGTCGGCGAGCATCGTTTCGATTTTTTCAATCTTGACCGGATCGAGACCCTGTTTAATGTCCTCCACCTCCTGCACCCGCGAACCGATATTAAGCGCCGCGCCCACGCCTGGAAGATATGATCCGACGCCGCGGGCCAATAAGGTGTTGGCTGCATCGGCCGGCGTGAAACTCGATGAACGCTCTGTAATGCCGACCTTTTGATCAATGGCTGCGACGCTCATTGCCGAAGTTTGTGGAATCAATGGGACTGTCATATTTGCAAAGGACGTGTATTTTCTGGCCATCGCCTCGCCGATATCGCCGCTGACGTGCATGGCAATCATCTCGAACAAGTAGCCGACGGCGGCGGGCATGCCGGTGGCAAGTGTTGAGCCTGCGAACCCGCCGCCGAAATAACCAGCGAAGAAGCCGGCAGTGCCTATCAGTGATTCTGCAACAACATTCGACAGCAATTCAGTGCCGTACTGTCCACTTGAAACTTTCAGCATCTGGTCAAGCGTTGTGGCGGAGTAATCACCCAGAGTGGTCACGAAGTTTGAGAAATTGACGATATCGAATTTCTCTTTGCTGTTGCCTTGCTCATCCACAAAAGTTAACGGGTTGTTGCCGACGAATCCGTACAGATTCAGCCCATCCACATCCCCCGCCGGATCGGCACTGATCCAGCGCTGCAACCACGCTGCGTAATAGCGTGCGCCGTAGTAG
>NZ_JAUJWZ010000046.1:0-1324 GCF_031931925.1 Pseudomonas sp. rhizo66
CCCTGAGGGATCCCCACAAATCTACTCCAGGCTCTGCGCCTGATGATGCACCTCATCGCGCAGAGCTTTCTCCAATCTTTCCCAGTCTCCGCTGCCTCCGAACTCTGTGCACCTGCGCCAGTATTCCAGGCCAAGGCGCCACAATGAAAGCACTCGTCGTTCTCTGAGGCTGTTGCTTTGATATCGCCGCTCCAAGTTACTTTTTCGAGCCTGAAGCCCCGTTAAAAAGAGCAGGTAATTGGCGAGAGCTGCAATCAACAGCAGTATCTCAATACGATGCAGGCAATGGCTGCGATGTAGATTCAAGCCCAATCCCAAGTGCTCACTTTTCACATCCCTGAAACCCTCCTCAATTTGCATGCGTCGTTTGTAAACCGCCACGATCTTTGCCGGATTCCACTCGCCCTGAACTAAATTGCTGGCCAGCAACCACGGTTCACGCTCACGTCTTGCGGACTGTCGACTGAGCTTACTCTTGGCAATTGAACCCGTGACGCGTTGGTGTTTGCGGCCCTTGGCGCAGTGTCGTACGCAATACAAATCGATGAAGTGTGGGGCGCTTCGCGTCATCTCGACACGGCCAAGTGCCTTGGGTGAGGCGGCGGCCAATGCATACAAATTCTTCACCGGTTGCCAGTCAGTTTGATCGCGACGATAAAGTTCGCGATTCCTTATCCGCGCGACGTAATACCAGCCCTGCGCGGCGACAGCCTTCATCCACGGTCGCCGAAAACCCGCATCGGTGACCAGAATCGGGATGCAGTCAACAGGTAGCAATTCGGCCAGCGTTTTGAGTAGGCGATTTTGATACTTGGGACAGCTCTCGCGCTCATGAACGCTTTCATAAACCGGAAATGAGCGCCCCGCCAGAGGGATCGATGCTCTTAGCAAAAAGGCTGTGCCTGAAGCGTCAATTCGAGACCAGTCGACCAGGATCAAAGGATGCTTCAACGAACCCAGCAATGCCCGAAGCATTACCCAATAGAACAATGGACGCTCTGATCTCAAGTGTTGATTGCCCAGCAACCGATCCACGCGCTTGATCGAATGCTTGGGATAAGCACGCCCCGTCATGAAGCGACCAAGAGCGGTCAGTGTCAGTCGACGTCCATGCAGTAACGAACTGACACAACTCATCAGTGATGTCAGGCGGCGAGAATGGATAGAGGGCAGTGCTTGAGCGAGCGCTCTGTGCAAAAATCGGATGGCTTGCATGGGTTCGGTTTCTTGTATTTGTGTGGTGCAAACCAAGTTGCCGACTCATGCAGGCCTCTTCAATATTCCAACTTCTTGATTTTCTGTAAGAAAAATCGGGGATCCCTCA
>NZ_JAUJWZ010000047.1:0-1292 GCF_031931925.1 Pseudomonas sp. rhizo66
CCCTCACTGTAGAGACCGGCACATCCTTTACAAATTAGACCGGGGACATCGTTTACACCTTTACAGGCTTGAAACGCGTTTGGCGCCGTTTTCAAGCCTGCCTAAACAGTGGCTGCAAAGGTACAGTTCCCAAGCGTCATCAGCCACTTCCTTCAGCGCGATATCCTCTCCAATCAGAGCCTCTCCAAGAAAAATCAGCTGTCCTTTCCATTTAATTTCCCCATTTGACCGAACCTTGCGTACTTCAACATCGGAACCGTATTCAAGCGCAGGCAAATAACCGGGATAAGCGCGTATCGACGGGCGATAGACAGATGCCGGCGGTTTCATGCCCAGCGCGGTGTGCGGTCGGTGGTGGTTGAAGTCTTGGATGAAATCCTGAAAAGCCAGCTGCTGGCGCACTAGGTTTTCCGCCGGTGGCACTGCTGCCTTTAGCGTTCGATGCATCCGTTCATGTCGACCATTTTGGTCGGGACGGCCAGGCGTAATCGTTTCGACATGGATTCCAAGCCTGATGAACCAAACCGATAATTTCGAAAGTCGCGCCAGACCTGTCGACGCGAAAGGAGCGCCATTGTCAGTGCGGATCACATCCGGCAGCCCATATTCTCGAAAAGCCCACTCGAAGCCTTCCCGCGTCGGCGCTCCGTGCGTACTGGGCAAAGCGCGACAGACGAATAAAAAGCGGCTCATCTGATCGGTAATGGTCAGCGGATAGCACCAATTACCGTCCTGCATTTTGAACTGCCCTTTGTAATCAGCGCACCAAGTCTGGTTGGGCGCGTCGACCGGACGCAAATGTGTTGGAGCACGGGGACGCGGGGGATAGGGCCGTCGCGCCACCACCAAACCAGCTTTCTTCAACCACTCCCCGGCGGTACTCGCCGCCGGCCATTGGATATGCGGATCGGAAACGCGCAGGCGATCAATGATCTGTTTGGGTCCCCGATCGGGGTGCTCGTTTTTCTTGGTCAGCAGCGTGGCAATGATTTCGTCGGGCGTTTGATGAGGACAGTTCAACGGCTTGCGCGATTGCTCTTTCAAGCCATCCACGCCCAACGCTGCATACCGCTCCAGCCACTTGTCGATGGTTGGACGGCTGACGCCATAGCGCCGGCTTAATTGGCTCTTGGTGTAGCTCCCGCTAAGCCAGTCACTGACTAACTTCACTCGTTGATCCATTGGGGACTCTTGATTCCAGGGCATGGTCAGCACCTCCTGACCATGATTAATACCTGTAAACCATGTCCCCGGTCTCAAACGTAAAGGATGTACCCGGTCTTTACCCACCC
>NZ_JAUJWZ010000048.1:0-1271 GCF_031931925.1 Pseudomonas sp. rhizo66
TACAAACCGCTGACGTCCATCTCCTTGCCCGAATAACGGATGAAGCGATACGTGGTTTCCGAATCCGGTGCCATCCACGCGGTTTCGCCAAAGGGGTAATAGCCTTCCTGACTGATCATCACGGCAGCTTGATCCAGTTCCATCACGCTGGAGCGGAGATGATCTTCGAGGTTGTAACGCATTTGGTCATTGGCGATTGCATCGGGTTTTTTCGCTGCCCAATGCAGGCAACGGGCGTTGCCGAGCGTGATGACGTGCAGTTCTTCGCCGTTGTCGCGGGTGCGGATTTCCAGCCCCGGCAGGTAGCGCACCTGATGAAAATGCTCGGCGTTGGCCGCGAAGGTTTCGTGGCGTTTGAACACGCGCATGCCCTGGCTGTAACGGTAGTACTCGGCATCATTGGAACCGTCCTCACGCTGGATCAGCGTCACGTTTTCCAGCTCATCGCGGGCATTCCAGGTCAGCGGCTTGCCGGGGTGCATCGCTTTCTGGTTACCGTGACTGTCGAACAGCTCATCGAAATCCGGCGGCTCGTCGCCGGTTTTCCAGCGCACCCCGCGATTGCTCTTCGGGTCGATGAACATTTGCCGGGTCGAGTTGTTGCCCGCGCGTACATGACTCAGTTCGAACAGGTTGCCGCCGTTGTCGTACCGATAGGTCTGGGTGTAGTTGAGGCGATTGTTCGGGTCGCCCGGTTGCGGCAGGCCGGGAATGTCCGGCGGCGGGGCGTCGTCGTAGCCGGTGGCGCTGGTCAACCGATAGAGCGAGTCGTAGGTGAAGTCCCGGTGGCCATCGATCAACTGGTTGGCGAAGTAACGTGGCTGAAACGCGTGGTCTTCAATGCGGGTGATATTGCCGACGCGGTCGTAGAAATATTCGAGGTTCTGCAGGACTGCGCCGCCGTCCTTGCGGCTGGACTGAGTGTGCAAACGGCCGTCCGCCGGGTCATACGTCCACTGACTGAGGACGCGATTGCCGGCCAGTTGTTCGATGATCTGCTCGTTGGCGTTGTACTGCGCGTTCTCCAACACTGTTTGCCAGTCAGACGCGCCACTGATCAGTAGCTCGACGTGCTTGAGTTGCCCGGCCAGGCCGTAGCGCGAGCGTCGCCGATGGCTGCCGGCGTCGGTCTGTTCCAGCAGCGCGCCGAGCGGGTTGAACGCATGGTGAGTGGTGAACGGTTCACCGTCGTGGAACGTGCGGGTTTCCCGCAGCGGCTGGCCGGCCAGGGAAAAGCTGTCCGTGAGCAGCGAACCGGAACGGTCTTTTTG
>NZ_JAUJWZ010000049.1:0-1256 GCF_031931925.1 Pseudomonas sp. rhizo66
TGCAGTGGTCAACTAATTCCGGACACCTCGATAGGTGGTTTTGACGCCATCGCCCGCTCATAAGCGGTCGGTGGCAGATAACCCAGTTTCGAGTGCAACCGTTCGTTGTTGTAAAATCCAACGATGTACTCGGTGATGTCACGAATCGCTTCAGCATGGTTGGCGTAGTCACGTCGCCATACCCGCTCCATTTTCAAGCTCAGGAAGAAGCGTTCCATTACTGCGTTATCCCAGCAATTACCTTTACGGCTCATGCTCTGCTGCATGTCGTTTCTTGCCAGTAACTCTCTATAACTGGCACTGGCATATTGGCTGCCGCGATCCGAGTGGGCAATCAGACCTGGTGGCGGTTGACGCTGTGCGATGGCCAGTTGCATCGCGGTGCACACCAGCTCTGCCGGCATGTTCGGGGCCATCGACCAGCCCACTATCTTGCGTGAGAACAAGTCCAGTACAACGGCTAGATAGAGCCAGCCACTTCGGGTTCGTATGTAGGTGATGTCAGCCACCCAAGCCTTGTTTGGTGCCGCTGGATCAAATTTGCGGTTCAGTACATTCCCGGCAACCGGCAGGTCATGATTGCTATCGGTGGTGTGTACAAATTTGCGCTTCCAGGCCGAGCGTAGCCCGTGGGCGCGCATCAAGCGGCGGATTCTATACAACCCAACAAATATGCCTTTCTCACGTAAAGCATCACGCAAAGGGCGACTGCCGTAGCAGCCACCACTTTCAGCAAAAGATGCCTTGAGTTGCACAACGACAGCACAGTTCCGGAGAACAGGCGCTTCAGCACGCTTCTGCGCTTCATAGAAACCAGAGCGACTGACGCTCAATAAACGACAGACATGCGCTAGCGAGTAAGCCTTCTGTTGCAGCTGCCGAACCAGTCGATACGTTACTTCAGCTCGCGGGCAAAGAAGGCGGTAGCCTTTTTTAAGATGTCGTTGTCCATCTTGAGCTGCCGATTTTCCTGCTCCAACTGCCGAATGCGCTGCTGTTCCGCCGTTAATGGCTTGCCGATTCCGGCCTGCCCCAGTTGCTCTGCCTCGTATTGCTGAATCCAGCGTCGAACGGCTGTCTCACCAATGTTCAGATCCTGGCAAACCTGCACAACGGTGAGTCCCTGATCCTTGATCATCTTCACGACTTGCAGCTTGAAGCTGTCGTCGAATGCCCTGCGTTTTTTAGTCATGAATAACTCCTCAATAGATGTATTTTCCACCTATCGAGGTGTCCGGGGAAATTAGACCACTGCA
>NZ_JAUJWZ010000050.1:0-1140 GCF_031931925.1 Pseudomonas sp. rhizo66
TCCCATCCTTCAGGCTGGGTCTCCCGATGAGCTTGCTCGACGCTGCGTTTGAGGACGGCCAGGACGTTGTAGGCCAATACCGCAGTGGCGAACCCGAGTAAGGCAGCCTTTGGGCTGCCAAGGGTTTCGATTTCACTTTCCAGGATCGCTTCCAGTCGCTGGAACATACCTTCAATGCTCCAGCGGCGGCGATAGAGTTGCGCGATCTGCTGCGCACTGACGCTCTGGGGCAGATTGCTCCAGAACATCAAGCTGCTGTCACCCGAGTCTGTTGGCGAATGAAGCGTCAGCTCGACACGCCGACATTGATAACCGCCTCTGATCTGGATGATCTGCTCACGCACAGTGCCTGTTTCCACAGGCACTGGCTCTTGCCACTCACCCTCTTGAATCAAGCGAGGATGCTTGGCCTGCTGACGAATGACAAAGCAAGTTTGGACCTGCTCACAAGCCTCCATCACCGGGAGCGTGCAGTAGAGTCGATCAGCCAGCCACACTTGGCCCGGCTCGGCATCAGCCAATAGAGGCAGCACACAAACACGCTCGCTTGCGTAGGCATCCTCACACGCCTGAAGGTCGATGACCTGATCCAGGTCGGGGTCGTAGACAACCACCGAAAAGCCAGGACGAGCAGCGCCGCGTTCGTGGCGTAAAGCCCCCAGACGCTTCTCAGTGGATGCCAGGTGATTGCCGTCTACCACTCGAACCTGCCAGTCCGGCAGCATCGTCGTGCAACCCAGTTCTTTGATGGTTGGAGTCAGCCGTTGCGCACAGCCCGTAACCAGAGCGCGCAACAGCGTGGGCTCGGTACGACTGATCTTGTCGTAGAGGGCCGCCAAGCTGACAGGGAGATCTTCCAGTTGCCGCGCGGCGGCGTGCAGGGATGGCTTCAAGCCCAATGAAACAAGGGACATCAGCTTGATGATGGTCGAGAACAGTAGTTCACGAGAATACTGCCGCTGCCGATGTTCTTCGAAAACCTGATCGACCCACTCAGGGGCAATAGCCTGCTCCAGTGCCAATTTGGCCATGACACTGGCAGGTGCTTTTTTCTCGAAACGCGCTAGAACATCGGCCCACATCGTTTGGGGATCCCTGAATGAAATTTCAGCGATTTTACCGAAGACCTTGAAAGGGATG
>NZ_JAUJWZ010000051.1:0-1060 GCF_031931925.1 Pseudomonas sp. rhizo66
AGTGACCATCAAGGATGTGTCCGGCGGCAATTTCGAGAATCTGGTGCCGAGCACCGTTCCAGCCGTGACCGAAGTCACCGACACCATCGACACATCGACCGTGAAGCTCACGGCTGACACCTCGGTCGCTGAAGGTGGCACTGTCACCTATACCGCCACTGTTGGCGCGCCGGTCACCGGTTCGCCGGTCGTGGTGACCCTGGCCAATGGTCAGAACATCACCATTGAGGTCGGCAAAACCACCGGCACCGTGACCACCACCGCACCGAACGATGCGCTGACTGGCCACGCGCCGCTGACCAACGCGATCACTGACGTAAGCGGCGGTAATTACGAAAACCTCGTCGCCGACAAAACCCCTGTCAGCACCACGGTCACCGACACCACTGACACCACCGACCTGACGCTAAGCGCGACGGGGACCGTGGCTGAAGGCGGCCAGATTACTTACACCGCGACCCTGACTAACGCAGCCGGTTCGCCTGTCACCGTGACCCTGTCGAACGGTTCGGTAATCACCATCGAAGCGGGCAAAACCACCGGCACCGTGACCGTTCCTGCGCCTGCCGATGACGTCTATAAAGACGCCGGCAAGGTCGAAGTCACTATCAAGGATGCTACGGGCGGCAACTTCGAGAACCTGGTTCCGAGCACCACGCCAGCCGTGACCGAAGTCACCGACACCATCGACACTTCGACAGTGAAGCTGACGGCCGACACCACTGTGGCTGAGGGCGGCACCGTCACCTACACCGCTACTGTCGGCGCGCCAGTTACCGGCTCGCCGGTAGTCGTGACCCTGGCCAACGGTCAGAACATCACCATCGAAGTCGGCAAAACCACCGGCACCGTGACCACCACCGCACCGAATGATGCGCTGACCGGCCACGCGCCGATCACCAACGCGATCACCGACGTTTCCGGCGGCAATTACGAAAACCTCGTGGCCGACAAAACCCCGGTCACCACCTCCGTCACCGACACCACGGACACCACCGACCTGACGCTAAGCGCGACCGGCACCGTGGCTGAAGGCGGTTCGATTGTTTACACCGCGACA
>NZ_JAUJWZ010000052.1:0-976 GCF_031931925.1 Pseudomonas sp. rhizo66
GGCGAGCTGGAAGTCGCTGCGATGGCGTTCGAGGGCGCGTTTGGCCAGGTGCTTGCCGCGCTCGCGGTCGATGAAGCGACCCGGGTAGTCGTAGTCTTCGAGGTCGGGCAGGGCGTCGCCGCGCTGTTCGCTTTCCAAGGTGATGCGTGGTTTTTCGAAATCGTAATCGCGGCGGGTGGTGCGGCTGGTGCGGGTTTCCAGGCGCAGGTCGAAGCGCTTGATCACCGGGTCGCTGGCGACCATGCCGGAGTCTTGCTGATAGGCCACAGGCTTGAGTTTCGGGAATACCGTCTGGTCATCGCCAAACACCAGTTTGTGCGCCGTCGCCGTGTGTTCGAAGTGGTAGTGAATACCTTCTTCCTCGCACAGGCGCTGGATGAAATGCAGGTCCGATTCATCGTACTGCACGCAGTAGATGCGCTCGGGATAGATCGAACCGGTCTTGAATTCGTAGGCGTTGCTTTGGATGCCGTGCTCTTCAAGGACCATGCCGATGATTTTCGGCACCGTGAGGTTCTGGAAGATGCGTTGATTGACGCGATGCGCCAGGTACGCCAGTTGTGGGCGCAGGGTCACTGAATAACGGGTCAGGCGTTTGCCCGAGTCACCTTGCGCGGCGCGATAGATCTGGCCGTGGATGCCGCTGCCGTCGGGCGACAGTTGCAGGAAGGCCGGTTTGTGCAGCAGGGTTTCGAGGTCCAGCGACGGCTGCTCACTGACCAGCTCCACCTCGAAGACAAAAGGCTGGCTGATGGCTTCCCGACCGGTGAGGGTAAACACCTGGAAATCGGCGGATAGCCCTTCGATGGTCAGGGCAAAGTGGGTTTCATTGGCCGGCGCGAACATCCCTTGTTCCTCGTGCTGTACAGCGGCGTTCGTCGACGACCGCAAAGCGGCTCAACGTACGCGAAATTCTGGAGGGGCGTAAACAACATCGACCAGCAGAGCTGGCCGATGCTTGTAACGATCAGCCGTA
>NZ_JAUJWZ010000053.1:0-803 GCF_031931925.1 Pseudomonas sp. rhizo66
TCGACTTTGCGGTCGGCGTAGACGGTGTGGTGTTCTTCGGCCTTGAATTCGCTGTAGCTGTTCTTTTCGACGGTGTCGTGGCGTTCGTTGCCGACGCGGATTTTCTGGTCGTGCTCGATGTTTTCGTCCCAGTCGCGCTGGGCGTGCAGGTAGATCTGCTCCTGACCCTTTTTGTCTTCGATGCGCAGTTCGTTGTAGCCGCCACCGCCCATGGAGCTGAGGGTTTTGAAGGTGCTGCGGGTCTTGTTTGCCGGCAGTGGATAGGGAACGGTGTTTTCCTTGTGGTACAGGCAGCCGCTGATCAGCGGTTGATCGGGGTCGCCTTCAAGGAAGGTGACCAGCACTTCCATGCCGATGCGTGGGATGGCGATGCCGCCGTATTGCGCGCCAGCCCAGGCGCTGGAGACGCGCAGCCAGCAGCTGGTTTTGTCGTCGGCCTGGCCTTCGCGGTCCCAGTGGAACTGGACTTTGACGCGGCCGTACTGGTCGCAATGGATCTCTTCGCCTTTCGGGCCGGTGACCACGGCGCTCTGGCTGCCGAGGATGCGCGGTTTCGGGTGGCGCAGGGGCGGGCGGTTCGGCACGTCCCACGGGGTGGCCTGAAAGCGGTTGCGGTAGCCCTGGTGGAAATCGTCTTTCAGTGCGGTGGTGTCACTGGTCACCGACTCTTCCAGCACTTGTGGCTGCTTGCCTTCGTGGAGGACTTCGGTCAGCAACCAGAGGTCGTTCCATTTGGCTTTCGGGTGCGCGGTCAGTGCGAGGAAGTGGCCGCTGACCAGCAGCGGTTGATCACTCTTGCCTTC
>NZ_JAUJWZ010000054.1:0-770 GCF_031931925.1 Pseudomonas sp. rhizo66
GACTACGATGGCGGCATCCCCATTCGTGGCGTGGAAAACGGTTTGCAAGGCACTGTGCCTGCCTGGCTCGACATGGACATCGGCGACCGGGTCGATGTGTTTTGGAACAACGCTACGCAGGAGGTGTGGAGCAAGACCATTCAATACGAGTCCGAACTCAATCGGGATGTGATCTTCACCCTGGCCAAGGACTTTGTGCTCGACGGTGATGCCACCAACGTTTACTACAAGATTTCCGGAAAGAACTATCCCGGCGAAGAATCCAGACCCCGCTTGAAGCTGCTGGTCAAACTGACCCGCCCCGGCGAATACGATGACATCCCCGGCGATGACGGCCACTCCGACCTCAACTTTTCCCTCGACCGCTACGAAGTCGATCAGGACTTTCCGCAAAACGGCGTGGTGACGATGCGCATCGTTCCCTACCGCAACCTGACTCGCTACGACCGCATCCACGCCCGCTGGGGCAGCCAGCAAGTGATGCATCTGGTCACCCCGGAACAAGCCGCGGATCCACTGAAAAACCCCATCGACATCACTTTCGATTACGACCTGATCAAAGCCGCCGGCGATGGCTCAGCGGTGGCGGTGGCGTTTCAGGTGGTCGACCGCTGCGGCAACTACCCGGACGAGCGCGCACCGTGGTCGGCCCTGCAATCGGTGCTGGTCGATATGAACGGTGACCGCCTGAACCCACCGCTGGTGCTGGTCAAAGGCCAGCCGACCACTCGTGTGGATCTCGACGAACTGGGTGACGACGACGTCAAAGT
>NZ_JAUJWZ010000055.1:0-672 GCF_031931925.1 Pseudomonas sp. rhizo66
GTGAATGTGCCCGGGGTTACCGGTCCGGTGGGTACGCGGTCAGCGCCTTGCACATCGTTGGTCAACACGTTGCCGGTCAGGGTCAGTTGGCTTTCTGACGCGGTTCCGTTGCTGTCGTCGTTGGCTTTTGGCAGGTCGTCGACGATGTTGACGTCCAGCGTGCCATTGGCGGTGGTGCCGTTATCGTCGACCACCGTGACAGCGAACTGCTCAGGCAGATTGTTCGCGCCGTCGGCGTTCGGATGGGCTTCGTTATCGGCCAGGGTGTAGCTGTAACTCACCACGCCGGTAGCAGCGTTGAAACCGGTGATGGTCAGTGTGCTGCCCAGCGGCGTGGTGACCGATTGCGGGAAACCTGCCGCTACACCGTTGGTGACGACGGCGATGCCGCCGACGGTCAGGGTTGTGACGCCATCGAGTGCAGTGATAGTGAACGTGCCGCTTTGGGTTAGCGCGGTGGAATCTGGTGCACTGCCGTCAGTGAGATTTTTTTCGTAAACGGTGAGTTCGCCGCCATTCACATCGAGGCCGTTGATAATCACCGGATCGTCATTGTTGTGGATCTGCAGGACGAGGTTCGCGGTGCTGGTATCGCCATCGGAATCGGTAATGGTGTAGGCGAAGGTCTCTGTGCCGTTGCCACCGCCGTGGAGGTTTTTGAAGTCGGCGTCG
>NZ_JAUJWZ010000056.1:0-565 GCF_031931925.1 Pseudomonas sp. rhizo66
CCACGTATCCACACCAGATGCCGACTTTGACGTGGGCGATGAAGTGCTCCTGACCTGGACCGGCACGCCTGCCCAAGGCCCGCAAATTATCGTCGGCCCATTATCGATGGCGGTGAAGTTCGTGAACTTTCATCTCGAGTTCATCATCCCCAACGAAGCCGTGCGCGCCATCGCCAAGGGCAGCGCATCGGTGGGCTTTATCCGGCGCCGCGAAAATGAGTCCGACCGTCCCTCGAAAAACGCCAGTGTCAGCGTCGTAGGCGATATCAGCCGACTGCCCGCGCCTAGCGTTGCCGAGGCGCCCGGCGGGACGTTGCCAGTCGATACGCCTTGGGCGACGGTGAGTGCGCCGTGGTACGTCGGTCGCAACGGCAGTGATCTGCTGAACGTGATCTGGGAGGCAAAGGCGCCCGGCGGCGACACGGTTTACTATGAGGACCCGCGCCCGGTCGGCAACATCGCGGATGGCGAGCCCGTCTTGCGCGCCGTTGCCCAGAGCGATATCCAGCGTTTCGATGGTTTGAGCGTCAAGGTCTACTACGTCGTCACCAACAGCGAAGCCACC
>NZ_JAUJWZ010000057.1:0-565 GCF_031931925.1 Pseudomonas sp. rhizo66
GCACGTATCCACACCAGATGCCGACTTTGACGTGGGCGATGAAGTGCTCCTGACCTGGACCGGCACGCCTGCCCAAGGCCCGCAAATTATCGTCGGCCCATTATCGATGGCGGTGAAATTCGTGAACTTTCATCTCGAGTTCATCATCCCCAACGAAGCCGTACGCGCCATCGCCAAGGGCAGCGCATCGGTGGGCTTTATCCGGCGCCGCGAAAATGAGTCCGACCGCCCCTCGAAAAACGCCAGCGTCAGCGTCGTCGGTGACATCAGCCGACTGCCCGCGCCTAGCGTCGTCGAGGCACCCGGCGGGACGTTGCCAGTCGATACGCCGTGGGCGACGGTGAGTGCGCCGTGGTACGTCGGTCGCAACGGCAGTGATCTGCTGAACGTGATCTGGGAGGCAAAGGCGCCCGGCGGCGACACGGTTTACTACGAGGACGCACGCCAGGTCGGCAACATCGCGGATGGCGAGCCCGTCTTGCGCGCCGTTGCCCAGAGCGATATCCAGCGTTTCGATGGTTTGAGCGTCAAGGTCTACTACGTCGTCACCAACAGAGACAACCTG
>NZ_JAUJWZ010000058.1:0-558 GCF_031931925.1 Pseudomonas sp. rhizo66
GTCTGCGCGCGGCCACGGCGTTCGCGGATCAGGTTGCCGAAGGCGTCGTAGTCGTAGTGGCGGTCGCCCTGCATCAGCAGGCGGTTGCCCTGGATCTGGCTCGGGCCGGGGCGGTCCTGCATCAGCAGGTTGCCGGCCGGGTCGTGGGCGAAGGATTCCGGCAGTTCGTCGCGCGAGTGGCGTACGCGGATGAGGCGGTCAAGGGCGTCGTAGCCGTAGGTGCGCTGGCCGTGACGGCTGTCGGCGATGTGCGCGAGATTGCCGTTGGCGTTGTAGGCATAATCGCGGCGGTACAATGCATCGCGCTGATGGCCTACGGCGTGGGCGAGTAATCGTCCTTGATCGTCGTAGGTGTATTCGCTGAGCAGCAGACCCTGCTGGCGTCGCAGTTCGCGCCCGGACTGGTAGGCGTGACGAGTCAGCGGCGCGCCGTTGAGGTCGATGCCGTTCAGCGCGCCGCCCTTGGCGTGGTGGTAATCGAGCAGGCTGTTGTCCGGCAGACGCAGGCGCTTGAGCTGGCCGCAGGCGTCGTAGCGGTAACGCAGGGTGCCCCAGCCC
>NZ_JAUJWZ010000059.1:0-541 GCF_031931925.1 Pseudomonas sp. rhizo66
CTCCGCTGGGTCGAGCGTGTTCAGGGCAGGGAAGTAAAGGGACTTCAGGGCATCCGGTGTTGGGTTGGTCATGGTGGCGAGCTCCGTTCGGTGAGGTAACGGAGTGATTGAAAGCGCATTGGTGGGATTGCGCACCTGTCAGACCTGACAGGTGCGGGTATGAAACCGATGAGCGGTAGCGCGTGAACCTGGATTACAGGAGGAGTGGAACGCTTTGTGCGGAGAGATTTTCACCCCTCAAGCGTTTGCACATCAGACCCGCAAGCGAATCTGCCGCCCCAGCACATCCATTACGTCACAACCATCACGCAGCAACATCGCGGCGGCATGGGCCAGTTGCTGTACATCAGCACCCTTTGCAGACGAGATATCCAGGCTGGCCAGACTTTCCATCATCTGCGTCACCGCCAGAAAGCGACTGGCCGCGCTGTTGTGCAAGACATCCAGCGGGGCTTCGGCGGAGACCAGCAATACTGGAATGCTGTCCTCGTTGTGGGTCATGGAAATGTGCGCACTCATGCTTCACCTCCGGTCTGCGCGG
>NZ_JAUJWZ010000060.1:0-442 GCF_031931925.1 Pseudomonas sp. rhizo66
GCCCTTACGGCGGGTCACTTTTTCCAGACGCCGAAAAAGTAACCAAAAAGGCTTGCTCCTGCGTGCGGCCCGCTCGCTGGGGCTCGGGATTCCTTCGCTCCGGGATCGATCCGGGGGCATCGCCTACGGTTTGCTTCGCTGCACCTCCTCTCGATGTGTTCGACTTCGTCGAACGGTCGCTGCGCTCCCACGCCCGGATCAATCCCTCCACTCAGCCTTCCGACGTCGCCCGTGGATCAAGATCAAAAGCAGGCGAGCTGACACTCGGCCTATTGAGTGGTGAAGAGCGGGTGTTCGGCTTTGGGTTTGTGGTGCTCTTGCCCCTCATCGGAACGCCGCCCGCCCAGCACTCTCCCGAGGGAGAGGGAGTCGATGGTGGGCCTGTGAAAATTTGCGTTCAACTCGGACTTTCACGTCGGCGTAACTCTACCAAACACCTCGG
>NZ_JAUJWZ010000061.1:0-436 GCF_031931925.1 Pseudomonas sp. rhizo66
ATTAAACGACTGGAGCACGCCAGTCATCGGAACCCGAAGTACCGGATACTTCGTGGGTCCAGGTGATTTTGCGGTAGGTGAACTGCACTTCTTCCAGGTGGGTGAAGTGCGCGTTGCCTGGATCCTGGCAGTTGTGCATTTTGTTGTTGATGGCGACGATGATCGCGTCTTCCAGTTTGGTGGTGTAGTAGTGCTCTTGAGTACCTTGAGCAGAAGTACGGTACCACTGGATAACGATTTCGCTCATGCGCTCGCCGGAGGTCAGAGCCGCTTGCAGCAGAGGCGAAGCCTTGTCGTAGACCTTGGTGATCACAACTGGCTTGTGAACGCGCTGACCGGTTGGCTGACCGGATTGTGGGTCACGCGGGATGATCACGTCGTGGGTGAAAGCCTGAACCATAACCTGGTCTTCGTGGCCTTCCTGGTAGGTGTTGCC
>NZ_JAUJWZ010000062.1:0-410 GCF_031931925.1 Pseudomonas sp. rhizo66
GTCACAACCCTGACCGTCGGCGGCATCGCCGTCGTCACCAACGGTGTAGCGGCAGGTTTCCCGCAATCGATCACCACGCCGTTGGGCAGCACACTGACCATTACCGGTTTCAACGCTGCTACCGGCGTGGTGAGTTACAGCTACACCCTGGCCGATAACGAAGCCCATCCGAACGCCGACGGTGCGAACAATCTGCCTGAGCAGTTCGCCGTCACGGTAGTCGACGATAACGGCACCACCGCCAATGGCACGCTGGACGTCAACATCGTCGACGACCTGCCAAAAGCCAACGACGACAGCAACGGAACCGCGTCAGAAAGCCAACTGACCCTGACCGGCAACGTCCTGACCAACGATGTGCAAGGCGCTGACCGCGTACCCACCGGACCGGTAACCCCGGGCACATTCAC
>NZ_JAUJWZ010000063.1:0-395 GCF_031931925.1 Pseudomonas sp. rhizo66
TCTTACAGCGACTCACTTTTCCAAACGCCGAAAAGTAAGCAAAAGGCTTTGCCCCTTGCGTACGGCACTTCGCTGAGGCTCAGTGTTCCCTCGCTACGGTGTCCATCCGGGGGCATCGCCTACGGTTTGCTTCGCTGCACCTCCTCTCGATGAATGCGGCTGCGCCGCACGGCGCTGCGCGCCTAACCCCGGATGAACACCTTCGCTCGGCCTGCCGATGGGGCAAAAGATCAAAAGCCACATCAAGATCAAAAGCTAAATCCAAAGCTAAAGGCAGATCAAAGGCCCCTCACCCTAGCCCTCTCCCAGAGGGAGAGGGGACTGACCGCGCGGGCTGGGAGAGATACGCCGACTTGGGATACCGAGTCGAACGCTAATTCCGAACAGCCCATCAA
>NZ_JAUJWZ010000064.1:0-335 GCF_031931925.1 Pseudomonas sp. rhizo66
AGGACGCCGTCCAGCACACCGGCCACTTCCGGTTGCGGCAGTTCCTGGCGTGCTTCGCCGACGCGCAGGATGTCGCTGTGGATCGACTCGCGAATGGCGCGGGTGGCCTCGAATGCGTCCAGCGTGTTGAGCACTGCGCTCGGAATCAGCAGTTGGTAGTAGAACTCCGCCGTGCCGCCGTTGACCGGGGCCAGGTGTGTGCCCTCGATGTTGTACAACAGTGGTTCGGCCGCGACGATGTCGTTGTGGGTGATGGGGCGCGTTGGCAGCTCAGGCAGGTACGGTTTGAGGCCGGGGGTGGTGCCGAGCATGACCGGCTGAAGGACCTGGCCTTC
>NZ_JAUJWZ010000065.1:0-302 GCF_031931925.1 Pseudomonas sp. rhizo66
GTCACCTATACCGCCACTGTTGGCGCGCCGGTCACCGGTTCGCCTGTCGTGGTGACCCTGGCCAACGGTCAGAGCATTACGATTGAAGTCGGCAAAACTACCGGCACCGTGACCACCACCGCACCGAACGATGCGTTGGCCGGCAATGCGCCGCTGACCAACTCGATCACCGGTGTTTCCGGTGGTAATTACGAAGATCTGGTCGCCGACAAGACCCCGGTATCGACCACTGTTACCGATGTCGCCGACACCACCAACCTGTCGCTGAGCGCGACCGGTTCCGTGGCCGAGGGTGGTTCGAT